>JBLMWU010000090.1:0-6120 GCA_050257395.1 Gemmatimonadota bacterium | reverse complement strand
CGCTGGTGCTGGAGCTGTCCGCGGCCCTGGCCACCGCCCTGGTCGCGGTCGAGACCGGGCTGCGGCTGCTGTACGGGCACATGCCGTACCAGGCCGCGCTGCTGGTGCTGCTGCTCACCCCTGAGGCCTACCTGCCGCTGCGCGCCGTCGCCGCCCAGTACCACGCCAGCGCGGAGGGCAGCGCCGCCGCCGAGAGCGTCTTCCAGATCCTGGACACCCCGTTGCCAGCCATAATCCCCTCGCGTGGCCCGCGGGCACCGGTTCCCGACCTGCGCTCAGCCACGATCAGCCTGGACCGGGTGACCGTGGCCTATCCCGGTCGCGACCACCCAGCCCTAGCCCGGCTCAGCCTGACCATCGGCCCCGGCGAACTGATCATGCTCACCGGGCCGAGCGGCGCGGGGAAGACCACGCTGCTGCGGCTGCTGCTGAGGTTCACCGAACCCACCTCGGGAACCGTCCGCGCCGCCGGAACCGACCTGGCCGCCGTCCCCGTGGACCCGTGGCGCGCCCAGATCTCCTGGGTGCCCCAGCACCCACGGCTGTTCAGCGGCTCGGTGGCCGACAACATCGCCCTCGGCCGGCCCGGCGCCTCCAGGACCGCCATCGAGGAGGCTGCCCGGCTGGCCGGAGCGGCGGCGTTCATCGGATCGCTCCCCCACGGCTACGACACCCCGCTCGGGGAACGCGCGGCCGAGCTGTCGGCGGGGCAGCGCCAGCAGCTCGCCCTGGCCCGGGCGTTCCTGCGGGACGCCCCGCTGCTGCTGCTCGACGAGCCCACCGCCCACCTGGCTCCCGCCGCCGCCGCCGCGATCGGCGACGTCATCCGCGGCCCCCTGGCCGGGCGCACGATCATCTGCGTCACCCATCGGCACCCGGGCATCTGCGACGCCAGCCAGGTCATAGGCCTGGACGTCGCCAGGCCCGCGGAGCCTGCATTCCGGCTGGTCAGGATGCCTGCCACGGTGGCCGGCCGATGACCGCCCGGCCTGCGACCGCACTGGGCCGGGGTGACCGGCCGCCGCTGCTGCGGCTGCTGGCGATGGCCCGCCCGCTGCGCGGCAGGCTGCTGCTCGCGGCCGCGGCCGGGGCCGCGGCCACCGGCTGCGGCGTCGCCCTGCTCGCCGTCTCCGGGTTCCTGCTCGCCAGGGCCTCACAGCACCCAGCAATCATCGCGATCTCGGTGGCCGTGGTCGCGGTCCGCGCGCTCAGCATCGGCCGCGGCGTGTCCCGCTACCTGGAGCGGCTGGCCTCCCACGACGTGGCCTTCCGGGTGCTCGCCCAGGTCCGCGTGGCGATCTGGCGGCGGCTGGAGGTGCTAGCGCCCGCCGGGCTGGCACTGTTCCGCTCGGGAGACCTCCTCGCCCGGCTGGTATCGGACGTGGACGCGACCCAGGACCTGTTCATCCGCGGCATCGGCCCCCTGCTGGCCGCCGCCCTGGTCGGCGGCGGGGCGGTGACCGCGTGCCTGTTCATCCTGGCCCCGGCCGCCGCTGTGCTCGCCGCCGGGCTGCTGGCCGCGGGCATCGCCGTGCCGCTGGCGGCGGCGGCCGTGGCCCGCAAGGCCGCCCGGGCGGGCGCCCCGGCCCGCGGCCGGCTTACGGCGACCGTCACCGACCTGCTCGAGGGGTCGGCCGACCTGCTCGCGTTCGGCGCCCAGGACGCCGCGCTCGCCCGCGCGGACGCCGAGGACGCCGAGCTGACCCGGCTCGCCCGGCGCACCGCCGCCGCCTCCGGCCTCGGCACCGGGCTGATGAGCGCGGTCTCCGGGCTGACGCTGTGGGCGGTGCTGCTGCTCGGCGTCGCCGCCACCGGGGCCGGCGCGCTCACCCGGGTACCGCTGGCGGTGCTTACCCTCACCGCGCTCGCCGCGTTCGAGGCCGTCACCGCCCTGCCGGCCGCCGCCGTGCAGCTGGACCAGTCCCGCGTCGCGGCGGGCCGGATCACCGCGATCACCGATACACCCGATCCGGTCCGCGAACCGCACCACCCCCGGTCCCTGCCGCCGGGGCCATTCACCATCACCATGCGAGACGCCACGGTCCGTTATGAGGAAAATGATGAGCCGCCCGCCCTGGACCGGGTCAGCCTCGAGCTGCCGCCCGGCCGACGGGTCGCGCTGGTCGGCCCCAACGGGGCCGGCAAGTCCACCCTCGCCGCCGTGCTGCTGCGGTTCTGCGACCTCAGCGGCGGCGCCGCCTTGCTCAACGGCCATGACCTGGCCAGCTACGCCGCCGACGATGTCCGGTCGGTCATCGGCGGATGCCCGCAAGACCCGCACCTATTCGACACGACCATCCGCGACAACCTCCGGCTGGCCCGCCCCGGCGCCAGCGACGAGGAACTCGAGGCCGCCGCGGCCCGCGCCCGGCTGCTGGCCTGGATCAAGTCCCTCCCCCATGGCTGGGATACCCGGGTCGGCACCCATGGGGCCGCCGTCTCCGGCGGCGAACGGCAGCGCCTCGCGCTGGCCCGCGCGTTCCTCGCCGACCCCGCGCTGCTCATCCTCGACGAGCCCACCGCCCACCTCGACCCGGACAACCGCCGGGCACTCACCGCCGACCTGCTGCAGGCCACCGAGGGCCGTTCCGTCTTGCTCATCACGCACGAACCCGACGGGCTTGACCAGGTTGACCAGATTGTGGTGCTCGACCACGGCAGGATCGCCGAGCAAGGCAGCCACGACCAGCTGCGTCACGCGGGCGGACCCTACCAGGGGATGTGGGAGAACGACCATGAGCCCGATCAGCCGGAGGCCGATCGCCGGCGGCTAGGCCGGATCTCTCAACTTCATTCGGGCGATGAAATCCGTCCGGGCCGGGGGTCGGTTCCAGGTGATCATGGTGGGCGTTCCGGCAAATAGCCCACCGTGGGTTATGCCGCCGGTTGCCCCGATAGCAATCATGGGGAAGGTCGGCCCGCACGGATCGACGGCAATCATGGGAGAGAACGGCAGCTGGTGACCGCCCTGTCCGGGACGTGTCGTGGCTGTGTCCTGGTGGGGTGCGCGATGTCCGTATCTACCGCAGCAGAGCGTGCGATTGACGCACGAACAGGTGAAGGTCCGGCCGTGAACATGGACCTTGACGAAGCGGGCTCGCTGGTCCCCGGGCTGAGCCAGCTGCTGTTCGACGCCAAGTTCTCCGTCCCGCCACCCCAGCCGGGCGCCGTGAGCCACCGCGACCTTATCGAGGCCGCCCGTTCGAGCGGCTGCCGCTTGGTCGCGGTCACAGCGCCGGCGGGTTACGGCAAGTCGACGGTCCTGGCGGAGTGGGCGGCCACCGAGGATCGCCGCGTGGCCTGGGTATCTCTTGACAGGTTCGACGATGATCCCGCGGTCCTGCTCACCGCGCTTGCGGCGGCATATTGCCGGGCCGGCCTGGCCAGCCGTGACCTGATCGCCGACGTCGGCGGCCCCCGCGTATCGGTGCCGGACCGCGCGGCGCCGAGGCTGGCCGCGGAGTTCCGAGCGACCCCGGTGCCGTTCGTCCTCATGCTGGATGATCTTCATGAGCTGCAGTCGCCCGTCTGCCACGACGTGCTGGGCATGATGATCTCGGCGATTCCCCGTGGATCCCAGCTGGCAGCCGCAAGCCGTTCCGAGCAGCCTCACCTGCCGCGGCTTCGGGTCTCAGGCGATGCCCTGGAGTTCGGGGCCGGCGACCTGGCTATCGATACGGCCGGCGCCCGGCAGATTTTCTCGCGCGCGCAAGTCAGCGTGACCCCCGAGCTGGCGGCAGCGGTGACCGAACGGACCGAAGGCTGGCCGGTCGGCCTCTACCTCGCTGCCCTGATCGAGAGGGAGGGCCATGGCCGGGCACAGGCCGTCGCCGGTGACGACCGGTACGTGGCCGACTATCTGTACCGGGAGACCCTGATCCGGCAGCCGAAGGCCATTCAGCGGTTCCTCAGGCGCACGGCCATACTCGACCAGCTCTCGGGCCCGCTCTGCGAGGCTGTCCTCGGGTCGTCGGCCGCGTCCATACAGTTGCGCCGTATCGAGGCACACGGCTTGTTCCTGACTCCGCTCGACCGGCGGCGGCAGTGGTACCGGTATCACTGCCTGTTCCGCGAGTTCCTGCTCGGGGAGCTTCGCCGCACCGAACCTGACATCATCATGACGCTGCACCAGCGGGCCGCCGACTGGTATGAGTCCAACGGAGCCCCGGTGCTGGCCGTCGAGCACCTGTTGGCCACGACCGACTGGGACCGCACCGTACGGCTGGTGACGAAGCTGACCCGGCAGATTTACCAGGCCGGGCAGCTGTCAACCCTGCAGCGCTGGTACCGCGCGATCGGCGATGTGAGCATCGAACGCTACCCGCCGCTCGCGGTGCATGCTTGCCTCGCCAGCGTGATCACCGGCGATACGCCCGGGGCAATGCGGTGGGCCGCGGTCGTCGACGCTGCCTCGTTCGATCCCCTGCCCGCGGATGGCACGGCCTCCTTCGACTCGTCCCGCGCCATGCTGCGGGCATTCATGTGTGCGGCTGGTCCAGAGCGGATGGCGGCCGACGCGACCCGCGCCGTGGCCCAAGAGCCCGCCTGGAGCCCGTACCACGACGTTGCGTTGTGGTTGCTTGGCGAGGCTTACCTGCTCACCGACCGCCTGGACGAGGCCCGCGCCCTGTTCGCCGAGGCGTCCGCCGCCGCCCCGATGGGCAACCCCGAGACGATCGCCATCTGTGAAGCCCAGCTCGCGTGGCTCGCCATGGATCGCGGCGAGTGGGCGGAGGCGGCCGGCCGTCTGGGGATGGCGCTGGCCACGATCGACGAAAGACGGATGTACGACTTCGTCTTCACCATTCCGGCCTTCGCCGGGGCCGCCAGGCTTTCGGTGCACCGCGGGGACCTGAACGAAGCGCACCGGCAGCTCGCCAGGGCGATGCGGGCGCGCCCGTCAGCTACCTGCCTGCTGCCGTACCATGCCGTCCGGCTGCGGTTGCAGCTGGCCAAGGTCTACCTTGCCATCGCCAATCTGGGAACGGTCCACCAGCTCTTGCGCGAGATCGACGACATCATGGTTCACCGCCCGGCCCTCGGGACCCTGATTGATGAGGTCAAGAACTTCCGCGGTGTCCTTGCCGCCAGCGCAGTCTCGAAACCTTCCGGCACGCTGCCGCTGACCTCAGCCGAGCTACGGCTGCTCCCCCACCTGCAGACACATCTCACCGCCGACAGGATCGCGGAGCGGCTGTTCCTGTCCAGCCACACGGTCAAGACCGAGATCAAGGCGATCTACCGCAAACTGGGAGTCTCATCTCGCAACGACGCGGTACAAAGGGCTATCGCGATCGGCCTGCTCGGCACCCAGCCTACGGCGGGGCCGCCGGGCTAATCGTTCGGCGCGTACCCAGATCAGTGCGATGCGGCGACCGTCCTTGTCCCCGGGCTGTAGAGACATGGCAACCCACCCCGGCCTGGAGGCATTGGTGCCTCTTACGAGAGGAGATTGAATGGACCAGGCGGTGGGATTCAAGGAGATCTTGCGCAGGCTGGCGATCGTCGATGAAGGCGTCGTCAACGATCGCGCCGGGCTCAGGCTCGATCCGGCCGACACCTGGGTCCTAGATCCCAAGACCGCGGCGCTGGTACGGCTGGGGGCACTAATGGCGATAGGGTCACCAGAGATCTGCCTGGAATGGAGTACCGGCCAGGCGCTGGCGGCGGGCGCGACCGAAGACGAAATCACCGATGTGCTACTGGCCATCGCCCCGGTGGCCGGGCTCGGCCGGGTCGTCGCCGCCGTTCGCGGCGTCGCCGACGCCCTTGGATACGACGTCGAATCCGCGCTGGACGACCCCGATGGTCCCTGAGGCTGCCTTGGCTGCTGAGCCCAGCACGGGGACTCGAATGAAGTGATGGGAACTAGCGCTCGAGCAGGCCGAGCTCACGGGCGCAGGCGACGGCCTGGCTGCGGCTGGCGGCGGCCAGTTTCCGGTAGATCGACTTGCTCTGTGCCCTGATGGTGTGCGGTGACAGGCACATCTCGGCGGCGATCTCGTGCAGCTGCAGGTGGGTGGACAGCATCGGCAGCAGGCGGAGCTCGGCGGCGGTCAGGGTGGAGGCTCCGGTGGTGCCGGGGGCGCGCTCGGCGGCGAGCCGGGTACGCAGCGCCTG
>JBLMWU010000089.1:0-2862 GCA_050257395.1 Gemmatimonadota bacterium | reverse complement strand
ATGTCCTTCTCCTTCGCACGCCAGTAGCCCAGCGCCTCGATCAACTCGTCCCTGGTCCACCCGTCGATCGATGGGTGGACCTTGATGATGCTGTTGTCTGCGCTAGTCAGAAGTCCCCGGGGGTACTAGATCAACTTCCCCAGCCGGGCGGTGTGATCATACCGGCTGGATCGGTGGAGCGGGGTGGTGCCCGGGTAGCCGGGGCCGAGCGGCTTGCGGGGTGGCCAGGAGGGCGACGATGGTGATGGGCTGGCCGCAGTGAGGGCAGCCGGTGGTGGCCACGGGCTGGGGGGCTGGCCGGGGGCCGGGGGTTGCGGCCGGGGTGGCCGGCCTGGCCCGGCGGCCGCCCTTGCGTTCCCAGGCGGCGCCGCAGCATTTCTTGGAGCAGTAGATGCGGCGGCCGGTGGCGGTGAACGGGGTCCAGCAGATGGGGCAGGTGCGGGTTTGTTCAGGCATGGGCGCTGGCTCCTTTGCTGAGGTTGCGGGCGTGGGCTTGGTGGGCGCGCAGCCGGTAGGAAGGACCGTCGATGCCGGCCACGGCGGCGCGGTGCAGCAGCCGGTCGAGCATGGCGGCGGCGACGGTGGCGTCGCCGAACGCGCCGGCCCAGTCGGCGATGCCGACGTTGGTCGTCAAGATCGTGCTGGACTTCAGATACCTGTGGTTGATCACCTGGAACAGGGCCGAGGCGCCGTCGCCGGGCAGGGGGAGGTAGCCAAGCTCGTCGATGACCAGCAGGCGGGGCCCGGCGAAGAACCGCATGATCGAGGTCCAGCGGCCTTCGAGGGCGGCCTTGTGGCATTTGGCGGCCAGGTCAGCGGCGGTGGTGAAGTAGACCCGGTGCCCGGCCTGGGCTGCGGCGCGGGCCAGTGCGATAGCGAGCATGGTCTTGCCGACGCCGGGCGGGCCGACCAGCAGGATGTTGGAGGCGTCGTCGAGGAACCGCAGGGTGGCCAGGTCGCGGATGAGTTTCTCATCGACGCCGGGCTGGGCGGAGAAGTCGAAGTCGGCCAGGGTCCAGGGCTCGGGCAGGCAGGCGAACCGCAGCCGGGAGGCCAGCTTGCGCTGCTCGGTGGCGGTGACCTCGATCTCCAGCAGCCGTTCCAGGGCGGCGGTCAGCGACAGTTGCTCGGCGCGGCCCTGGTCGAGGATGCGGGGCAGCGCCTCGGCGGCGTTGTTGAGCTTGAGGTAGGACAGGTGGGCACGCAGCTGCTGGTAGCGGCGGGCCTCACTCATCGGGGGCTGGGTCACTTGCCTTCTCCTTGTCTTGTGCCTGGTTACGGGGGTAGTGCTGCAGGGTGGTGGCTGCGGCGGCATAGGCGGCCAGGTCGATGACGACCCGCTCGGCGGGGCCGGGGGTGCCGCGCAGCCGGGCGGCCTCGGCGAGGGCGGCTGCCGACGGTGGGCGGCGGTCCTTGCGCCGGCACGGCGGCGCGGCGGAAAACGACGCCAGGACCGCTTTTTCCAGGGCGGTCACGTGCCCGCCGTCGCGCACGACCGCTCCGGAGCCATCGCAGGCGCGGCGGTGCCGGGCGATCACCGACCCGGACGCGGTCGCGATGGCCAGGTGGCCGCTGCCCAGCCGGTGCGTCAGGGTGACGGTGGCCCCGGCCAGGCCCGGCGGCACCGAGTAGCTGTTGCCGCGGAAGGCCACCAGTGCCTGCGCCGTCACGGTCCGGGTGACGGCCAGCTCAGCCGGATAGGGCACGTCCGGCACCGGCCGTAGCAGCTCGGAGGTGGCCAGCTCGCCGACACTGACCCGCTGCCCGCCGCGCACCCGTCGGCGGCCGTCCATGCGGGCGGCCAGCGTGTCCACGCCCTGCTGGGCGGCTGGCCAGGCGGTGTCATCGGGCAGGGTGCGCCACCAGCGCTGCGCCGCCGAGTGGTTGGCCTTCTCGACCACGCCCTTGCGGTTGCCGTGCCGGGGCGGGCAGACGTCCACGCCCACCTGGTAGTACTTGGCCAGGCCCGCGAACTCGGCGGTGAGCGTGCCGGTGGCCGGGTGGCAGACGGTGGCCATCCGGTCGAACCGCCACCGCCGCGTCAGCCCGCCCAGCCTGCGCACCACCTGGTCCAGCGCCCCGGCCAGGTGCGCGAAGTCCTCGGCTTCGGCCAGCACCCCGCGCCAGCGGCCCGACGATGACAAGGCCCCCACCAGCAGATGCGCGTGCGTCCCGCACCCCCACCCCGGCGGCGGGCCGGGCAGCTCCAGCCAGTCGAACTGGGTCTCCTCACCCGGCGGGTGCGCGATGATCGCCGCATCCCGCCCCGCCGAGGCCTGGCACGGCTCGCAGTGCGGCCGCAGCCCCTGAGAGCGGATCGCCGCGGTCAGGCTCGGATACGACCCCCGGTAGCCCAGCTCGCGCAGCTCATCCAGCAGCGCTGAGGCCCACAGGTGCGGGTCATCGGCCAGCCGGATCCGGCAGTACTCCACAAACGGCGCCATGACATCCGGGCCCCGGCTGGCCCGGCGGCCCGGCTCGCGCTCCCCACGCAGATACGCACGGACCGTCTTGCGGTCATGCCCCAGGTGCCGGGCGATCGCCGAGATCGACCAGCCCCGCTGGCGCAGCGCATGCGCCTCCACATCGTCCTCCCACGAGAGCATCCAGCCTCCCAAGATCGCCGCGATTATGATCACCGCGACGATCCCGGAACAGCAGCCAAAACGGGCGCAGGCGCGCCCAGGACGCGATGCCCAGGTGGGGAAGTTGATCTAGCAGAACTGGGGAACTTCAGCGAGCGCCGTCAACGACGCCGAACGCATCCGCGGCCTGCTGCAGCAGGCCATGACCAGCGCCTTCCGCGGCGTGCCCATCCTCGCCGAGGCGAAAATCCTCGGCCTCACCTGGGGGCACCTGAAC
>JBLMWU010000088.1:0-3821 GCA_050257395.1 Gemmatimonadota bacterium | reverse complement strand
CAGGCCATCCCGCCCGAGCACCAGCCACCAGGCGGCAGCGGCCCCAGCCAGCAACGACCCGCACCCCCGCACCAAAATTCCACGCCAGCGCGACCACCCCCGGGATGAGGAGGCTTCGCATCACTGACCGGGAATTTCAGTCACCGTATGCGGGCATGGTTCTGGGGCCCGTGGCGGTTTCGTTCCGGGCCTGGTCAGGGTGGGTGTCTGGGTTAGGCGGCGCGGGGGGTGACGATGACGTCCAGGTCCAGGGCTTCCAGCTGGCGGATCAGGTTGCGGGCCTTCTTGTCCTTGTCGGTTTTGCGGGCGTGCCAGTCCGGTCCGAGGTCGGCGAAGCGTGCTTCGGGGTTTTTGAGCAGGTGCCAGATGATGATCAGGATGGAGCGGGCGACCGCGACGCGGGCTCTGGTGCCGCCACGGCGCCTGGCGATGCGGCCCAGCCGCTCGCCCAGGAAGGTGGCGGTGCCGCTGGTGCCGTTGGCGGCCTGGGTGCACAGGCCGCGCAGGTAGCTGTCGCCCTGGCCCTTTTTCGCCTTGCGGGTGCGGGGTCCGGACTGGCGGGCGACCGGGGCCAGCCCGGCCCAGGACACCAGGTGAGCGGCGGTCGGGAACCGGGTCATGTCCAGGCCGGTCTCGGCGATGATGGCGCGGGCCAGGTCCTGGCTGACGCCGGGGATCTCGGCCAGCCGCTGCACGGCGGGAAGGATGGCCGCGTCCGGCCCGGCGCCGGCGCCGGGTCCGGTGGCCCCGTCGCCGTCCACGCCGTGGGCGGCGGGGATCTGGTCCAGGCAGGCGGCGATCTTGTCTTCCAGGACCGCGATCTCCTCATCGAGGTAGCCGATCAGGTTCAGCAGCATCCGGGCCAGGTGCGCGTGCTGGTCGCCGAACATCATCCCGGTCAGGGCCCGGACCAGGTCCTCGTGCTTTGCTTTCATCCGGGTCTGCGCCATCGCGGCCAGCGCCTGCGGGTCGCGCTCGCCGGCGATCATCGCCCGGACCATGGCCTTGGCCGAGGCGGTGGCCAGGCTGGCTACGCTGGTCAGCTTGACCAGGGCGCCTTCCAGGAGCTTCTCCAGCCGCTGGTACTGGCGGGTGCGGTCGTGCACCAGGTGGATCCGCATCCGGGTGCAGTCCCGCAGCCCGCGGATCTCCGCCGGCGGCACGAACGAGGGGCGCAGCAGCCCCATCTCGGTCAGCCGCGCCAGCCACTGCGCGTCGGCCCGGTCGGTCTTCGGCCGCCCGGCCAGCTGCCGGGCCTGCGAGGAGTTCACCAGCTGCACGGCCAGCCCGGCCGCCTCCAGCACGTAGAACCACACCCGCCAGTAATCGGAGGTGGACTCCATCGAGACCATCTGCACGCCGTCCTCCAGCAGCCGCACCGCCGCCTCGGCGACCTCCGGCACGGTCGCCCCGCAGGTCTCGATCCGGGAGACCCGCCTGCCGCCCTCCCGCACCGCGGGCAGCCGCACGCAGATCACCGCGGACGCCTTCGCCACGTCGATCCCGGCGCACCGCTCATGGCGGAGCTGATACTCCTCGTCCTCCACCAGCCGCGCGCTGATCCGCGCCGCCTTCTGCTGCCGCCTGCCCACCAGGCCTCCTATCATCGAACCGGTAACCACGGCGGGCTGCCCGGGGACCCGGTGCCAGCAGGCTTCACAGCCGCGAATACTGACCGGCGTGCTCAAGGCAACAAGAGGCGACCCTCAGGTCAGGTCCCGGCGCCAGGCTTCGCAACGGGCTCCTATCCCACAGGTGAACCGGCGTCACGGGCAGCCCGCCGCCACCCTCCCACCCCGGCCCCCGCCCCGCAGCCACATCAAGCCATCCCGCCCGAGCACCAGCCACCGGGCGGCAACGGCCCCAGCCAGCAACGACCCGCACCCCCGCACCAAAATTCCACGCCAGCGCGACCACCCCCGGGATGAGGAGGCTTCGCATCACTTTTGGTCGCCAAAATCGGGCAAAACGGACATGAAATTGACAAAAAGTGATGCGAAGATGCGCCGGACCGTTCCCTCCAGGCGTGCGGGCTCGGCCATCCGGCGCGGTTTCCGGGTTTCGGGTGCTTTGGCGACTCAGGCGGCCGGGACACCGAGAGATTCCGGCGTCAGATCCCCGGTGCGCGGTTGCGCACGTGATTGGATGCGACTCGCACATAGGAGGCGCTTCGGGTGCCGCCGGGGCGGCGGCCGGCGCGGGAGCGGCGGGCGTGGCTGAGGCCGCCAGCGGCGTGGGAGTACTAGCGGGGCCGGGGCGGACGGCGGGGGGGACGGGGCCGGGCGGGGGTGTGGCCGCGGTGGTGCATCAGGTCAGCGGGACGGCGCAGCGCGGCGCGCTGGCGTTCTGGACACCAGCACGGAGGGCGGCGGCGTGGGCCGTGCCGCTCCCCCACGCGGCGGATATTGAGCAGGAGAGCGGCCAGCCGGGACGCGCGCCCGCGACGGTTTCCCCACGGAAGCGCATCCCGACGGCGAAGCGGTTCGGCGGGGTGCCGACCATTGGCGCGCTGTTCTCCACCACCGGCGCGAAGAGGCACTTCTGCACGGCCGCCGTGGTGAGGTCCGCGCCCGGCGACCTGGTGGTCACCGCGGCGCATTGCGTCGACGCGAAAGGGTTCGCGACCAACGTCGAGTACGTCCCCGGGTACCACAGCGGGCATCTCCCCTACGGCGCCTGGGCGGTCCGGACGATCATGGTCGCGGCCGGCTGGCAGCGGTCGCACGACCCTGACCTCGACTTCGCGTTCCTCGCGGTGGGCCCGGCAGGGGGCCGGAAGATCCAGGCACGCACCGACGGGCTGACGGTGGGCTTCACCCGGTGGTACCGGGAGAGAATCATGGCCATCGGCTACAACGACGCCGACACCGCGCCGGTCCGCTGCCTGACCAGGAGCTTCAGGTTCCGTACCGGCCAGATGGAGTACTACTGCCACGGCTTCTGGGCCGGAACCAGCGGCGGGCCGTGGATCGCCGGCTTCAACCGCCGGAACGGGACTGGCACCGTCTTCGGGGTCGTCGGCAGCTACCAGGACGGCGGCGACTACGAATGGGCCTGGTACAGCGCGTACTTCGGGCCGACGCTGCGCAGCCTCTTCGGGCAGGCCCAGAAGGCGGAGAAAGCCCGGAAACCGAGGCGGGTCCGGAAGCCGGAGAAGGCGGCGAGGATCGCCGTCTACAGGACCTTGGCGCCGTACATCTCGCCCAGCGGGTCGGCGAGGAGTTCCAGGCGCGCCCCGTCGGGGTCGCGGAAGTACACCGACGTGCCGCTCTCCTCCTGATAGGGAACACCCGCCGCGGCGAGCCTGCCGCGCAGGTACTCCCACTTCTCCCTGCTGACGGAGATCGCGATGTGGTGCAGGCCGCCGAGGACCTCGGCGTACGGGCCGACGTCCAGGCCGGGGAAGTCGAAAAACGCGAGCAGGTTGCCGTTCCCCACATCGAAGAAGAAGTGGCTGGATCCCTTGTAATCGCGGTTCTCGAAGATCTCGGTGAGGGGGAACTCGAGGATGCCCTGGTAGAACTGGATGGTCCGCTCGACGTCGGAGCTGATCAGCGCGGTGTGGTGGATGCCCCGCGCGGGGCTGGCGGGCCGCCCGGGAGTGATGTACTCGGCCCGCAACCGGGCGCGCTCGGCGGCCAGCGCGTCCAGGTCGATGTCGCTCATGAGGGCCTCCGGTATCGGTCGGCGGACGGTCGCGGCCTTATCGTTCCCGCAGCCGCCCAGGTGCTACCGGAAAGATCGTGCGGGATTTGGCATCGGATTCCGGGTCGGATCCCGCACAAAGATTCGCCGCGTCAGTCGTCGGCCGCGTTCGGGTC
>JBLMWU010000087.1:0-2923 GCA_050257395.1 Gemmatimonadota bacterium | reverse complement strand
TGCCCCGCGCGACGGGGGTTATTGGACAGAAGGAATCGGGCAAAACCGTACAAATTAGTCGATACGGGGTATTCATGATCGCGAAAGGTTTTTTCCTGACGTAAAGAAAGCGTCTGGAGTTTCGCGGTCTTGGGGCTGGCGGGGCCTGAGCGGCGCATGGCGCGTGGTCAGAGGGCGCGGCTTAACGCGCGGTTTGCGGGGCATTGATCTGGCGGCCTGGCCGGGGAAGCATCGGCGGTGCTGATGCCCGCCTCGTGGTGAGGGAACCCGCCGATGCTTCCTTTCGTGAACCTACCCGGTTCGCTGCTGGAGATCTTGTCCGCGTTCCGGCCGTGTTTCACCGCGCCGGGATTTGCCGCGTTCTGCGGCCTGGTCGCCGGGCTGGCCGGGCAGGTGCGCCGCCGGACGGTGACCGGGATGCTGCTGGGCGCGTGCCTGCAGCACCGGTGGCCGCATGACCGGGCCCACCGTTTCTTCGCCCGGGCCCGCTGGGATCCCGATGAGCTCGGCCTGGCCGTCGCGCGGCTGGCGGTGCTGCTGCTGGTCCCGCCGGGCGAGGACCTGCGGGTGGCGGTCGACGACTCGGTGTTCCGCCGGTCCGGCCGCAAGGTCCACGGCGCGGGCTGGCAGCATGACGGCAGCTCCCCGGCCAGGAACAAGCTCAGCTTCGGCAACTGCTTCGTGGTCGCCGCGATCGTGGTGCACCTGCCGTTCTGCTCCCGCGAGATCGGCCTGCCCGTGCTGGCCCGGCTCCGGCTGCCCGGCAGGTACCGGCGGCGGGGAAGGCGCCCGGACGCATCGCTGGGCCCCGGCACGGTGGAGATCGCCGCGGCCCTGGTCAGCCGGCTCGCCCTCGCCTTCCCCGGCCGGGCTGTGCACGTCGTCGCCGACGGCGCCTACCACGGCCCCGCGCTGCGCACCCTGCCGCCCGCCGTGACCTGGACCTGCCGCATCCCCCGCAACGCCGTGCTGTACGGCCCGCCCCCGCCCCGCACCGGCAGGCGCGGCCGGCCCCGCGCCAAGGGCGACCCGCTCGGCACCCCCCGCGACATCGCCGCCGCCGCCACCTGGGACGCCGGCACCCCCCTTACCTACCGCGGCCGCCGCGACACCATGCACCTGGCCGCCGTCCCCTGCCTGTGGTACGGCTCCTGGCGCGCCCGCCGGGTCCGCCTCATCCTGGCCCGCAACCCGGGCACCACCGCCGGCTACGACCTCGCCCTGATCACCACCGACCTGCACGCCGCCCCCGCCGCCCTCATCACCCGCTACGCCGCCCGCTGGGCCATCGAGCAGGCATTCGCCGACGCCCGCAGCGTCCTGGGCGCCGGCGAGGCCCGCAACCGCACCCCCCAGGCGGTACAGCGCACCATCCCCTTCACCCTGCTCGCCACCACGATCATCGTCATCTGGTACGCCCGCCACGGCCACGACCCCGCCGACATCACCAGCCGCCGCCACGACCAGCCCTGGTACACCGCCAAGGCCGAGCCCGCCTTCGAGGACATGACCGCCAAGCTCCGCCGCGTCCTGATCACCGCCCGAATTTCCGGCGGACACCCCGGCCAGCCCACCACCAGCCAAATACAAGCCGTCCTGACAGCCTGGAACGCAGCCGCCGCATAACTGCGAAACTCCAGACGCTTTCTTTACGCCAGGAAAATAGTTTTCGCGATCATGAAATATCATATCGGCCAGTTTGTGCTGTTTTGTCCGATTATTTCGGTCGCATATCCCCCGGGTCGCGCGGACCATGGCGGCTGGTCTGTAACGTCAATCGTTCAGCGTCCTTAGCACGGATCAGCCAACTCGATGAAGCAGCCCGGTTTATCAATGGGAGGAACTCCCTGACGCAGCCCCGCGTCGAGGCGTGGTACCGGCGAGACCATGTCAATCAACCGGCAGTACTCGGCACCGTTGAGGATGTCGATGCACTGATCGATACGCTCCTCGCGAGTCCGGTGGATGAGAACCTGGCTGCGCTGTATTCCGCGCAGAGGCCGCTCCTGCCTTCCGGGTATCCTCACCACGAGCTGATGGTGGGGGTTGACGGGAGCCGCCGGGTCGGTGTCCTGGCGTTCATGGGGAGCGACGGAAACGTGGTCACCTTGGGCTCGCCGGAAGACTACCGGTATGAAGAAGTTGCCTACTGTGAGATAGGGCATAGGAGAGTTTCCGAATCATTCGGAAATTCCCGTCGATCTGCTGCGGCGAGCCGTGAAAGAGTTTCTGGTGTCCGGAGGCCAGCGTCCGGAGAGTGTCCAATGGCAGGTGCCGGAGTACTGGTTATTTGCCCTGCCGCCCGGAGCGCCCTCTCGCGGACCTTGTCGTCCTTCAGCGGACGGTCTCAGCCGCCGGGAGCAGCTCGGTCGGCGCGGGCTGCGCGAGGGAGTAGACCGAGGCCCGCCCGTGGGGGCGGGAGTCGACCAGGCCGCAGTCGCGCAGGCAGGCCAGGTGCTTGGAGACGGTGGACTGGGCAGGCCGAGCTCGGTGGTCAGGTCGACCAGCCGAGCCTGCCCGTGGGCAAGGTGCTGGAGGATTGCCAGGCGGGCGGGGCCGGCCAGGGAACGGAACAGCGCCGCCGCGGGTACCAGACTGGTCCTCGCCGTCCCGGCTTCCGCGTCTATCATCGCCATGCCCGGGGTGATGAGTTAGTGCTGGTGAGCCGGGTTGCGGTGGCGGTGGCGGCTTCGGTGGCCTCGCAGGGCTCGGCCCCAGGGGAGCAGGGCATGCCGGCGAAGGGGATCAGACCCGGGTCGGGGCTGCTTGGCCGCTGCCTCGACGGCATGCCCGTGCGGGACTATCGGACCTTGAGTAAGCGGTCCGCGCCGTCAGCCGCGGGACAAGTACCACGTACCAAAGAGGCCGCTGATCATGCGGCTGGCGGTCCTTTGGCCCTGGAAGGGCGTCGCGCGGGGAGTCA
>JBLMWU010000086.1:0-3280 GCA_050257395.1 Gemmatimonadota bacterium | reverse complement strand
GGGACGGGCTGGTTGACTGCTGCACATGCGGCTGATCTACCCGCGGCAGGCGGAGCTGGCCGCCGGCGACCTGGCGGGACTGTACGCCTACCCGGACGCCGCGGAGCAGCTCTGGGTGCGGGCGAACATGGTCGCCAGCGTGGACGGGGCGGCGAGCCTGGCCGGGCGCTCCGGCGGGCTGTCCGGCGCGGCGGACCGGCTGGTCTTCAGCCTGCTGCGCGCGCTGGCTGACGTGGTCCTGGTGGGGGCGGGGACGGCGCGTGCCGAGGGGTACGGGCCCGCGCGCCCCGCCGAGGCGGCGCCGTGGTGGCAGGAGCTGCGGGCCGGGCGGACGGCGGTGCCGCCGATCGCGGTGGTGACCCGGCGGCTCACCCTGGACCTGTCGGCCCCGCTGATCACCGGCGCGCCAGCGGACGCCCGCACCATCGTGATCACCACCGCGGCCGCCCCGGCGGACCGGCGCGCGGCGGCCACCGCCGCGGGCGCGGACGTGGTGGTGGCCGGGGACGACACCGTTGACATGCGGGCCGCGGTGGGCGCCCTGGCCGGGCTGGGGCACTGGCGGCTGCTGACCGAGGGCGGGCCGCGGCTGCTCGGCGGGCTCGCCGCCAGCGGGCTGCTGGACGAGCTCTGCCTCACGGTGAGCCCGGTGCTGGCGGGCGGCGCCGCCGGGCGGATCGTGGACGCGGCCGGCGCGAGCACGGCCGGTGCGGGCGGGCAGGTCCTCGCGGGCGCGACCCCGGGCGGCGGGCAGGGCTCGCCAGGCAGCCTCGGCCGGCTCACCCTCGGCCATGTGGTGGTTGACGACGGATACCTGCTCTGCCGCTACCGGCGGGCGCAGTAGCCCCGGCTCAGCGGCGCGGCCCGGCCGAATCGCCGCGGAACCCGAAGACCTCCGCGAGGTCGAAGCTGACCGGCTCCTCCAGCTGCGCGTACGTGCACGACGGGGGCTCGCGGTCCGGCCGCCAGCGGACGAACTGGGTGGTGTGCCGGAACCGGGGCCCCTCCATGTGGTCGTACCGGACCTCGATCACCCGCTCAGGCCGGAGCGGGATGAAGGACAGGTCCTTGCCCGCGTTCCAGCGGCTGGTCTCCGAGGACCGGGGCGTCCGCACGGCGGTCTCCGCCTGCCCCCAGTTCCACGGGTGCCCTTCGAACGTGGTCACCAGCGGCTGCAGCTCGGTGAACAGCTCCCGGCGGCGGGCCATGCTGAACGCGCCGACCACGCCCACGCTGGCCAGCTTCCCCTCCTCGGTGAAGAGCCCGAGCAGGAGCGAGCCGACCGCCTCCGCATCACCCTTGTACGGCCGGTAGCCCGCCACCACGCAGTCGGCGGTGCGCTCGTGCTTGACCTTGAACATCACCCGCTTGTCCGGCTCGTAGGCGCCGTCCAGCGGCTTGGCGATGATCCCGTCCAGCCCGGCTCCCTCGAACTGGCGGAACCAGCCGGCCGCCTCGTCCCGGTCGGTGGTGGCCGGGGTCAGATGGAGCGGCTCCTCCGCCGTGGCCAGCGCCGCCACCAGCGCCGCCCGGCGCTGCGCGAACGGCCGGCCGGTCAGGTCCTCGTCGCCGAGCGCCAGCAGGTCGAAGGCCACGAACCGGGCGGGGGTGCGCTCGGCCAGCAGGGCGACCCGGCTGGCGGCCGGGTGGATCCGCTGCAGCAGCGCCTCGAAGTCCAGCCGCCGCCCGTCCGCCGCCGGGATCACGATCTCGCCGTCCACCACACAGCGTGACGGCAGCCCGGCCAGCACGGCGGCGGCGACCTCGGGGAAGTAGCGGGTCATCGGGCGCTCGTTGCGGCTGCCGATCTCCACCTCGTCGCCGTCGCGGAAGATGATCGAGCGGAAGCCGTCCCACTTCGGCTCGTAGCTGTAGCGGCCGTCCGGGAGCTGGCTGACCGCTTTGGCCAGCATCGGCGCGACCGGCGGGTTGACCGGTAGGTGCATCCCCCCATCCTGCCTGCCCGGCCCCGCTAACGTGGGCACCGGCCCACGATCTGACCTGCCAGGGAGCCACCGTGCCGCTGCATCGCAAGAGCCCGCACCCGGACGAATCCGACGACGTCTCGATCAACCCGGTGTATGTCCGGGTGACCGGGCACCGCGTGCCCCGCCACCGGCTCGCCCCGGAGGGGATGCTCCCGGACACGGCGCTGCAGGTGGTGCGGGACGAGCTGATCCTGGACGGGAACGCCCGGCTGAACCTGGCGACCTTCGTGACCACCTGGATGGAACCGCAGGCACAGCAGCTGATGACCGAGTGCCTCGACAAGAACATGATCGACAAGGACGAGTACCCGCAGACGGCCGAGCTGGAGTCGCGCTGCGTCAGCATCCTGGCGGGCCTGTGGCACGCGCCCGCCGGGGCGGCGGCCACCGGCTGCTCCACCACCGGTTCCAGCGAGGCGTGCATGCTCGGCGGGATGGCGCTGCTGTGGCGGTGGCGGGAGCGCAGGCGGCGGGCGGGCGCGGACACCGGCCGCCCCAACCTGGTCATGGGCGCGAACGTGCAGGTCTGCTGGGAGAAGTTCTGCCGCTACTGGCAGGTGGAGCCGCGGCTGGTGCCGATGCAGCCGGGCCGGCTGCATCTGACCGGCCCGGAAGCCGCCGCCCGGTGCGACGAGAACACCATCGGCGTGGTCGCGGTCATGGGATCCACGATGGACGGCAGCTACGAGCCGGTGGCCGGGATCAGCGCGGAGCTCGACCGGCTCGCCGCGGGCGGCGGGCCGGACGTGCCGGTGCACGTGGACGCCGCCTCGGGCGGGTTCGTCGCCCCGTTCCTGCACCCGGACCTGGAGTGGGACTTCCGGGTGCCGCGGGTGGCGTCCATCAACGCGTCCGGCCACAAGTACGGGCTGGTCTACCCGGGCGTCGGCTGGATCGTCTGGCGGGAGCCCGCCGCTCTCCCGGAAGACCTGGTGTTCCGGGTCAACTACCTGGGCGGGCAGATGCCGACCTTCGCGCTGAACTTCTCCCGGCCCGGGGCCCACGTGGCCGCCCAGTACTACAACTTCATCCGGCTCGGCTTCGAGGGCTACCGCCGGGTGCAGCAGACCTGCCAGGACGTGGCGCGGCACCTGTCCGGCACGATCGCGGAGATGGGCCCCTTCGAACTGCTGACCGACGGCAGCGAGCTGCCCGTGTTTGCCTTCCGGCTGCGGGACGACTCGGCCGGGTTCACCGTGTTCGACCTGTCCGAACGGCTGCGGGAGCGGGGCTGGCTCATCCCCGCGTACACGTTCCCGGAGGACATGACGGACACCGCGGTGCTGCGGATC
>JBLMWU010000085.1:0-9841 GCA_050257395.1 Gemmatimonadota bacterium | reverse complement strand
GCGGACGAGGCCGGGCAGATTTTCTTCCACGGCCGCGACGACGACATCATCAAGAGCGGCGGCTACCGGCTCGGCCCGGCCGAAATCGAGGCCGCGGTGCTCGTACACCCCGCGGTGGCGGAGTGCGCAGTCGTGGGGATGCCCGACCTGCTGCGGGGCCAGGCGGTCACGGCGTTCGTCCGCCTGCGCGAGGGCAGGCCGCAGACCCATGACCTGACCGCCGACCTGCAACAGCGGGTGCGGACGGCGGTGGGCGCCCACGGCGTGCCGCGTGCTGTCTGCTACGTAGCGGACCTGCCCCGCACCAGCACCGGCAAGATCAGCAGGGCCGCCCTCCGGGACCGGCCCCTACCTGGCCGCTGCCGGCCAGCTGAGCCGGGGCCGGGATGACGTCTTCGTCCGTAGCCCGGACACTTGTACGGGCAGATATGCGCGGGTCTCTTGACATGCAAGCGCAGGCGTCACAGTCTTATCCATCACGAACGCCCATAAAACGGACAAGTGTCCGCTGTGCGGGCGGATCTGCGGAAGAGCGGTGCCGGCGGCGATGAAGCGCGGCCGGCCGGGAGAAGGAGCAGCCATGCCGGAACGTCGCATCCCGGTCCTGGTGGTGGGCGGGAGCCTGGTCGGCCTCACCACCTCCGTGCTGCTGGCGCGCTACGGCGTGCCGCATCTGGTTGCCGAGAGTCACGCGGGCACCGCGATCCACCCCCGGGCCGCGTCGTTCCACCAGCGGACCATGGAGGTCTTCCGCGCCGCCGGGCTGCAGCGCGAGGTGGAAGAGGCGGCGGCCCGCGAGTTCCGGCAGGGCGGCGCCATCGTCGCCGTCGAGAGCCTCGGGGGGAAGGAGCTCGCGTACTTCTACCACTCCTACAACGACGGCGTGGAAGGCCTGAGCCCTGCCGACCGCCTGTTCCTCACCCAGGTCGGGCTGGAGCCCATCCTCCGCCAGCGCGCCGCTGACCTCGGCGCCGAGCACCTGTTCGGCACCGACCTGGTGTCCTTCGAGGACCGCGGCGACCACGTCAGGTCGGTGCTCCGCCCGCACGGTGGCGGGCCGGAAGAGGTGGTGATCTCGGACTACCTGGTGGCGGCGGATGGCGCGCACAGCCCCGTCCGGCGGCAGCTGGGCATCCCGATGACCGGTCACGGCAGCTTCGCCGACTGCATCACCATCTACTTCAAAGCCGACGTCAACCACCTGATGGGGGACCGGAACCTCAGCGTGGTGTACGTCAACCACCCGCAGCTGACCGGGTTCTTCCGGTTCTCCATCACCGGCGACTCCGGCTTCCTGGCGGTGTTCTCCACCCTGGAGCCGGACGGCACCCGGGACACGCACGTCGGCGCGGACATCTCCACCGAGCGGTGCATCAGCCTGGTGCGCACCGCCCTCGGGGGCGAGCCCGGCCTGCCGGTGGAGATCGAGAACATCCAGCGGTGGAGCGCGATGGCCGACACCGCCGCCTCGTTCCAGCGCGGCCGGGTGTTCCTGGCCGGCGACTCGGCGCACGTGATGCCGCCCACCGGCGGCTTCGGCGGGAACACCGGCGTGGCGGACGCGCACAACCTCGCCTGGAAGCTCGCCTACGTCACCCGCGGCCTCGCCGGGCCGGCCCTGCTGGACACCTACGACGCCGAGCGGCGGCCCATCTCGGCGCTCACCGTGGAGCAGGCGTACACCCGGTACGTGCTGCGGGTGGACACCACCCTGCCCAAGGACGACCTGATGCCGCCGCTCGACGACGCCGCCATCGAGCTCGGCGCCATCTACCGGTCGGCGGCGGTGCTGGCGGACCAGGCCGCGGAGCAGCCGCTCGACGACCCGCACGCGCACAGCTGGGCGGTGGGCACCCGGGTGCCGCACCTCCCGCTGGCCGCCGCCGGCGGCGAGATCTCCAGCCTGGACGCCGCCGGCCCGGGCTTCGCCCTGCTCGCCGGGGACGGGCACGACCTGTGGCGGCGCGCGGCGGCGGAGGTCAGCGGATCCCTCGGCGTGGACGTGACGGTGTACCCGGTCGACCCCGGCTCCCTGCCCGGCCCCGCGGAGCCGTCCGCGGCAGCCGGATCCGGCTGGACCGGGGCCGCGCTCATCCGCCCGGACGGGGTCATCGCCTGGACGCCGGCGGTGCCCGCCGCCGAAGCGGCCGGCCAGCTCGCCGGTGTGCTGGCCCGCCTGCTGTCCCGCACCGGGAGCTGAGCCGGGTCAGTCCGGCGCTGGCCGGGCGGACGTGCCCGGCCGGGACGGCCGCCGGGAGGCCGCCTGCAAGGCCAGTGACAGCTCGACGGCGTTGTCCACGACGGCGTCGAGGTCATCGCCCAGCCGGCCGCTGTCAACCGCGGCGACCAATTCGGGCCTGCGGCTGGTCCAGTCCTACGTGAACGGCTCGCTGCCCTACCCGGCCTTCGCGAAGCAGTGGCAGGCGCTGCTCACCAGCTCCGCCCAGTCCTGGGCCACCCAGAACCATGTCGATCTCAGCAAGTACTGACCGCTCCGTGACCACGCAAGGGCAAGCGTGACTCCCGCAACCCGGGTCAAGTCCGCTCCCGCCCGCCGCCCGGCAGCCACCGGGCGGCGGGCGGGCACCGCCGCGCGTCAGCTGCGGCCATACCGGTGGATCAGCCTGGCGGCCGGGGCGCTGATCATCGTGATGACCTACGTCCCGATCATCTTCGTGCTGTCCAACTCGCTGAAGACCGGGAGCAACATCGTCACCAGCGGTGTGTTCTCGCTGTTCACCCAGTTCGACTACGCCAACTACGCCAGGGCGTGGGGCGGCGTCTCCCAGCCGCTGCTGAACACCGTGATCGTCGCGGCCCTGGCCATCGTGATCGGGGTGACCGCCGCGGCGCTGGGCGCCTACGCCTTCTCCCAGCTCCGGTTCCGCGGCAAGAACCTGCTGTTCATGGCGTACGTCAGCCTGCTGCTCATCCCGTGGACACTGACCCTGATCCTGCTGTTCCTGACCATCCAGAAGCTGGGCCTGTTCAACTCATGGTGGGCGCTGGTGCTGCCGTACGCGGCCAGCGCGCAGCCGCTGCTGGTGCTGATCTTCCGCGGCTTCTTCGAGCAGATCCCGCGGGAGCTGCTGGAGAGCGCCCGCGTCGACGGGTGCTCGGAGCGGCGGACGCTGCTGCGCGTGGTCGTGCCGCTGACCAGGCCGGTCCTGCTCACCGGGGCGATCCTGGTGACCATCAACGTGTGGGGCGACTACCTGTGGCCCAGCATCGTCATTCAGGACCCGCAGCACACCACCATCTCGGCCGGCGTCCAGCAGTTCGTCGGCAGCTTCGGCGTGAACCTCAGCTACGGCGGCTCGGTGTTCGCCGCCTTCGTCATCGCCACCATGCCGATGTTCCTGCTCATCGGCTTCACGATGCGGTACTTCGTCGCCGGGCTCACCGAAGGAGCGCTGAAGCTGTGACCCTGCCCGCACTGACCCCGGCCGGGCTGCGCTGCGCCCACCGGGTGAACCCGCTCGGCGTGGCCCCGGACCGGGTCCGGTTCAGCTGGCGGCTGGACGGCACGGGCACCGGCCGCAGCCAGCGCGCGTACCAGATCGTGGTCACCGCCGGGGGGCCGGGTGCGCGGCGCGGACGGGACACGGCCTGGGACAGCGGCCGGGTAGACGAGGCCAGCCCGGTGGACGTCGAGTATGCGGGCGGCCCGCTGGCCTGCGGTGTTCGTTATTCCTGGAAAGTGAGAACGTGGGACGAACGGGACCAGGTCTCGGACTGGAGCGAGCCCGCCTGGTTCGAGGTGGAACTGGACCAGCGCAGCGGCTGGCTGGCGTCCTGGATCGGCCTGGGCCGGCGGCGGGAGGAGTTCCGCCCGCCGGCCGCCCTGAGCCCGGACGACCCGGTCGCCCGGGCCCTGCTGCCGGCCCCCTACCTGCGGCACCCGTTCACCGTGGCGCAGCCGGTGGCGGCGGCCCGGCTGTACATCACCGCCCTCGGCCTGTACGAGGCGCGGCTGAACGGCCAGCGGGTGGGTGACGCCTTCCTCGCGCCGGGCTGGACCGACTACCACCAGCGGATCCTGTACCAGACCTATGACGTGACCGGCATGCTGAGCCCCGGCGAGAACGTGATCGGCGCGGTGCTGGCCGACGGATGGCACTCGGGGTTCGTGGGCTTCGACGCCAAGCGGGCCGGCGTGCACTACGGGCCCGCCCCTGAGCTGCTGGCCCAGCTGCGCATCACCTTCGCCGACGGCAGCGAGCAGTGGGTGGCCACCGGCCGCCGGTGGCAGGGCCGGTTCGGGGCGGTCCGGCACGCCGACCTGCTGATGGGGGAGTGCCACGATCTCGCGCTGGAACCCCGTGGCTGGGACCGGCCCGGGTTCAGCGCCGCCGGCTGGCAGGAGGTGCGGCACCGCGCCCGGGACGGGCGGCTGCTGGCCGCCGACCCCGGCCCCGCGGTCCGGGTGACCGGGCAGATCGCCCCGGCCAGCATCGGCCGCGACCCCGCCGGGCGGCTGATCGTGGACTTCGGCCAGAACCTGCCGGGCTGGCTGCGCCTGCGGGCCGACTGCCCGGCCGGCACCCGCATCAGCGTCCGGCACGCCGAGATGCTCGCCGCGGACGGCGGCCTGTACACCGGCAACCTGCGGAGCGCGCGGCAGACCGACGAGTTCATCACCGCCGCCGGGGAGCAGGTGCTGGAGCCGCGGTTCACCATGCACGGGTTCCGGTACGCGGAGATCTCCGGTTACCCCGGCGAGCTCGCGCCCGCGGACGTGGTGGCCCGGGTCGCCCATTCCGACATCCCGGCGGCCGGCTCGTTCGAATCGTCGCTGCCCTGGCTGAACCGGCTGTTCGCCAGCATCGACTGGGGGCAGCGCGGGAACTTCGTCAGCGTGCCGACCGACTGCCCGCAGCGGGACGAGCGGCTGGGCTGGCTCGGGGACGCGCAGATCTTCGCCCGCACCGCGGCCTACAACCGGGACGTCGCGGCATTCTTCGCGAAGTGGCTGGACGACGTGGCGGACGCCCAGTTCCCGTCCGGGGCCTTCCCGGACATCGCGCCGCGGCTGCATCTCGACTGGGCCGGCGCGCCGGCCTGGGGCGACGCCGGGGTCATCGTCCCCTGGACGGTCTACCGGATGTACGGGGACCGCGGCATCCTGCAGCGGCACCTGCCGGCGATGACCGCCTGGATGGAGTTCCTGGAGCACGGCAACAGCGGCTACCTGCGCACCCGCGAGCTGGGGAACAGCTACAACGACTGGCTGGCGCCTGGCGACGACCGCACCCCGCCGCCGCTGCTGGCGACCGCCTACTGGGCCTACGACGCCGCGCTGATGGCGGAGATCACCGGGGCGCTGGGCCGGCCGGCCGAGTCCGCCGGATACCAGGCACTCTGGTCGAAGATCCAGGCCGCGTTCGCGGACGCGTTCGTGTCAGCCGACGGCCGGATCGCGTCGGAGACCCAGACCGCCTACGCGCTCGGCCTGCACATGCAGCTCATCCCGGAGGACCTGCGGGCGGCGGCAGCCGGTCACCTGGCGGCCGCGATCGAGGCGGAAGGCTGGCGCCTGACCACGGGGTTCGTCGGCGTCGGCTACCTGCTGCCGGTGCTCAGCGCGCACGGGCACAGCGGTGTCGCCTACCGGCTGCTGGAGCAGGACGCGCTGCCCTCCTGGCGGTACATGCTCGACCAGGGTGCCACCACGATCTGGGAACGGTGGGACGGCTGGACCGCCGCGCACGGATTCCAGTCGCCCCAGATGAACTCGTTCAACCACTACGCGCTCGGCGCGGTCGGCGAGTGGCTGTACCGGTTCGTGCTGGGCATCGAGGCCGCGCCGGACGGGGCCGGTTTCCGCCGGCTGACCGTCCGGCCGCATCCGGGCGGGTCGCTGACCTGGGCCCGCGGCTCCTACCAGTCGGTTCGCGGGCTCATCACCAGCCAGTGGCGGCTTGATGGTGGCTCGTTCGCGCTGCGGGTCGGGCTGCCGCCCAACGTCACCGCGAGCATCCACGTGCCGAGCGCCGACGCTGCGGCGGTCCGGGACCAGGCGGGGGCGCCGCCAGTGGCCCTCGCCGCCTTCCCGGGCGCCGCCGGTGGCCGGGAAGCCGTGTTCGAGGTGGGCTCCGGGCTGCACGAGTTCACCGGCCCGGCGCTGGCCTGTCCCGCGCCCGGCTAGCGCACCCGTACCCTCGTCAGCGGCTGGCAGCTGCCCGGGTCGTAGGCTGGGAGGGTGTCCGGTCCCGGGGTGGAATCAGCTGATCTGGTCGAGGTGCACGGGCGCTGCGGCCGGCGGTTCGCGGCGCTGACCGCGGGGGTCGGTGCCGGGCAGTGGCATGACCCGACCCCCTGCTCGGAGTGGGATGTCCGGGCGCTGGTCCATCACCTGCTGTACGAGCAGCGCTGGGTGCCGCCGATTTTCGAGGGCCTGACGATCGCAGACGTCGGTGACCGGTTCGAGGGTGATCTGCTGGGCGGCGACGCCGGGGCGTGGCCGGGACTGCTGGCGTCGGCGATCGGGGAGGCGCACGAGGCGGTGACACAGCCGGGCGCGCTCGGGCGGACCGTGCACCTGTCGTTCGGCGACGTGCCCGGCCAGGAGTACGTCCTGCAGCTCACCGCCGACCTCGCCATCCACGCCTGGGACCTCGCCCGGGCGACCGGGCAGGACGACCGGCTCGACCCGGGAGCCGTGGCGCTGCTGCTGCCCTGGACCGAGCAGTACGGCGACCTGCTGGCGGCCTCGGGCATGTTCGGCTCCCGGATCGACACCGGCCCCGGATCCCCGGACGACGTCCGCCTGCTCGGCCTGCTCGGCCGCAGGGCCTGAGCGCCCCGTCAGGCGGCCCCGCGCAGCAGCAGGAGGCTGACCGCACTGACCATGGCTTGGTACCTGGCGTCATTCGGATGCAGGTGGTCGCCTGAGTTGTAGGTGGGGTGACGGCCCGGGAGTCGCTGGCGGAGCGCGTCACTTTGTCTAGGCCGATAACCGTGAAGCCGCCACTGCTGCGGGCTGGGCGGGACGGCGCTAAGCCGAAATCGTTGATCCGTTGCGGGTCAGTGACCACGAGCATGCCTCCGCCCCGCAGCCAGCGGTTGCCCGCTGGCGGTCCCGGTCTTGCCCGCGTGCGCGATGCCGGGTTCCTGTTTCAACGGGGCGTGCCCGGCCGTGCCGGGTCTTACCGTCCCTCCGCAGGCGTTTAGGCTCTCCGCCCCACTGGCGGCGAGGGCAAGCAGATTACGTGCCGCATTCACGTCCCGGTCCTCTACCAGGCCGCACGAATTGCAGCGGTAGGTGCGCTCGGAAAGGCTCAGCTTGGCTTTCACTGCGCCGCAGCCCGAGCATGTCTTGGAGGAAGCGAACCAGCGGCTTGCTACCACGAGTTGGCCGCCGCGCCACGTGGTCTTGTAGGCCAGCATCCGTCGGACGGCGCCGAAGCCTTGGTCGGCGACAGCGCGGGCGAGGCGGCGGTTACGGGTCATCCCGGCCACGTTCAGGTCCTCGGCCACGATCGTCTCGTAGCGGCAGGCGAGGCTGGTGGTGGACTTGTGCAGCGCGTCAGCCCGCTTACTTGCCACCCGGGCGTGGAGGCGGGCGAGTTGCGCGGCGGACTTGCGCCGGTTCGCCGAGCCTTTCGCTTTGCGCGAGTGGGCGCGGCTGGCGCGGCGCAGCCGCCGCAGCCCAGTGCGCAGCGGCTTCGGCCCGGCCACCGTGACCACCAGCCCGTGGCCGTCGATTCCGGTCAGCAGGGTCTTCACGCCCAGATCGATGCCGATGGCCGACCCTGGTCGGCTATGACGCTCCGGGATCACCCGCTCGACCTCTACGGAGAACGAGCAGAACCACCGCTGGGCGGTCCGCGACACCGTCGCTGACAAGATCCGGGCTTTGCCGTTGGCTAACCGCCGCGCCAGCTTGCGAGTCGACTCGTGCGTGCGGATGGTCCCCAGCCGCGGCAGCGTGACCGTCGCACCCGCACAGCGCATTGCTCCGGTGCTGAAGCGGAAGGAGTCCCGGCACCGGCCGCGTTTCTTGACCTTCGGGAACCCCAGCCGTCTGCCCTTGCGCAGGCCCTTCTTCGACTTGATGAAATTCGCCAGCGCCCGGTCCAGATTGCTGAACGCCTCCTGGTAGACGCATTTGGAGTTCTGACCCCACCAGGCCAGCGCCGGATCGGTCTTCTTCGCCACATTCCACAGCCGGTGCAGATCGTTGGCCGAATACCACTTGCCTTCAGTGGCGTAGCGCTCATTGCATAGGGCCAGGCCCCAGTTCCAGGCGAACCGCGCCGCCCCCGCATGCGAGCGCAGCATCCGCTCCTGTCCTGGCGTTGGGTCAAGAGCGAACCGGTACGCCTGAACCAGCCTCGCCGCCTGCATGCACCCACTGTCCCAGCAGGCGCCGACAATGCCCGTAAGTACCAGCCAGCGTGCCGCCACATGCCGTAACGTGCCGCCACATGCCGTAACACACAGACGCATACCCAACAGGCAACAGACAGCCAGACTCGCATTCCGGCATCCCGGCGGGCACCGGTGCCCGTGCCAGAATCGGGTGACGTGCCCGCGTGCCGGAGGGAGCCGTGCGGATGAGCCGCGTCGTCGTCATCGGGGCCACCGGTCACATCGGCACCTACCTGGTGCCGCGGCTGGTGCGCGGGGGGCACGAGGTGATCGCCGTCAGCCGCGGCGCCCGCGGCCCCTACCACGAGCACCCGGAGTGGGACGCGGTGACCAGGGTCACGGCCGCACACCGGCCGCAGCATCGCCGCGAGCGTCGCCCGGGCGCGCGACGTGCTCGGCTACGCGCCGCGCTACAGCTCGCTTGATGCCCTGCACGAGGCGCTGACCTGGCTGGCCGCCAACGGCCAGGCCGACATCGGCGGCCAGCGGCTGCCGGCTGCGTGATCGCCTAACCAGCGGCAGCCGCCTCCCCGGCCGCCCGGCTGGTGACGGCCTGCAGCGTGCGGACGGTGGTCTCGATGTCGCGGGGGTCGAACTGGCTCAGCAGCCGGGCGGTCGGGCCGCCGACGTACTCGCGCAGGCTGCGATGCAGGGCTTCGCCCTTCTCCGTCAGGCCGATCTTGGTGCCGCCGCGGATCAGCCCCTCGTTTTCCAGCCGGGAGAGAAGCTCGCGCGTGGCGCCGGGGTCCAGGTTCCGCGACCCCTCGAGGTCGTGGCTGAGCGCGTCCCGGGAGAGCCCGGGCCCGCCGGTGGCGATCAGCTGCAGGGCGTACCAGGTCCCTGGTTCGGTGCCGCGCCGGGCGAGGTGCTCATGCAGCGTCGCGGTCAGGGTCCGCTCGGCGAAGGCCAGAGCCTGGCCGAACTGGCCGAAGGCAGCCGGGATGGTGGTCATGGCAGGGTTCCTTCCGCTAACATAGACAGGTACCTGTCAACCATAACTCAATAGACAGGTGGCTGTCTATCTATGGACGCGGGCTTCCCCGAGCGGCCGGTGATCGGGCTGCTGCTGCGGCTGGTCTACCAGCAGTACGCGCAGCACATCGAGGCGGCGCTGCACGAGGCTGGTTTCGGCGACATCAATCCGGCCGCCGCGAACGTGTTCCCGTTCGTCCCGCCGGAAGGCATCACGGTCGCGCGGCTCGCCGACCTGGCCCGGGTGCGCAAGCAGTCGATGGCGCAGGCGGTCGAGCAGCTCGAGCGCACGGGCTACGTCGAGCGCCGGCCCAATCCGCGCGACCACCGTTCCCGGCTGGTGTTCCTGACCGGGCGCGGCTCGTCGGTCCCCCCGGTCACGCACGCGGCGGCCGAGCGGGTGGAGGAGGAATGGGCGCGGCTGACCGGTCCAGCGGAGTTCGAGGCGCTGCGGGCCGCGCTGGCGCACCTGCTGGCCGAGCTCAGAAACCAGTGA
>JBLMWU010000084.1:0-25193 GCA_050257395.1 Gemmatimonadota bacterium | reverse complement strand
TTCGCCAGCAGCCCGGCGGCCTGCTCGCGCTGTGCGGCGTCGGCGAGGTGCACCCGCAGGCCGTTCGCCCCGACCGAGGCCTTCAGCTCCGCGCGGGAGCCCTCGGCGATCACGCGGCCATGGTCGACGACGGCGATCCGGTCTGCGAGCTGGTCGGCCTCGTCGAGGTACTGGGTCGTCAGGACGACCGTCGTGCCAAGGTCGACGATCGCGCGCACCATGTCCCACACCTGGCTGCGGCTGCCGGGGTCAAGCCCGGTGGTCGGCTCGTCCAGGAACAGCAGCGCGGGCACGACCACCATGCTGGCCGCGATGTCCAGGCGCCGCTGCATGCCGCCGGAGTAGGTCGTCACCGCGCGCCCGGCGGCGCTGGTCAGCCCGAAGGCCTCCAGCAGCCCGCCCGCCCGGGCGCGCGCCGCCCGGCGGCCCAGCCCCAGCAGCCGGCCCTGCAGCAGCAGGTTTTCCATGCCGGTGAGGCTGGCGTCGATCGTCGCGAACTGGCCGGTGACGCCGATGCTGCTGCGCACCGCGTGCGGGTCCGCCCGGACGTCGTGGCCAAGCACCCTGGCCTGACCGGCATCTGGCCTGGTCAGGGTCGTGAAGATGCGGATGGTCGTGGTCTTGCCGGCCCCGTTCGGCCCCAGCAGGCCGAACACGCCGCCGCGCGGGACCGCGAGGTCCAGGCCGTCCACCGCCCGGGTCGTGCCGAAGGTCTTGACCAGCCCGGTGGCTTCGATCGCGAAGGGAGCGGCCGCTGTCATCCCAGCCGCCGCGGGTGAAGCTGGAGGATTTTTGTCATGGGAACGATGCTGGCGCGTGGCCGGGGTGCCGTCGTCGGGCCGCTGATGTGTCTTCTGCCTGGTCACCGGGGATCAGCCGGGCCGCCTGCCTACTGCCGGGGAAGTAGGCCGCAATGGGTCCGGCGGGACGATGCGCGCGGCGGCCACGCCCGTAGGCTCAGAAGATGCGCACGGACCGGGCCTGGCGGAGAATCTACGGAGCGGGCTGGCTCATCTCGGGCGGCGTCACGCTGGCGGCCTTCCGCATGTGGCAGCTTCACCTCCGGGAGGTGGAGCAGCGGGCCGAGGAGGCGGAAAGGACCAGGGACGAAGCTGCCCGCCGCAGGGCGGTGGAGGAGCGGCTGCGGATCGCCCGCGAGCTGCACGATTCGCTGACCCACAGCATCTCGGTGATCCAGGTGCAGGCAGGCGTGGCGGTCCACCTGGCCCGCAAGCGCGGCGAGGAGGTGCCCGCCGCGCTGCTGGCGATCCAGGAAGCCGGCGCGGACGCGGCCCGGGAGCTGCGCGCCACGCTGGGCGTGCTGCGCAGCGTGGACGACACCGGCGCCAGCGGCCTGGCCGGGCTGCCGGGGCTGGTGTCGCGGTCGCGAGCGGCCGGGCTGCCGGTGACCGTGACCGTCACCGGCGCCGAGCTCCCGCTCCCCGCGGACGTGGATCAGGCGGTGTACCGCATCGTGCAGGAGGCGCTCACCAACATCACCCGCCATGCCGGGCCGGCCCGCGCCACCGTGAGCCTCCGGTACGGCGCGGGTGCGCTGACCGTGCAGATCGACGACGACGGGAAGGCGCCCCAGGCCACGCCAGCGGCTTCCGGGCTGGGCCTGATCGGCATGCGGGAACGGGTCTCCGCGCTCGGCGGCCGGCTCGAGGCCGGCCCGCAGCCGGGCGGCGGCTTCCGGGTGCGCGCCGAGCTCCCGGTGCGGGCGCCGTCATGATCAGGGTCCTGCTGGTCGACGACCAGGCGCTGATCCGCAGCGGCATCCGGTCGCTCCTGGAAGCCGAAGACGACATCCAGGTCGTCGCCGAGGCCGCCGACGGGCGGCAGGGGGTGGCGCTGGCCAGGGAGCACCGGCCGGACATCGCGCTGGTTGATGTCCAGATGCCGGTCATGGACGGCATCGAGACGACCCGCCAGATCGTGGCGGACGAGGAGCTCTCGGGCGTCCGCGTCGTCATCCTCACCAACTACGGCCTGGACGAGTACATCTTCCAGGCGCTGCGGGCCGGCGCCAGCGGGTTCCTGCTCAAGGACACCGAGCCAGCCGACCTGCTGCAGGCCCTGCGCGTCGTCACCCGCGGCGACGCGCTGCTGTCACCTGCCGTCACCCGCCGGCTGATCAGCGAATTCATAGCCCGCCCGCCGGACGCCCGCGCCACCGCCGGCATGGAGGCACTCACCAACCGCGAACGCGAGGTCGTGGCGCTGGTCGCCCACGGGCTGAGCAACGACGAGATCGCCGCCGCCATGGTGCTCAGCCCGACCACCGCCAAGACCCACGTCAGCCGGGCGATGACCAAGCTCGGCGCCCGCGACCGCGCCCAGCTCGTCGTCTTCGCCTACCAGAGCGGGCTGGTCACTCCCCGCGGGCCAGCCTGCCCAGCGGACTGAACTAAGCCTCAACGAGTTTCTTGAGCGCTTCCAGGTTCTTCCGCATGCCCTGCTTGAACAGCCGGCTGGCGAGGCCATCACCTACATGGCCGGCGAGACCCGGCAGGCCCGCTCCGCTGATCTCCCCGTCCAGAGTCAGCCGGGTGCCGTCCGGAACCGGCTCGAACCGGTAGCGGTACTGGAAGGGTGTGGGGCCGCTCGTCGAGGTGAACGTTATTTCCGCATCGGCGCGGCAGGACGTTACCTCGACGTCGTTGTGGGCCAGGCCGCCGGGAAGGGACCTGACCATATGAAACCGCGTACCTGTGGCAACCGGGGTGGATGTCTCGGCAGTGACCCGTTCCACTGCTTCGTACCACGCGGGCATGTTCCGGAAGTCCGCGACAAACGCGAAGACGTCCGAAGGTGAACGGTGGACGTCAAGCGAGATGCGGAACGCCATTCCTTCCTCCTCTGCGCCTGAGGCCAGCATGGCCCGGCCCGGGCGTCCGCCACCATCCCAGCCTTCTGGGATTTCCCGTCCCGTTCCTGCCCGGGCGATGGAGGCCGGACACCTTCGGCTGCTTCGCCACCCTCGACCACGATCGGGTCCAGCCTGCAGCCAGCCGGCAGCCTCCTGGCTCAGTCCGCGGCGCCGGCCAGCAGGGGTTCGAGCAGGATGCCCGGATGGTCGCGCTGGATCGCCCGCAGCCGCCATTTGTCTTCGAACAGGGCCAGCAGCACGCCGTCGAGGCGGCGGGTGAGGACCTCGGTGCCGCGCAGCCTGGCGAGGGCGGCGGCCCCCTCGGCGTCGGTGCGCCGGGCGGTGCTGTAGCCGAGGTGCTCGAGCTGGGCTGGGGCGGCGAATTCGTGCACCAGCCGGTGCAGGGCCACGTCGAACTGCAGCGGCCCGACCGCTGCCAGCACCGGTGCCTGATCCCCGCGCAGGTCAGACGACAGGACCTGGATGGCACCTTCGGTGTCGAGCTGGCTGATGCCCTTGCGGAACTGCTTGGCCTTGGCCGCGTGCTGGCAGCGCACCACCGCGAAATGCTCGGGGGCGAACGCCGGGATCGGCGGGAACTCCACCGCCGTGCCGTCGTGCAGGGTGTCACCGGGCCGCAGCGCGGTGGCGTTGACGAGGCCGATCACGTCGCCGGGGTAGGCGACCTCCAGGGTCTGCCGGCCGGCGCCGAACATGGCCTGGGCGTACTTGGTGGCGAACGGGCGCCCGGTCGCGGCGTGGGTGAGCACCATGCCCCGCTCGAACCGCCCCGCGCACACCCGCACGAACGCGACCCGGTCCCGGTGGGCGGGGTTCATCCCCGACTGCACCTTGAACACCAGCCCCGCGAAGTCCCCGTCGACCGGATAGTCCCCGCCCGTGACGGTGCGCCGCGGCGCGGGCGGCGGCGCCAGCTCGCACAGCGCGTCCAGCAGGCGGCGCACCCCGAAGTTGGGCAGCGCGGCACCGAACAGCACCGGCGATGACTCCCCGGCCAGGAACGAGGGCATGTCCACCTGCGCGCCGATCTCAGCCAGCAGTGCCAGCTCCTCCCCCGCGGTCTGGTAGGCACCGCCAAAACGGGCCGCCGCCTGCGCGGGGGTAAGGCTCTCCTCCTCAGCCCGGCCGGCCCCGCCAGGCGCGCGGGTGAAGACCGTGCAGGCGCCCGTGGCCCGCTCGATCAGCCCCCGGAAGTCACCCGCGACCCCGACCGGCCAGTTCACCGGGGTGGCGCGCAGCCGGATCTGCTGCTCGATCTCGTCCAGCAGCTCCAGCGGCTCGCGGCCGGGCCGGTCCCACTTGTTCACGAACGTGATGACCGGGATGTTGCGGCTGCGGCAGACGTCGAACAGCTTGAGCGTCTGCGGCTCCAGGCCCTTGGCCGAGTCCAGCAGCATGATCGCGCAGTCGACCGCTTCCAGCACCCGGTAGGTGTCCTCGGAGAAGTCGGCGTGGCCCGGGGTGTCCAGCAGGTTCAGCACCAGATCGCGGTAGGAGAACCGGAGCGCGGCCGAGGTGATGGAGATGCCGCGCTCGCGTTCCAGGTCCATCCAGTCCGAGGTAACCCCGCGCCGCCCGGTCTTGCCGTGCACCGCGCCGGCTTCGCCGATCGCGGCGGCGTGCAGCGCCAGCGCTTCGGTCAGGGTGGACTTGCCCGCGTCGGGGTGGCTGATCACCGCGAACGCCCGCCGCCGCCCCGCCTCCGCCCGCACCTCGGGGCTGCCTGTCCGTTCCTGCGTGCCCGCAGCGGTCATCCGCGGTTCCTCTCCTTCCGCCGGTCCTTCCGCCGGGGCCCGGAGCTGTCACTGTAGCGGGGGCCGGGCGATGGATCAGCCAGCGGGTGACCTCGCGCTTATGGTGGTGGTATGCGTCGCATGATCATCGAACGCCAGGAAGATGTCACTCCCGCGGTGCTCGCGGTGATGCAGCGCACGGCCGATCCCCGGCTGCGGGAAATCATGACCTCCCTGGTGAAGCACTTGCACGGCTTCGTGCGGGAGGTGCGGCTGACCGAGTCCGAGTTCCAGGCGGCTGCGGCCATCCTGAACGAGCTGGGGCAGGCCACCACGCAGACTCACAACGAGGCGGTGCTGATGGCCGGCTCGCTCGGTGTCTCCAGCCTCGTCTGCCTGCTCAACAACGGCGACGAGGGCGTCACCGAGACCCACCAGAACCTGCTGGGGCCCTTCTGGCGGATGAACTCACCCCCCGTTCAGAATGGCGCGTCGATCGTCCGCTCTGACACGCCCGGGCCGCCGCTCCTCGTCCGGGCGAGGATCGAGGACCGCGACGGCCGGGCCATCGCCGGGGCGGAGGTCGATGTCTGGCACTCCTCACCCGTCGGGCTCTACGAGCACCAGGACCCCGGCCAGGCGGAGATGAACCTCCGCGGTAAGTTCACCACCGACCCCGAGGGCAGATTCTGGTTCCGGACCGTGAAGATGTCCGGCTACCCCATCCCGACCCACGCGGTGGTCGGCCGCCTGCTGCGGGCACAGGACCGCCATCCGTTCCGGCCGGCCCATCTGCACGTCCTGGCCTTCAAGGACGGGCACAAGACGCTGATCTCGCAGGTCTACGCGGGTGACGACCCGCATCTGGACAGCGACGTGCAGTTCGGCGTGACGCACGCCCTGATCGGTGACTTCCAGCGGCACGACGAGCCGCATCCCACCGACCCGGACCTCCCGGCCCCCTGGTACTCGCTGGACCACACGTTCACGATGGAGCCCGGCACCGCCAGCCTGCCGCGCCCGCCGATCACGTGAGCAGGCACGAGGCCGTGGTGTGAGCATGCGCCCGGGTCTCCCCCGGGCAGTTCCGGCCGCCGCGGCGCCGGGGGTCAGGTTCCAGCTGAGCCGCCCGCGCCCCTGACTGCGGCAGGTCACACCTTGCTGGCGAGGGCGACCTGGCAGAGCTCTGGCATCTTGCCCTCGCCGGCGGCGGCCGCGATCCGCACTCCGGCCCAGGCCAGCGCGAGGCCGTAGGCGGCGGCGCAGAGCGTGAGCACCGGGGCCCGGATCGCCAGCGGGGCACCCGCGGTGAGCACCGCGGCGACGATCACCGGGGCGGCCAGCGCGGGGACGCCGAACAGGGAGGCGATGGTGGCCGCCACCCGGCTGGACCCGTAGCCCGGTGCGGAGGTGTAGACGGGAGTGCCGACCCGCTTGGCCATCGGGTAGGCGCCGCTGATGGTGAGGATGTTGCTCAGGGCCAGCGCGGCGCCGAGCGCGGCCAGCGCGACCGGCATGGTCTCGAACCCGAAGGCCGGGAAGCCGGCTGCCGCCCCCAGCCCGAAGGTCGCCGCGATGAGCAGCGGCGCCCCGATCACGGCGAGCACGATGTTCTGGCCGGAAAGGTAGGCCCGCAGCGCGCTGCGGCCGGTCAGCGCGGTGGCCTCCATGACGAACGATGGGCCGGCTGACCCGACCATGTTGGAGTGGAAGAGCCCGATGAACGCGGCGCCGAGGACCGCACTCAGGAACGTCACGGCGGGATGGTGCTGGGGGCCGATGATGGAACTGATGGATGAGGCGACCGTGATGACCGCGGCAATGCCCCAGTAGACGAGCGAGAGTGGCTCGCGGCGCTGGTAGATCCAGAACCGGGCAGCCACCGCGCCGCGCAGGCCGTAGCGGGCCAGCGGCAAAACCGCGGTGCGCACCTGCGACGACTGGGTGGAGGAGTCAGCGGAAACCAGCGCGCGGCTCAGCGACCGGATCCACAGCCAGCCGAGCACGACGATGACGGCGGCCAGCAGCGCCAGGCGCGCCAGGGCGGTGCCGGGGTGCCCGTCCGAGGCGTCCTGGATGGCGTGCGCGGCCAGGCCCGGCGGGAGCCAGCGCATCCACGCGTCGAAACCGGTGAAGCTCGCGGCGGTCAGCTTCCCGGTGGCCGCCAGTTTCGGCACCACCTGGGCGAAGAACTCGTAGCCGGCGATGATCGGGATGAACAGGAAGGCGGCCAGGTCCTTGCCGCGGCGGGAGCGCAGCAGCCCGGCCATGCTGGTGGTCACGAACCGGGCCAGGACGATGCAGAACAGCAGCTGCAGCAGCACCGCGGCCAGCGCGGCGAGCACACCACCCACGCCGCGGGCAAGCCCGATCAGCACCCCGAGCAGGCCGATCACGTTGGCGGCCGGCCAGGCGCCGGTGGCCGAGGCGGCCAGCAGCCCGGTGGCGAGCGGGCGGGTCCGCAGCGGGTAGAGGGCCATCGTGGCCGGGTCCAGGGTGCTGTCCAGGCCGAACGCCAGCAGCGGCAGGATCAGCCAGCCGAAGGCGAAGATCGTGAACATGACCGAGGCCAGATCCACCGCGGCGGGCTGGCCGTGCAGCGAGGCCAGCAGCGCGAACATGCCGAGCGCGGTCAGCACGGCAAAGGCTGTGCTGGTCATGAACGAGGCCCTGGCGCGGCTGGACGACCGCAGCGCGTTGGCCAGCAGGCGCAGCTTCAGCTGGACGAGGAGCCGAGCCATGACAGTCCCTCCTCGCTGCCCCGGGAGCCGACCAGGTCGATGAACGCCCGCTGCAGCGTCTTGCCGCCCCGCACCTGCTCGGTGGTCCCGGTGGCCACGATCTGGCCCTGGCTGATGATGGAGACGTGGTCGCAGACCCGCTCGACCAGTTCCATGACGTGACTGGAGAACAGCACGGTCGAGCCCGAGCCCACATAGCTGGTCAGCATCCGGCGGATCGCGTCGGCTGACACCGGGTCCACGCCTTCCAGCGGCTCGTCGAGGAACAGCACCGACGGATTGTGGATCAGCGCGCAGCCGAGCGCGGCCTTCTTGCGCATGCCGGTGGAGTAGTCCGCGACCAGCCGCTTGGCGTCGGCGGTCAGGTCCAGCACCTCCAGCAGCTGCGCGGCCCGGGATCGCGCCTCGCCAACCGGCAGGCCCCGCAGCCGCCCGGCGTACTCCAGCAGTTCCTCGCCGCTGAGCCGGTCGAACAGCCGGGCTTCGGCCGGCACCACGCCGATGATCGCCTTGGCGGCGGGCGGGTCGGCCCACACGTCCAGCCCGTTGATCAGGATCTGCCCGGCGTCGGGCCGCAGCAGGCCGGTCATCATCGACAGCGAGGTGGTCTTCCCGGCCCCGTTCGGCCCGACCAGCCCGGCGAAGGAGCCCGCCGCGATCTCCAGGTCGATCCCCGCGACCGCCTCCTTCGCACCGAAGCTCTTGCGCAGTCCGAGAACCTTGATCGCTGGTCCATCCATGGCCGTCTCCCTGGCCGGATCGGTGGCACTGGTGACCGCGCTGCCCTGCCCGACCCTGCCGCCGGGGACGGCTGGCGGCCCGTCCGCCCGCCAGCTCCTGAGCCGGTCAGGCAGGAACAGCGTCAGGGCGGTGACGAAGGCCAGGATCTTCGACACCACGTTCATCGTGAACGGCAGCGCGGACTGCGGGTAGCCGAAGCCGGACAGGGCCCAGATCCCGAACACGCCGATCATCAGCGCGAAGCACACGAGCGTGGACCTGCGCACCCGCACCATCGGCGACAGGGTGAGCAGCCACAGCGTCGTGAGCTCGATCATGATCAGGGGCGTGAAGAACACCGCCCGGTACAAGGCCGGGTCTGGGGGCAGCGCAGGGTAGGTCCTGGCCATCACGATCAGGTCGAAGGGCAGCTCGAAGATCATCGGCGCGGCCATCGCGCCCACGGCCGCGCCGCCCAGCCTGGTCTGGAAGCGCCACCCGGTGCGGGTCAGGATGATGGCGAAGATCGCGGCCGCGGCCAGTAACGTCACCGGGGTGATCGGGTTGTGGACACCCGACCTGATGCCGGGATAGTCGTGCACGAACTGCCGGGCGTAGACCGCGAGCCCGGCGAAGAACGCGAGGAGCGAAACGGCCCAGAGCGAGAACATCAGCACCACGACCGAGGCCGGCGGCCGGAAGGCCCGGATGGGGCGCCGCAGCCGGATTCCCGCGTAGGCCGCGCCGCCCGCCACCGTCAGCAGGCCGGCCGCGAGCTCGATCCTGGCGTCCCCGCCGTAACTGACCCATCCGCCGTTGAGGCTCATGACGCTGCCCGCCTAACCTCGCTGCGCCGCCGATCCGGCCGCGCACCCCGCTCCCCGCCTGCCTGGCGGGTCGCCGCCCGATAAAACTGATATCACTATGATAGATAATCAATATCAGCTGCGTCAAGCGGAGATGCCCGGCCCGCCAGCCGGGAGCGGCCCGCTGCCGGCGGCGGGCCTGGCCGAGGGCCGCCGGGTCGCCCGGGCGGCGCAGCCCAGGGGTTTCGTTAACTTTCGAGCACCTTAGCGCCCAGCCATCGCGACCATGATCTGGCCGGTTAGCGTCCTTGACACGCCGTGACGGGCCGGTTAGCTTCCGGGTGTATTCCGGTCTATTTCCGAAAAGTATCGAGCCTCTCCGGAGGAGACCATGGGCAGGCACCGGTCATTATCGATGAGGCGCTGGCCTGCTGCCGGGGTGCTGGCCGTCGCGATCACGCTGACGCTCGGCTCCGCTGCCCCCGCCGCCTCGGCGGCGGACGCCGCCAGCGGCTCGGCCGACTTCGGCGCGAATCTCCAGCCGATCGACGGATTCGGGTTTTCCATGGCCTTCGGGCGCGCAGCCCTCCTCCACGCCATGCCGCCGGCCCAGCAGCGCCAGATCGTTGACCTGTTCTTCAGCCGCAGGAACGGTGCCGGGCTCAGCATCGTGCGGCTGGGCATCGGGTCCTCACCGGACGGCACCGGCGACAACAAGTCCATCGAGCCGGCCGATCCCGGCGGCCCGCAGGCACCGCCGGTGTACGTGTGGGACGGCGACGACAGCGGCCAGGTGTGGCTGGCTCAGCAGGCCAGGTCATACGGCGTTGACCGGTTCTACGCCGATGCCTGGAGCGCGCCGCCCTTCATGAAGACCAATGGCACGGTGGCGAACGGAGGGGCGATCTGCGGGCTGCCGGAAACGGCTTGCGCGAGCGGCGACTGGCGCCAGGCCTACGCCAACTACCTCGTTCAGTACGTGAGGTTCTACCGCAGCGAGGGAATCGGCATCACCGACCTCGGATTCACGAACGAGCCGAATTTCGTGGCGACGTACGCGTCGATGAGTCTCGATGAGCCCCAGGTCAACGACATGCTCAAGGTGCTCGGGCCCACGGTGCGGAAATCCGGCCTGCCGCTGTCGCTCGTCTGCTGCGACGCAACCGGCTGGTCGCCGCAGGTCAACTACACGAACGCCATCGAGTCGGATCCAGGCGTGGCACGGTGGGTCGGCGTCATCAGCGGCCACGAGTACGGCTCGCCCGCGGTCTTCCGCCAGCCGACCAGCAAGCACACCTGGATGTCTGAATGGCAGGCCGGCGGAACGCCGTGGAACACGGCCTGGGACGACGGCAGCCCAACGGCCGGCATCGCGCTGGCCGAGGACATCAACGACACCCTGACGCTCGCCGGCGCGGACGCGTACATCTACTTCTTCGGCGCGTCACTCGGCGCGACGGGCGGGTTCATCCAGCTCGACGGCGACCAGTACCACGTGTCGAAGCGGCTGTGGGCGATGGCGGCATACAGCCGGTTCATCCGGCCCGGGGCGTTCCGGGTGAACGCGAGTGCCGGCGACTCCGCGCTGAAGATCTCCGCGTTCCGCAACCGGGACGGCAGCAAGGTCATTGAAATCATCAACACCGCGACCACGGCGGTCAGCGAGCACCTGCTCCTCGACCCCGGAACGGCCGCGGCCCAGGCCACGTCGTACGTCACCGACACCAGCCACTCGGTCGCGCCGGTGGATGCCGCCCACATCCGCGGCCGGCACCTGTCGGTGAACCTCGCCCCGCGCTCGCTGACGACGGTGGTCCTGACCGGCCACAGCTAACCGGCCGCGGCTAATCTGGGCCGATGGGCGGATTACTGGATCAACTGTCGTGGCGGCTGGCCGGACCCCACCGTGGCGGGCGGGTGGCAGCGGTCGCGGGTCATCCCTGGGAACGCTCCACCTTCTACTTCGGCGCGGCCGGCGGCGGTGTCTGGTGCACGACCGACGCGGGCATCACCTGGGGCAACCTGTCCGACGGGTTCTTCCACCGGTCGGCGGTAGGCGCCATCGCCCTGGCACCCTCCGAGCCGAGCGTGATCTACGCGGGCATGGGGGAGAGCACGATCCGCAACAACGCCTCCTCCGGCGACGGCGTCTACCGGTCGGTGAACGGCGGCCTGACCTGGTCCCATCTGGGCCTGGCCGCGACCCGCCACATCTCCAGCGTGCGCGTCGACCCGGCAGACCCCGAGGTCGCCTACGTCGCCGCCCTCGGCCACGCCCACGGCCCCAATCCCGAGCGCGGCGTCTACCGCACCCGCGACGGCGGCGCCAGCTGGGAGCTGGTCCTGCACCGCGGCGAGGACGCGGGCGCGGCCGACCTGTGCCTCGACCCGCGCAACCCGCGGATCCTCTACGCGACTTTATGGCAGGCGCGCCGGCTGCCCTGGCGGATGGACAGCGGGGGGCCGGGAAGCGGCCTGTGGCGGTCCACCGACGGCGGCGACACCTGGGAGGACCTGAGCCGGCGGCCCGGCATGCCCAAGGGGGTGATGGGGCGGGCGGGGGTGACCGCCTCCGGGGCCCGGCCGGGCCGGGTCTGGTGCATCGCCGAGGCCGAGGACGGCGCCGTCCTCCGCTCCGACGACTACGGGGAGCACTGGCAGCGCCTCTCCGAGCAGGTGGACCTGCGGAGGCGGGCCTGGTACTACAGCCGCGTCATCGCCGATCCCGCCGACGCCGAGACGGTGTGGGCACTCAACGTGGAGTGCTGGCGCTCACTGGACGCGGGCAAGATGTTCTCCACCTTCCCGGTCCAGCACGGCGACTGCCACGACCTGTGGATCGACCCCACCGACACAAGGCGCATGATCCTGGGAGACGACGGCGGCGCAAGCGTGACCCTGGACGGCGGCGAGAGCTGGTCTTCGCTCTACAACCAGCCCACCGCCGAGCTCTACCACGTCACCACCGACACCCGTGAGCCTTACCGCATCTACGCCGCCCAGCAGGACAACACCACCATCGCCTTCCCCAGCCACTCCCGCTGGGGGGCCATCACCCAGCTGGACACCACTCAGGTGGGCGGCGGCGAGAGCGGCTACATCGCGGTCCGCCCCGATAACCCCGACATCGTCTTCGCGGGCAACTACAAGGGCCAGATCACGCGGCACGATCAGAGCACCGGCGAGAACCGCCCGGTCCTGGTCTGGCCGGAGGAAACGGCGACGGCGGGTGAGGCCCGCTACCGCTTCAACTGGACCTCGCCGATCATGCTTTCCCCGCACGATCCCGGCGTCCTCTACCAGGCCGGCAACCACGTGTTCCGGTCCACCGACGAAGGCGAGACCTGGGAGCCGATCAGTCCCGACCTGACCCGCGCCGACCCGGGCAAGCTCCGCTCCTCCGGCGGGCTCACCCCCGACAACAGCGGCGCCGAGTACTACTGCACCATCTTCGCGCTGGCCGAGTCGCCGCTGGCGCCGGGCCAGCTCTGGGCCGGGACCGACGACGGCCGGCTCCACCTGACCCGCGACGGCGGCCGGTCCTGGACCGAGGTCACCCCGCCCGATCTGCCCCGCTGGGCGACGGTGCGCATGATCGACGCCTCGCCGCACGAGGCCGGCACCGCTTACGTGGCCGCCGAGGCCCGCAAGCTGGACGACTTCCACCCCTACCTGTGGCGGACGCGGGACTTCGGCGCCAGCTGGGAACGGCTGGACCAGGGCCTGGACGAGGACGAGTACTGCCATGTGCTGCGCGAGGACCCGGTCCGCCGCGGCCTGCTCCTGTGCGGCACCGAACTGGGCCTGCTGGTCTCCTTCGACGACGGGGCCAGCTGGCAGCGCTGCCGCGGCGAGCTGCCGCGGGTCCCGGTGCACGACTTCGTCTTCAAGGGCGATGACCTGGTGGTGGCCACCCACGGCCGCTCGATCTGGATCCTGGAGGACCTGCCCGCCCTGCGCCAGCACCGGCCCGAACTGGACGCGGCGCCACTGCACCTGTACCAGCCCCGCCGGCAGGTCCGCTGGCTCACCCACCGGGGATTTCCCGCGAAGGGCGAGGCGCGCCGCTCCTACTCCCTGCTGGGGCCGGTGGTGGTCGCCTATGACAAGCAGCAGCTCCCGGGCCGGACCGAGACCGTGGACGTACCGGTGGGAGCCGGCCGGAACCCCACCGACGGGGTGGCGGTGCTCTACCGGCTCCAGGACCCCGGCGACGCCGAGCTGCGGCTCACGTTCTCCGATTCCGCCGGCCGGGAGATCCGGACGCTGACCGCGCGGCCGGGAGACGAGGACCGCAAGCCGGACGAGGGCAAGCCCAGGGACCCGGTGCCGCCCCGGCGGGAGGGCCTGAACCGCTTCGTCTGGGACGGCCGGCACGGGCGCGGCACCCAGATCGAGATCGATCCGCCGGAGGACGAGGACGCCGCCGCCAACCTGGGCCCAGCGGTGGCGCCGGGCCGCTACACGGTGCGGGTGGAGCTGGGCGGGCAGGCGGCCGAGGCCGGGTTCGAGATCGCCGCCGACCCGCGCAGCCGTTACACGCCGGAGCAGGCCGCCGCCCGGTACGAGCTTGATCTGCGGCTCTGGGGGCTGCTGTCCGGCCTGTACGACGGCGTGAACCGGGCGCGGGGCGCGCGCCAGGAACTGGGCGACAGCGAGACCGATCTCCAGCTGCGGCAGGAGCTGGCGGAGGTGGAATCGGAGCTCGTCGCGGACGGTGGCGGGAAGCGTTCCATCCACGTCCGCCAGGCGGCCCTGGACACCCGCCTGGTCCGCCTGCGCCAGGTGGTTGGGGCGGCGCCGCCGAACGCCCCCGCGGTGGAGCTGGCGGATCAGGTCCAGGCCCAGCTGGAGCACGTGCTGGCGCGGCTGGCGGCCTTGCTCGAGCGTGCACGCAATGCCGGGCGCGACAAGGCTGGCGCCCGCACCGGAACCATCGTCTGAGTAGCACTGATGATCAGGAAGAGGTGTCTGTGGTGCTAAGGGCGCGGATCGAGATTGCTCTCTCAGCCCTGCTCGGGACGGCGGCGATCGTGACGGCCGTCTGGCCCGCGTGGCTCGAGGGCTTGTTCCGGTTCGACCCCGATGGCGGGAACGGCAGGGCCGAATGGCGGATCGTCGCCGTGCTTGCCGTGACCACCGTCGCCGCAGCCGCGCCTGCCCGTCGCGACCTGCGCATCGTCCGGCGCCGCGCATCCGGCGGCACACCGTAGCAGCGTCAGGCGCGCGGCGGGCCCCTGACCGGCCGGGCAGCCGGGCAGGGGCCCTCCTGGTCTGATCAGGCGGCGTCAGCCGGCATCCGCCGGCGGGAGAGTTGCTCCGGGCACCTCGTTCGGGGCGAAAATCTTGCTGTCGCCCGGGTAGGGCTTCTTCCATCCGGTTGTCTGGTACCAGACGTAGCGGTTCATCTGCTCGGGGTTGGCGAAGTCGGGCACGGCCCGCGGCCCGGTCGTGCGCTGCTGCTTCAGCCAGGTCGCCCACTGCGCGGCGATCGGCTGCATGGTCGCGGGCACGGCGGTCGACGCCGCGATCTTGGCGGCGGTCGTCCCGGCGGGGATGTCCTCGCCGCACGGCGGCGGGGTGCTCAGGCCCGCGGTCAGCGAGGTCTGGTTGGGCACCGAGTTGAACGGCGTGTAGTCGGGGTGGCTGGTGAACGCGCCGTACATCGGGGTGGCCGCGCTGTCCTTGTCGTTCATCGGGTGGATCCCGAGGATCTGCTCGATGGTGCGGATCATCGTGATCTGCGTGTAGTAGGTGTTGTCGACGACGCCGTGCCGGGCCCAGGGGCTGATGATCTGGATCGGGGCACGGTGGCCGTCCACGTGGTCGAGGCCGGCCTGGGAGTCGTCCTCGACGATGAAGATGGCCGAGTCCTTCCAGTACTTGCTGTGCGAGATCGTGTCGATGATCTGGCCGGTGGCGAGGTCGTTGTCGGCGACCTGGGCGGCCGGGCTCGGCGGGCCACCGGTGTGGTCGCTGGAGAGCCAGAACATGTTCAGGTTCGCCGGGCCGTTCTTCTCGAAGTCACGCAGCCAGAGCTGGTACCGGTAGATGTCAGGCACGCTGGTGTCGAACTTCGGGAAGGCGGTGTCGGACACGCTGTTGAGCGACGGGATCGGCGAGGTCGACGTCATCTGGTAGGCGGTGCCCGCGCCCGGGTTCGCCGCCATGTTCCTGGCGTCGCAGTACAGGTTCTGCCAGGTCGCGCCCGCCGGCTTGGTGAGGAACTGCTGGAACTCGCCGAAGTCGCGGACGGTCTTGCCCGCCGCCTGCGCGCCGGTCCAGATGAAGCCGCTCTCCTGGTGGCCGAGCGCGTCGTTCTCAGTGTCGTAGCTGCGGATGTACTGCCCGGCCAGGGACTGGGTGTACTCGGGGTTGTCCGCCTGCATCAGCCAGTTGTGGCCCTCGGCGGAGTTCGTGCCGGCGTCGTAGAAGTTGTCGTACAGCCCGAACTGCTTGACCAGCGCGTGCTGGTTCGGCGTCACGGCCCCGCCGAACTGGGTGAACGCCGGGTCGCCGTTGCCGCCCGGGATGTCGCCGTAGACCTGGTCGTAGGTCCGGTTCTCCTTGACGATCAGGAAGACGTGCTTGATCACCGAGGGGTCGCCGATCCGCGGCGGGACCGGCACCGGGGCCGCTGCCGAGTGGCGGCTGGCGTACACGACCGAGCCGGGGGTCCAGCCGTTCTGCGCGAAGACCTTGCCGGTCTCGCTCCTGATGACGCCGTCGCTGGGCAGCGTGAAATATGTCAGGGACGCCGTGGTGTCGTGGGTGCCGTGCCCGGGGCCGGCGGAGCGGCGGGCGTCGATGCCACGGGTGCTGGTGACCAGCACGTCGCTGCCGACGGTGGTGATGTCGGCGGGGAAGTAGTCCGTGGGGAGCATGCCGAGGTAGCTGACCGGGTCCCGCGGGCTCGTGTACTTGTAGACGGCGATCGCGTTCGCGCCGCCGAGCGTCACAAGCAGGTGGCCGTCATCGGTGAGCGTCACCGCGTCGGGCTCATACCCTACCGACGCCTCCGGCCACGGCTGGGTCGCGATGGTCTGCACCACCTTGTCGCTGGCGGTGTCGATGACCGAGACGCTGTTGCTGTTGGTGTTGGTGACGAACAGCGCCCCGTTCCGGTAGTACAGGGCGGTCGGGTGCAGGCCGACGCTGATGCTCGCCGGGGCCGCGGACGGGTTGGCGGTGTCGATGACGCTCACCGTTCCGGTGGTGGCGGCACCGGTGAACGAGCTGGCGGGCACCTGGGTGCCGTCGGAGTTCAGCGTGCTGTCGCCGGGCTGCGCCGGCCGCCCGCCCTCGTTGCTGACGTAGAGCTTGCTGCCGGCCAGGGCGAGGTCACGCGGGGCGTTGCCCACGTTCCAGCTCTGCTCGATGGCCCCGGTCGCCGCGTTGATGGCGACGACCCGGTTCTGGCCGTTGACGGCGGAGTACACGGTGGAGCCGTCCGGGGAGAACACCGCCGCGCCGGCCAGGGCCTGGTTCCCGTTCTGCCCCGGGATCGGGATGAAGGCCGGGCTGGACACCGAGCCGTCCGCGTTCACGGTGTACTTGGTGTAGCCGTTGTCCTGGCCCAGCCACAGCTGCTTGCCGTCGGGCGAGTACGTGGGGCCTTCCTGGCCCACGTCGTTGCTGCTGGCTCCGTTGACGTACTGCTGCACGGCCGGGGTCTTCAGATTGACGATGGCGAGCGCGCTCGGGCCGTCGGCGAGCGTCGCCGCCAGGTGGGTGCCGTCCGGGCTGACGGCGGATGACATGATCTTGCCGTTGCTGAGGACCAGGCGGCTGCCGTACGGGTTCAGGTACTGGTCGTCGGAGATGGCCATGCCGTTGGGGGTGGTCTGGGCGACCTGCGCGGTGCCGAAGCCGTAGGTCTGCGCGAGAGCTAAGCCGGTCCCGGTGACGGCCAGGGCGACCGCGGCCGAGCCTGCTACCACCGTTCGCGCCCTCAGGCCGCCGGGGCGGCCGGGAAGCGACGGCTTCCCGGTATCCCTGCGTTGGCGTTTTACCTGCATGTCAGGGTTTATCCCTTCGATGTGGTGGACAGCAGATCGACCAGGCCGTCGAACTGCCAGAGGGGGTTCGGCGCATCCCCGTACCGGGTGTGCACCACGAAGTAGCCGTTCACTTCGTTCGGCCCGTCGCCGTCGGCGACATACCGCCCGTTCGCGTTGATGTCGAGCTGGTAGATGGCCTGCCCGGTGGCATTCGTGACGTCGGGCAGATGCCAGGAGACGTAGCAGCGCCAGTCGTTCCCGGGCCCGTCCGGGGCGACCAGGCCGGACCCCTTGGTGCAGGACGCCGTGGCCCGCAGCTGCGCCTCGGTGACATCGGTGTGGTTCAGCTCGCGGGCCTGGAGACGGTAGAGATGGGCGAACGTCACCGCCAGCGACCGCTGCACCTTGCCCTGGTCGATCCCGGAGCCCGTGGCCCCGGTCGCCGCGGCCAGCACCCCGGCCGTCAGGGCGGTCAGCCCGAGCAGCGGCAGGATCCCGAACGTGATCGCGCGCCGGACCGAGCCGTCGTGCGCCGCGCTGGTGAAGTCGCGGCGCTGGAAAAGCAGGTACGCCAGCGCGGTCGCGCTGACGGCCCACGCCAGGCTCGCGGCGACGCCGGCCAGCAGCGGGCCGGGCTGCGCGGGGCTGGTGAACAGGCCGTTCCAGGAGAGGAAGGCGAAGCTGGGAAACGCCAGCCGGACAGCGGCCGGCATCGGCAGCACCTGGGACACCAGCTGCATCCCCAGGCCTGCGGCGGCGGGCAGCAGCAGGCCGATCGGGGACCGCCCGAAGACGATGGATCCCAGCAGCCCGACCGCGGCGAAGGCCAGCGTCGGAGCGAGCACGCAGGCCCAGGCGAGCGCGAGCTTCCCGGCAGCGTCGGCGGGCGGCAGCAGGTGGCCGTCGAGACCGGTCAGCGGGCGGCTGCCGATGGCCACGACCCCGCCCACGACGCCGGAGATCGCCAGCCCGGGCACGCACGCCAGGAGGACGCTGAAGCTCGCCAGCGCCTTGGCGATGAAGATCCGCCGCGGCGAGCGCACCGCCACGATCAGGTGGCGCCAGGTGCCGAGCCGGTCCTCGGACGAGAACACGTCGCCGGCGACCACCGACGTGAGCAGCGGGAGCAGCCAGCTGCCCGCGAAGCCCAGCACCACCAGCGCGCCGGCCCAGCCCGTGGCGTGCATCCACCGGCCGAACGGGGTGTCAGCCGGAAGCGTGCTCTGCTGGCTCACCACGGCCACCGCGAGCCCCGGACCGCTCCAGCACAAACCCCTCAGCACGCGTACCCGCCACTGTGACAGCAGCATGACCAGCTCGAAGCGGTAGCCGCGCGCCACCGAGACATGGCGGGCGGCCGGAGCCTGACCGGGGGCGGTGGTCGCGGTCATCAGCCGGCCTCCTGCGGCTCGGTGAGGGCGAGGAACGCGGACTCGAGCGGCGAGACGACCGGCGTGAGCTCGCGCACCGCGATGCCGGCGTGGACGAGCCGTGGCACCAGTTCGTCGAGGGCGGGTACCAGCGCGCGCACCACCAGCACGTCGCTGTCCGGCCGGACCGCGGCGTCGCCGGCCACCCGGACCCCGTCCGTGCCGGCGGCCACCAGGCGCGCAGCCTCCGGGTCGGAGGTCAGCAGCCGGTAGTCGAGCTCAGGGCTCGTCTCGGTCAGCTTGCCGAGCGGGCCGGCGAAGACGACCCGTCCGGTCGCGACGATGGTGACCTCGGAGCAGAGCGCCTCGAGGTCGTCCATCCGGTGGCTTGAGAGCACCACGGTGGCCCCGTCCGCCGCGAGCTGGGACAGGACGCTGTGCACGTGCTTCTTGCCTGCCGGGTCGAGGCCGTTGGCAGGCTCGTCGAGCACGAGCAGCCGCGGCCTGGTGAGCAGGGCGGCGGCAAGCCCGAGCCGCTGGCGCATCCCGAGGGAGAAGCCGCGCACCTTGTCGTCGGCGACATCGGTGAGCCCGACCTGGTCGAGGACGTCGCTGATTCCTGCCGTCCGGGCACCGGGGCCGCGGAGACCGGCCAGGGCAGCGAGGTTCCCCCGGGCGGTCAGTGAGGGGTAGAGACCGGGGCCGTCGAGGAAGCCCGCGACCTCACCAGGTGGCGCGAGCGACCGCCCGACCGGCGTGCCCAGGACCTCGAGACTGCCGCGGTCCGCGGCGGCCAGGCCGAGCAGCAGGCCGAATAATGTCGTCTTTCCCGCGCCGTTCGGCCCGGCGACCCCGTGGATCTGCCCGGCCGCGACGTCCAGATCGACACTGTCGAGCGCGACGACATCGCCGAACGTCTTCGTGATTCCACGGGCCCGCACCGCGACGGCGCCGCCCATGATCCCTTCCGTCCGCACACCAGGAACAGTCAGGGATGCACCTGACGTGGGCGTTGATGGTGCTTGAAGATCGGGCAAACGGAAGGTGTCCGCTTGCACGGTATGCGCAGAACGTTCCGCATCCGCAGGCTGAGAGCGAAAGACATCGGGCCGTCAGACATGGCTCTCATGCAATCCAGTGGATTGGCTGTCGCCTGCAATCCGCTGGAGCTGACCCGGACTTAACATTGGCCCTGTTCAATGACCCGGATGTTCGTGTGTGGTAAGGTGGAAAAATACCCGAATGAACATTCATTCATCCAGGAGGTCATTGGTGGGCTGGAACGCAGCAGACATTCCCGGCCAGCACGGCCGCACCGCCGTCGTGACCGGCGCGAACGGCGGGCTCGGGCTGGAGACCGCGCGGCAGCTGGCGGCGAAAGGCGCGCATGTCGTGATGGCGGTACGCAACCAGGAGAAGGCAGAAGCCGCGCTCCGGGACATCCGCACCACTGCGCCGGACGCTTCACTGGAGCTGGTGGCGCTGGACCTCGCCTCGCAGGCGTCGGTGCGTGCCGCGGCCGAACAGATCACGGCCGGGCACAAGAACATCGACCTGCTCATCAACAATGCCGGGGTGATGGGGATCCCCGAGACCAGGACCGCCGACGGCTTCGAGATGCAGTTCGGCGTGGACCATCTGGGGCATTGGACACTGACCGCGCTGCTGCTGCCCGCGCTGCTGCGCACACCCGGCGCCCGGATCGTGACCGTAACCAGCACGGCGCATCACATGGGCCGCGCCGTCGACCCGGCCAACCCCCACCTTGAGGGCCGGTACCGGCCGTGGCGCGCCTACGGCCAGGCCAAGCTCGCCAACTTTCACTTCGGCCTGGGACTCCAGCGTGAGCTGGGGAAGGCCGGCGCGGACACGGCCAGCCTGATCGCACACCCGGGGCTGTCGAACACCGACCTGCAGGCGGTCAGCGTGCAGCAGACCGGCGGCGGCAGGAGCCAGCGCTTCTTCCACTTCCTCGCCCGCCACACCGGAATGCCCGCGGCCGAGGGCGCCCTCTCGCAACTGCGGGCAGCGACCGACCCGGCGGCGAAGGGCGGCGACTTCTACGGCCCGCGGTTCGTCAACAGCGGGCCGCCGGTACGCAAGCCGGTCGTACGCAGGCTCGGCATGGACAAGGCGATCGCCGCGCTGTGGGAGGTCTCCGAGCGCGAAACCGGAGTGGCTCTCGACCTGCACGCGGCGGCTGCAGCGTGACGGTCACGTCGATAGACCGCGCCGCCGCGGTGCGCAGCGCGCTGCGGACGCTCGTCGCGCGCAACGGTTTTCACGGCGCGTCGATGAGCGCCGTCGCCAGCGAGGCCGGGGTGGCAACCGGCACCGCCTACACCCACTACGCGTCCAAGGACGAACTGGTGCTCGCCGCTTACTGCGAGACGAAGGCACAGCTCGCCATGGCGGCCATGGCCAGCCTCGATGCAGGCGCGGAGGCAGACGCGCAGTTTCGCAGCGTCTGGCAGGCCACCTACCGTCACCTGCAGGCGAACCCCGATCACGCCCGCTTCCTGCTGCAGGTCGACCACTCGCCCTACCGCAGCGCCGCGCACCAGGCGGCGATCGCGGCCGGCGACCCGCTGGCGGCGCACGCGGCCGCGCCCGATACAGCCGCCCGGTTGCTGCCGCTGCCACTGGAGGTGATCTACGAGCTCGGATTGAGCCCGGCCGTGCGGCTCGCGGCCGCCGGAACCGAACTGACCGATGAACAGCTCGACGAGATCGCCCGCGCTTGCTGGCGGGCCATCAGCCAGCCGGAGTGACACGCTGCACACGGCCTGGGCCTAGGCGGCGTAGCCGGTGGCCTTCTCCACGACCATCCGCACGGCCACCCGGACCGCGCCGGGGCGGTCCGGTCCCGGATCCTTGCCGTCGTACTTCCACGACAGCTGGGTGTCCAGCCGCCGGTCATGGTCGGGGGTCATCGACACCCGGCCGCGCAGCTCGACGTAGTTCTCCGGGTCTGCCGAGTCGATCACGGTGACGCTGACCCGCGGGTCGCGCACCATGTTGCGGTGCTTGACCCGCCCCGCCACCGTGGAGAACAGCAGGTCGCCGCCCTCGCGGCCGACCCACACCACCGAGGTCTGCGGGCTGCCGTCCGGATTCACCGTGGCCAGGACCGCGTAGTTCTTGCCATCCACCAGCCGCAGCACCGCGTCGCTCAGCGGGATACTCATGGCGGCACGCTAACAGCACACCACCGCGGGCATGCGAACCTGTGCCAGAGGCCGGGCTGCGGCATTCGTCATCCGGCGCGAACGGCGATCCCGGGATAGTCCACGACCAGCCCGGACTCGTCATAGCTGATGCTGCAGGTGAAATCGAAAGCCGGAGCGGCGTAGCCATAACGCTGGCGGGTGGGCTCATCCGAGGCACGCTGGTAGGTCTGATCCAGCCGTTCCACGGCAAGGCCGGCGGCGCGGACGTAGGCGGCTGGAGCAGCCGCACTGGCACCGGGGGCCAGGCACATCCGGCGCACCGGCAGCGCGTTAGTCATGGCCGACGACTCCAGATCCACATCGAGGCAGCCGTCAAGGTGGGGCGCTGGCACGCCGTCGACCAGCCACCGGCCTGCTCCATGGCATCAGCTTCCCACCGGGCTGCCACCGCAGGCATTCTCTCGCCAGCCATCAAGCCCGGTGTCCCGTCCCGGCGGGCGCGCGGCTGTTCTTCGTTCGCGGGGACGCGGCCGGTGCCGACCGGGCGGCGGCAACGCGCCGGGTAGCCGCGCGGCGGCGGGCTGCCTGCTTGGCAGCCGGGACCGGGTCGAACGCGGCAGGGTCGGCCAGGTACTCCCGGAAGATCCGCGCCATGGATGCCGCCTGGTAGCCGTCAACGAAGCGGTGGTCGATGCCGACGCAGAGCGGCAGCATGGGCCGCACCACCGGCTGCCCGTTCCCGGCTACCACCTTGTCGGTGACCGTGCCGACCATGATAAGGACCGGGACGTGCACGAACGGCGGAACCGGGGCGAATGCCGAGTCGAGGCCGAACGTGCCCACGTTGCTCACGAGGAACGACCCGTATGGGCGGGCCTCCAGGCCCATGAACGGGATGGGCAGCTGCAGGGTCTCGGTGACAAAGCCGATTGCGTCGAGGACGCCACGCAGGATCATCGGGGGCAGGTTCTGCACCATCGCCTTCGCCTGCTTGAACTGCGGGTCGCGATCGTCGCGGATCATCTGTGCCCGATGCGCCAATTCGGATGCGATGACCCACGGCGGCTTCTTGTCGACTTCGCGGATGACCGATCCGGACAGGTCTGTGCTGGCAGCCTCTCTACCCGTCACCGGGTCGGTGCGCAGCGACACTACGAAGAAGCCGTCGATGGTGGGTGACGGGGCGAACGACCCGAAAACCACCCGGCCGTTCAGGCCCGGCAACGCCTCGGCCACCTTGGCGGCGGCCCGGCCCACCAGGTGGGCGGGCGTCACATGGACGCCGGTGGCCCGGCGCACCTGCTCGAGGTAGCCGAGTACCGGGCCGGCGTCGACGTCCAGGGTCGCCATGATCATCGGATCTTTCCGCTGACGCCACGACGCCATCGCCAGCTTGCGCCATACCGAGAACGGAATCTCAACAGGATTGCCCATGGCGACCCTCCCCCCGCCGACGCCGCCATTCCCCCGCCTCCCACGCGGGCCGGCGGCGCGTTCTTAACTCCCCCCTACCGCCACCCACCGGACCCGCACCAGAGGCTTTGGACCTCACTGACCGGCCGCAGCTGCGGTCCGAGGGCTCTGATGGCGCCCAGCTTCCGCCTCGGCGCACCGGATTGCGGGAGTAGGTGGCTTGGGTGAAAACGGCACAATGGGGTGCATGGCCAGCGACGATGGTGAACTCGACCTGCTGCGGGCGCGGTGCACTCGTTTCCTCAACGGGCACGGCTGGCAAGATGCCGCCCGGCTGCTCGCGACGATCCCGGCAGACACCGAGCTGGACCGCTACGGCGAGGGCGGGGTGGCCGCGGGCCTGGAGGCCGAAGTAGCGTCATTGCTGGGCAAGCCCAGTGCGGTGTTCTTTCCCAGCGGGACCATGGCTCAGCAGTCGGTCCTGCGGGTGCATGCCGACCGGCGCGGACGGCGAACGGTTGGGTTCCACCCCGCCTGCCATGTGGATCAGCATGAGGGGCGCGGCTATGAGCGGCTGCACGCCCTGACTGGCCGCCCCATCGGCGAGGCGGACCGGCTGCTGACCCTCGGCGACCTGGACGCGGTGGCCGAGCCGCTTGCCGCGTTGCTGCTCGAGCTTCCGCAACGCGACCTCGGCGGACAGCAGCCGGCCTGGGATGATCTCCGGGCGCAGGCGGCGTGGGCGCGCGAGCACGGCGCGGCCGTGCACATGGATGGCGCCCGGCTGTGGGAGTCGGCCGCCGGGTACGGCAGGGCGCCGGAGGAAGTGGCGGCGCTGTTCGACACCGTCTACGTGTCGTTCTACAAGGGGATCGGCGCGCTGCCCGGGTGCTGCGTGGCCGGCCCGGCCGACATCATCGCCGAGGTCCGGGAGTGGCGCCGCCGGATGGGCGGCACCCTGTTCGGCCTGTGGCCGAACGCGGCGTCCGCACGGACCTGCCTGGCCCAGCGGCTGCCACGGATGCCGGCCTACCTGGAGCATGCGCGGGCAATCGCGGCCGCGCTGGCCGGCCTGGACGGCGTCCGGGTCATCCCGGACCCGCCGCAAGTACCGATGATGCACGTGCTGCTGCGCACCAGCCAGGAAGCGTTTGCCGCAGCTGCTCGCAAGCTCGCCATTGAACACGGGCTCTGGGCAGGCCACCCCAAACCGCCGGTCACGGCCGATCCGTCTACGCTCCGACTGGAACTCAGCGTCGGGGAAGCAACCTGCGCCCTGAAACCCGCCGAGATCCGGGGGATCTTCGCCGAGCTAGTGGGCGCGAACGAGCGGCACCTCAGTGGCTGAAGCCTTACCGCCGGCATCGCCGGGCGGCGCCACCCGCGGGCAAAGCCGCACCCGGGCTGGGCGGGGCCTGGGCGTGAGCGGCGCTAGGGTACGGCGGCAGTGGCCAACTACCTCTTCGTGCTAACAGCCTCGGAAGCGGTATCGAGAGCACCGTGATCCCGCGAGAAGCCAGGAACGTCTACTACTCCGCGGGCGGCAACGACATGAAAGCCCGCGCCGCGAAAACGTTCACCTTCGGCTACGACCTGGCCGCGACGAACGCCTGGGGACCATCGGGCCACTTCATCGTCACCGCCAACAAGACGCGCCTGGTGCACTCCACGGTGCGCTACCTGCTGCCGCAGGACTCGTCGTGGGTAGCGGTCACCGACGAGACGACACCGATCAGCAACGGCGACATCCTGCGCACGTTCCACTCGGTGGGCACCTTTGCGTACACAAAGATGACCTCCTGGGGTATCCCCATCTCGCCCACCGAGGCGGACGCGTACCTGCACGCCTGGCAGGTCGCCCTCTACCTGCTGGGCGTGCAGGAACAGTTCATCCCGGTCAGCTGGGCCGCCGCCCAGGCCCAGGCGGCACAGATTCTCACGCCGATCCTTGCCCCGACCCCGCAGGGCGTCAGCCTGGCTCATACGCTTCTCGGGTACGTCGAGTCTCCCACCCTGGGACTCGACACCGGATTCATCAGCGAGTTCGTTCGCTACCTGCTCAGCGACCAGATCGGTGACTGGCTCGGGCTCCTGCCCCGCGACTTCGTCTCCCGCGGGCTGATCGACGCCGGCTGGCCTACGTTCGTCCTGCTCAACGAGGGACTCACGGCCACTGTGCCCGCGGGTGCCGACCTGTTCAACCAGCTTCTCAAAGGCTTTGCGATGCTCTACCTCAGCAATGGCACCTCGGCGACCTACACCCCGATCACCATCCCGTCTGCCAACCGGATCGGCAGCTGAGCCGGTGCGACCGCGGGTTGCCCCACGGCCAGTTGGCCGCGGGGCA
>JBLMWU010000083.1:0-36039 GCA_050257395.1 Gemmatimonadota bacterium | reverse complement strand
AAGCAGGGGCGCCGGGCCTGCCTGGCCGCCACCACGACTGCTGCTCGACCGCCAGGTTCCAGACGAACCGGGCGTGCGCGCAGTGCCCGCGCAGTGCCGCCTCCTGGGCTGGCGAGGGCAGGCGGTACCGGGACATGCGAATAGTATATCGAAAAACCATACACATTCTGGCCTAAGAAAGGAGGTGGGGGCGCATCCCCCCAGTCTGAACGCCGGGGTTGGCGCGCCCTGCCTTCGATGAACGGGAAACCTGGCGCCGGGCTCGTCAGCAGCGCGGCCAATCCGGTGAGCAAGCGGCTGCGGCTGCTCGCGGACCGGCGGCACCGGCGGCGCGAGGGCGCGTTCGTGGTGGAGGGCGTCCAGCCGGTCTGGCAGGCGGTCGAAGCCGGTGCGGACGTGGAGACCCTGGTGGCCGCGCCGGACCTGCTGGCCCGGTGGCCGGGCGGTCAGCGGGCCGCGGCCATGGTCGCCGAGCAGGAAGCCCGCGGCATCGCGGTGACCCGGATGACCGCGGAACTGTTCACCCGGCTGTCCGGCCGGGACGCGCCGTCCGGGCTGGCCGCGATCGTCCGGGGGCGCACCGGCGGCCTGGCCGGCCTGCGGGTGGCGCCGGACTCGGTGTTCGCGGCCCTGCACGAGATCGGCAACCCCGGCAACCTGGGCACGATCATCCGCACCGCCAGCGCCGCCGGGGCGGCCGGGGTGGTACTGCTCGGCGCCGCCACCGACCCGTTCGACCCGGCGGCGGTGAAGGCGTCGATGGGGGCCTTGTTCAGCGTGCCGGTCGCGCACGAGCCGGACGTGGCGGCCTTCTTCGGCTGGGCGGCCGCGGCCGGCGTGACGGTCATCACCACCTCGGGCCGGGCCGCGGACAGCTTCTGGGCGGCCCGCTTCCCGCGGCCTGCCGCGTTCCTGCTGGGGTCCGAGGGGGCGGGCCTGCCCGCGGGCATCCTGGCCCGGGGGGACCGGCAGGTGCGCATCCCGATGACCGGCACCGCGGAGTCCCTGAACCTGGCGGTCGCCGCCGGGCTCCTCCTCTACGAGGCCGCCCGGCAGGCGGGGAGCCTGCCCGGTTAGCCCGCCGGACGGTCCCGCCGGACGGTCCCGCCGCAGGCCGGGGGCCTGCCGTAAGGCGGGGACCGGCCCGGCACCAGGCTGGCCCTGAAAGCTAGTAAGCTATGTGCGTTCCCCGGCGCTCCAGCCGCTTCCGGACGGTGGCGGGCTGATGGCCGGCAGGCGGCGGAGTAGCTCAGTCAGGCAGAGCAAGCGGCTCATAATCGCTGTGTCGCCGGTTCAAGTCCGGCCTCCGCTACGAGGCGGGCCCGCGTGCTCGCCGCCCTCCGGGCGGCTTCGCTCTGGCCCGCTATTCTGCCCAGGGGGCCCAGCCCCCTGGAACCCCCGGGAAGTCTGGGTGCCGTAGTCTTGTTCGACCAGGGGTCAGCCCCCTGGAAACCCCGGGGCACCGGCCCGGGACCGCAATCAGCCCGCGGGCCTTGCCCGCGGGTCCCATGAGAGAAAGGCACTCCCGAGTGGCTGCCACCGATGTGAGGCCGAAGATCACCCTGGCCTGCCAGGAGTGCAAGCACCGCAACTACATCACCCGCAAGAACCGGCGTAACGACCCCGACCGGCTCGAGCTGAAGAAGTACTGCCCCAACTGCCGCAAGCACCAGCCGCACCGCGAGACCCGCTAGCCCCGCGGTGGCGATCAACACGGAGCTCGTCGGCCGCACCTACCCCGCGAGCGAGCCCTACGAGGTGAGCCGGGTCAAGATCCGGGAGTTCGCGGACGCGATCGGCGAGAACAGCCCGCTGCACCGGTCCCGGGAAGCGGCCCAGGCGGCGGGGTACCCCGACGTCATCGCGCCGCCCACGTTCCCGATCGTGATCGCCATGTCCGCCAGCGGCTCGGCGGTCGCCGACCCCGAGCTGGGCATCAACTACGCCATGGTCGTGCACGGGGAGCAGCGCTTCGAGTACTCGCGGCCGCTGCGGGCCGGGGACCTGGTCACCGCCCAGTCCACCATCGCGGGCATCCGGTCGGTGGGGAGCATGACCATGCTCACCACCCAGACCGAGATCCGCACGGTGGACGGGGAGCACGTGTGCACGGCCTACTCGACCATCGTGGAACGGGGTGCGGAATGACCGGCCCGACCTACGAGAAGGTGGAGGCGGGCACCGAGCTGCCGGCCGCCATCTACCCGGTGAGCAGGCTGAGCCTGGTCAAGTACTGCGGCGCGTCCGGGGACTTCAACGTCATCCACTGGAACGAGCGGATCGCCAGGTCGGTCGGGCTGCCCAACGTCATCGCGCACGGCATGTTCACCATGGCCCAGGCCGGGCGCTACGTCACCGACTGGACGGGCGACCCGGGCGCGCTGGTGGAGTTCGGCGTCCGCTTTTCCGCCCCGGTCGTGGTGCCCGACGAGGACGCGGCCGCGGAGATCGAGGTCTCCGGCACGGTCGAGGAGAAGCTGGACGGCAACCGGGTGGTGCTGGCGCTGACGGCGCGGGCGGCCGGGACCAAGGTGCTCAGCCGGGCCCGGGCGGTCGTGCGCCTGCCCTGACCCGGTGACTTCCCGGTGACGGCCTCGTGGTGACGGTCAGCGAGCAGGTGCCCCTGTCCGGGTACACCACGCTGCGCCTCGGCGGCCCTGCCCGCCGGCTGGTGGAGGCGGCCACCGAGGCGGAGATCGTGGCCGAGGTCGCGGCCGCGGACGCCCGGGGCGAGCCGGTGCTGGTGCTCGGCGGCGGCAGCAACCTGGTGATCGCCGACGAGGGTTTCCCCGGCACCGTGATCCGCATCGCCAGCCGGGGCGTCCACCGCGAGCCCGGCCCGGATGGCGGGGCCGGTGTGACGGTGGCGGCCGGCGAGGACTGGGACGCCCTGGTGGCGGCGTGCGTGGCCGACGGCCTGAGCGGGCTGGAGTGCCTGTCGGGCATCCCCGGCCTGACGGGTGCCACGCCGATCCAGAACGTGGGCGCCTACGGCCAGGAGGTGGCGGGCGTCATCACCGGCGTCCGCGCCTACGACCGGCAGCGGGCGGACGTGGTCAGCCTGACCGCGGCCGACTGCGGGTTCGGCTACCGCACCAGCGCGTTCAAAAAGCAGGCGCAGGCCGCGGCCGGCCCGTTCGCGGGCATCACCGGCCGCTTCGTGGTGCTGGCGGTGACCTTCCGGCTCGCCCGCTCGCCGCTGTCGCAGCCGGTGCGCTACCGGGAGCTGGCCACCCGGCTCGGGGTGCCCGAGGGCGGCCGGGCCCCGCTCGGCGCGGTCCGCGAAACCGTGCTCGGGCTGCGCCGCGGCAAGGGCATGGTGCTGGACCCGGCCGACCCGGACACCCGCAGCGCAGGCTCGTTCTTCACCAATCCCGTCCTCGACCAGGCGCAGTTCGCCTGCCTGGCCGAGCGGGTCGCGGCCAGCCGCGGGGAGGGCACCCGGATCCCGCAGTTCCCGGCTGCCGACGGCCAGGTGAAGGTGTCGGCTGCCTGGCTGATCGAGCAGGCCGGCTTCGGCAAGGGCCACCGCGGGCCGGACGGGGCCCGCATCTCCGCCAAGCACAGCCTGGCGCTGACCAACCCCGGCGGCGCGAGCACCGCGGCCCTGCTGGCGCTGGCCCGGGAGGTCAGGGACGGGGTGCGCCGCACCTTCGGGGTCGAGCTGACACCCGAGCCGGTCCTGGTCGGCACCGGTCTCGGGCAGGCCGGGTCCTGATCCCCTAGTTCCAGGCCGCCGTGCCCGGTGGCGGGGGCGGCGGCCAGGCGGCCGCCGCCTCGACCTCGGCGCGGGCGGCCCCGATGCCGTGGGCGATCCGGGCCAGCCTGCTGGCCGCCCGCAGCGCCGTGGCCAGCCGCATCCCGTTCAGCAGGAGCAGCGCGGGGCCCAGCACGTACTCGTAGCCGTGCAGCACGCCGGCGGCGGCGGCCGCCGTCCAGGCGATGACCACGGCCGCTGTCAGGGCGCCGGAGACCACCGCCGCGCGGCGGGCGCTGGCCCGCCGCGCCTGGCACAGCGCGATCGCCTGCGCGACCTTCGCCTCGTCCAGCACGTCGAAGCCGGTCCTGGCCGAGATCTGCCGGGCCAGGTCCACCGCCCGGGGGTTACCGCGCAGATCCATGTCCGGCCGCCTGCTCACTCGGCCGGGACCTGCACGGTGAGCAGGGTGCCGTCGCCCAGGTGCAGCAGTGCGCGGCCCGGCTGGATGGGCCTGCCGATCAGGTCGCGCGGGATCCGGACGCCGATCAGGTCACCGTCGGAGAAGTCCTGCGGCGCCAGCAGGCAGCCCCGCCTGGCCTTCTTCGCGTCGGTCTGCCAGGTGCCGAAGCCGGTGCACACGTCGCTGGAGTTGCCGGCCAGCACCAGCGCCCGCTGCCGGTCGGCGCCGAAGCTCATCAGCTCGCCCAGCTCCTCGCCGGCCGCGCAGTCCTTGAGCAGCTCGGCGTCGTCCATCAGCACCACCCCGGGCCCGGTGAAGGAGTCCAGGGCGGCGGTGAAGGCCGCCGCGGGCAGCTCGCTGGACTCGAATGAGGCCACCACGCCGGGCTCGCCGGCGAGCTCCCGCAGCGGCGACGGCCGGGGCGTGACCAGGACCAGCTGCGCTCCGCCGGCCAGCAGTGAGCGGGCCATCGACACCAGCACCGTGCTGCGGCCCGACCGCATCGGGCCGGCCACCACGAACGCCGCCATGCCCTGGCCCAGGTCGGGACCGCAGGCGGCGAGCTCGTCACCGCCGACGCCGACCAGCCCGAACAGCGGTGAGCTGGCGGACCGCAGCTGCCACGCCTGCTCGAAGGTGACCCGGCCCGGCAGCAGGTCCACCCGGAACGGCCGCCGTGCCCTGGGCACGCCCGCGTCCCGCTGCGACGCCTCCCGGGCGATCGCGTCCAGCGCGGCCGCCTGGCCCTGGCCGGACGTGTCCGCGGCGAGCAGTGCCACCTGGGTTTCCACGCCGGTCTCGTTGCGCAGCGCGCGGCCGGCGGGCATATCCACCGGCACCTTCCGCGCCATCACCCCGATCAGCGAGAAGTCGGTCTTGTCCGGGAGCCGGAAGGCGATCTTGTTCTCGGTGGTGGTGCCGATCCGGCCGCCCACCAGCCGGTGGTCCCCGGTGATGACCAGGTGGACGCCGACGCTCGCGCCTTCGCTGAGCAGCTTGTGGACCTGGTCGGTCAGCTCGCCGCTGGCGAGCTCGCCGAGCGAGGTCAGGAAGCCTTCCCAGCGGTCGATCAGGACCACGATGTGCGGCAGCCGCCCGTCCGGCGGCACGGCCGCGCGCTGCTCCACGGCGTCGGCGAAGCCGCTGGCAGCCAGCAGGTCCTGGCGGCGCTGGACCTCCTGGCTGAGCCGGGTGATCAGCCGGGTGGCGCGTTCGGCCTGGGTGCGGGTGACCACGGCGCCGCAGTGCGGCAGCTGGCTGAGGGCCAGCAGCGCGCCGTTGCCGCAGTCGATGCCGTAGATGTGGACGTCGGCGCAGCTCACCCGGGTGGCGATGGAGCCGGCGATGGTGCGCAGCAGCTGCGAGCGGCCGCTGCGCGGCGCGCCAGCGGCCAGCAGGTGCCCGAACGACCGCAGGTCGATCGCTGCCACCCGCTGCTCCTGCTGCGACGGCAGGTCGTCGAGCGCGTAGGGGATCAGCGGCAGCCCGCCGCCGGCCGGGTCCGCCGTCCGCAGGCCGGCCAGCAGCAGCGAGTCCGGCAGCGGCGGCAGCCAGGGGCTGTAGGCGGCGGGCAGGCGCAGCCGCTCGCTGGCGCCCTGGATGGCCTGGACCAGCACCTTGAGGTCGGTGATCTCCTCTTCTTCCCGGCCCGGCCCGGCCGGCGGGTACTGCGGCCGCTGGCCGAGCTGCGCCCAGTCGAGCCGGGCGGCCCAGGGGGGAGCGGCGGACCGGCCAGCGCCGCCGGGCCGCCGGCCGCCTACCCGGCCTGCCTGGAACGGCACCAGCGAGGAGTGCCCCAGCCGCACGTAGGCCCGGCCGGGCGTGCTCTTGGAGATCCGCGCGGCGTCGGGCGCGTCGATCACGTCGCTGCTCTCCATCGGGTCGGTGACCCGCAGCGCGATCCGCAGGTTGGTGTTGGCCCGGATGTCCGCGGACACCACGCCGGACGGCCGCTGGGTGGCCAGCAGCAGGTGGATCCCGAGCGACCGGCCCCGCTGCGCGATGTTCACCAGCCCGGTGATGAAGTCCGGCAGGTCGCGGGCCATCGAGGCGAACTCGTCGATGACGATCAGCAGCCGCGGCATGGGCTCGAGGCCGGCGCCGCGGTCCACCGCCTCGGTGTAGTCCTCGATGTCCTTGGCGCCGGCGCCGGCCAGGATGTGCTCCCGCCTGGTCAGCTCGGCGGACAGGGACTCCAGGGCGCGCTCCACCAGGTGCGCGTCCAGGTCGGTCACCATGCCCACGGTGTGCGGCAGATGGACGCAGTCCTTGAAGGCGCTGCCGCCCTTGTAGTCCACCAGCACGAAGTTCATCGAGTCCGGCCGGTTGGCGGCCGCGAGCGAGGCCACGATCGTCTGCAGCAGCTCGGACTTGCCGGAGCCGGTGGTGCCCGCGATCAGCCCGTGCGGCCCGTCCCGCCGCAGGTCGATGCCGAACGGGCCGTCGAAGGACTCGCCCACGAACGCGAGCGTGCTCCGCCCGCCCGCGCGCCACCGGGCGGCCAGCGCGTCCGGCGTGGGCGGCTCCAGCCGCAGCACGTCCAGCAGCCGGCTGGCCTCCGGCAGCCCGGCGGACTCCTCGTCATGGCTGACGTCCCTGACCGGCGCCAGGCCGCGGGCGATCCGGGCGCACCAGGCGCCGCTGACGCGATCCGGCCGCACCTGCCGCACCGTCGGCTCCGCGGTCTGCTGGACCCGCAGCCCCTCGTGGTCCAGCACGGCCACCGCCTGGCATTCGGCGGGCAGCAGCCGCTCCTCGGCATCCAGGCAGATCGCGTAGATGCCGACCGCGGGCCCTTCGCGCAGCAGCGGGATGATCCCCGGCATCGACCGCAGCCGCCGGGAGCCGTCCAGCACCACGACCGTGTCCGGCTCCCGGAACCCGGCCGGGCCGGCCGCCTCACGGCGCGCCTGCTGCCGGGCGGTGACGGCCGCCTGCAGCTCGGCGATCCTGGCGGCGATCGTCTCGGCGTCGTTGCCGATGAGCACGTTGGCCTGCTGGCCGCTGGCCGGGCGGGCGTGCGGCAGCCAGCGCACCCAGTCCCAGGAGGTATCCGCGGCGGCGTCGGTGAGCACGCAGATCTGCAGGTCGTTCGGGCTGTGCAGGGTGGCAGCCTGGGCGACCAGCCAGCAGCCGAGCGCGCGGGGTACCCCCTGCGGGCCCGCCACGCCCAGGACCCCGCGCCCGGCCAGCGGCACGGTCACCGGCGCGTCCGGAACCTGCCAGGTCACCTCGCGGTGGTGCTCGTCCCGGGTGGGATCCTCCAGCACCACGGCGGACGGCAGGTCCGCGGTCCCGAGCCGCAGCAGCAGGTAGTCGGGGTCGCTGCGGCGCCGTTCCCAGAGCCGGCGGCGCGGCCCCGAGGCGATGGCCAGCACGGTGGCCGGATCGGGGCAGTCGGTGCGCCGCCGGACCCGTTCGGCGTCCAGGGCGTCCTGGGCGTCGCGCTCGATCCTGGCCTTGTGCTCGCGGAACTCGCCCTGCAGGCGGGCGTTGGACTTGCGGCCCTGCTTGCGGTCGGAGAAGTACTGGCCCACGATCATCGCCGGGCTCATGGCCATGAACAGCAGCATGTACGGCGACCTGAAGAGGAAGAACCCGCCGATGCCCAGGGCCAGCGGCATGAGCGCCATGAGAATCGGCAGCGGGCGGCGATCCGCCTTGCCGGGCGGCGAGGGCAGCCGGAACCGGGATTCGCGCCGCGGCGGCAGCAGCCGGGGCGGCCGGTTGAAGTCGAGCCCAGCCCCATCAGCGGAGGGCTCGAGGGCGGCGTCCGGCGGCTCGTACAGTGCCAGGTCGAGCAAGCTGCCGCCGGCCGCGAGCTGCATCCCGGGCTGCCAGGGCACCCCCTCGGGGCGGTCGCCGGTGAGCGGCGACCGGTCGAGCGTGGCGGCGGTGCCGCCCAGCGGGGACACCCGGACCGAGCCGCGGCTGTCCACGGTCACCCGGAGCGCGAAGTCGGGCAGGTCCGGGTCGCTGATCCGGACCTGGGCGAGCGGGCCCTTGCCGATGTCCGCCTGGCCGACGGACAGCCGGTGCACGGTGCCCGCGGCCGGCCCGCCCGCCGCGCGGATCTCCACGATCCCGGTCGGCTCCGGGGGCAGGCAGCCGGACGCGTCCCCGATACTGACGATGCAGCCGTCCCGCAGCGGCGAGCCGGCCAGTGGCTGCCGGGGATCCACCGGCCGCCCGTCCACGAACATGGTGGGCGGCCCGCCTCGCCCGCGCGGGCCGGGGAACGGCACGATGTGCGCCCCGCCCGCGGCGGGCAGCGCCGTCAGCTCGCGGGTCAGGCCGGTCTGCCGGGCCAGTTCGGCCGCGACGGCCCCGGCCTCGGTCGCCGGGTCGGCCTCGAGTACCACGTCAGCGCTGGCCTGTGCAGCCGGTGCGACGACGGTGAGCGCCAGCCGCATGCCATCCTCCCGGGAAAGCGGCGGTGATCAGTCCTGCGGCAGGCGAATGAGGGGCCCCGCCTGCCGGCGGCACCCCTCTCCGTCATGCCTGAAGCCTGGCTCAGCCCTTGCTGAGCTGCTGCGCCAGCTGCTGGTCCAGCTGCTGGGCGCCCTGGACCGCCGCGCCGAGAAACTTGCCGAGGCCCTCGATCCCCTGCATGACCTGCTGCCCGCCCTTGTGGATGTTCTGGTAGGCCTGAACAAACGCAGGGCTGGCCTTGTCGGTCTTGAACGGGCCGCTGGTGAGCTGGTCCGTGAGCTTCAGCAGGTTGCTGAGGGCAGCCTCCATCTGCTGAGCGTCCCGCTCAAAGACGCTCTTGACCTGCTGCATTTCGGCATAGCTTAAGGTGACGTCTGCCACTGTCCGTTCCTTTCGCCCCTCGGATCCAATCGGAACGAACGATCGCACCGTCCAAGGGTGCCCCGCAACCGATCTGCCGCATATGGTGCACAACCGGTAACAGTGTTTCGCTTGCCTGCCCGCGCGCCCCACGCCAGGATTTGCTACGGTCCGCCCGGCCCGGGCATGATCGCCCGGGTTTCGGTCATTAAATTGCGCCTTTTTTGGGTTGTGATGCCGCTGCACTTCACGTAGCGGGCGGCGGCTTCCCGCTACCTGCGCTGGCGGGGCCTGCCCGGCGCGGCCAGCCGCGGCCTGCCGGTGATCTTCGGCGTCTTCACCGCCATCATCGGCGCGGCCTCGCCCGCCGCCGTCGCGCTGGCGGCGGCCGCCGTGATCCTGGCCGCCGGCCCGTGGGCCGCGCGCCTCATCGCCCGCTCGCGCCTCAGCCGTCCCGTGGAGCCAGGCGAGCCAGCGTGACCCGGGCGCAGAGCGGGAGGACGAGGTGACGCCGGGGGACTACCGCTGTCGGCTGGAACCGGACAGCCGCTGGACGGTGCTGCCGCTGGCACCTTTGTCCTGCCCGGTCAGGCCAGGCCTGTGAAAAGCGCCGCCGAGATGCTGCTGGCGCTCATCGGGAACGGTGGCGGCAGCACGGGCTGACGCCCGCCTGCGGCGCACGCGGAAACACGTGCGTTTCGGGCAGCCGCCTGCGGCTGAGCGTCAGCCGCCGTTGATGCTCTGGATCTCCTGGACGGGGAACGGCGCGCTCTGGCCCTGCATCTGGATGTCCGGCAGGGTGCCGCCGGTGCCGTCACTCGCGGTCCAGGTGACGTGCCAGATCACGGTTCCGGTGATGGTCGCGCCGCTGGTTGTGCCCTGCCAGAGCACGCCGCAGTCCGGGCTGGTGCCCGCGCCGGCGCTGGCCGGCGGATTGCCGACCGGGTACTTCGAGCCCTGCGGCCCGCAGTTGCTGCTGACGGCGCCGGGGCCGTTGGTGCTGATGGCCATGCTGCCGGGGGTCGCGGTCACCGTCGCCCAGGCCTGGTTCCCGAGCGCCGCCGTCACCGAGACAGCCCCGGTGCCACCGGACTGCCATACGTAGGTGCCCAGGTTCACGAATCCGGTGTTAGCCGGATTGACCACCAGTTTCGGGGTGGGAATGGCCATGTTGTTGTAGGCGAATTCGGCCAGGATCTGGCCCGGGATGGGCGGCATCGGCGGTGTCTGGCCGGGCGGGACGAAAGCGAACAGCGGGAGCTTATAGCATTCCATCTGGGCTGCAGGGGACGCGGCCGGGTTCACCGGAAGTTCGTACCAGGTCCCCGGCTTCGGGTTCGCAAGCAGGTCCTTCGCCTGATTGAAGCTCGCCCCGGTCTGGTAGGCCCCGCTCGGCCCGGGGTCGACGCCGTTGAAGAAATTGATGATGTACTGGCTGCCCGTGGTCGCGTCGCCGATCGGGTTCCACAGGCACGGCGGCGGCTCGACGTTGACCGGGACATAGCCGGCGCCGCTGCCGACGTCGCCTTTCAGCGTGATGAACTGGCTGATGTCGACCGAGCAGCTGCTGCCGCTGCAGCCCGCGCCCGCGCCCGCGCTGGCCGGTGCGGCCGCTGACAGCGCGGTGATCAGCGCGACGGTGGGGATGCAGGCGGCGATCGCCAACCGACGGATCATGGCTTGCACTCCGGGGCCCGTGGATAGTAAATGGGGGGATACATCGCGATGACCTGCCAGGTCCCGTCCGCGCTCCGGGCCAGCACATTGGTGGTGCGGTAGTAGTGCTGGTCAGCGGGCGTGGTGCCGGGCACCGGCCGGCCGGTGCGGATGCTGGTATTGGTCGAGCGTGAATCGTCGAAGCACTGCGCGACGTCCACCGCGCCCTTGTGCGACGGGTCCGTGAAGGCGCTCATGTGCGAGAACCGGATGGTCCCGGTAAAGGACTGGGTGGTCACGTCGGGCTGGGCGAGCTGGGCGCTGAGCGCGGGCCGCAGGCCGGTGCCCACATACGACCGCCAGCGGTGATCCCTGCCGCCCCGGTATTCCGCGTACAGCAGGGCGAGCAGGAAGTTCTTGTTCGCGATGACCGCGGCGTTCTCGCTGGCCTGCCCTGGCATCCAGCCAGGCATGATCACGTGGGTTTGCGGCCCGAACGGGGGCAGGGCGAGCCCGCCCGCGTTCCGGCTCGGCGCCGCCGGCGCGGACGTCCCTGCCTGCAGCGACCCGGTGGGATGGAATGGCTGCTGCGGCGGGGCGGAACTGCAGCCGACAGCTAACAGTGCAAGGGCGGCGAGCCCGGTGAATCCCCGCAGTCCCGGCATTTGCCGCCCTCCCGCTTCTCGCGCCCCGGCCCCAGGATGCCCGGAACCATACCAATCCCGTCTGACCGGGGACGCACCGTTCACCAATTTGTTAGGTGGTACTAAAACGGCCGGTAACAAGGCTCCCGGGGCTATCCGGCAGGCCGTCACCGCGCCAGCGGCGGGTATAGCGCGCCCAGGGCGATGACCGCCAGCGCGGAGGCGATCATGAAGGGGCCGAACGGTAGGTGCGACTTGCGGGTCGCCCGGCCGGCCGCGATGAGCGCCAGCCCGGTGGCGGCCGTCAGCACGAACGCCCCGGCCAGGCCGGCCAGCAGCGCCCCGGCGCCGAACCAGCCCAGGTAGAAGCCGAGCACACCGGAGAGCTTCACGTCGCCCCAGCCGATGTCCCCCGGCCGGATGAACGCCAGCAGCAGGAAGAACGCCCCGGCGGCCGCGAGGCCGGCGAGCGCGCGCACCAGATGCCACCCGCCGTGCGGCAGCAGCAGCCCGCCGCCGCCGAGCAGCACCACGGCGGCGGGGTAGGACGGCAGCGTGAGCCGGTCCGGGAGCCGGTGCTCGCGGGCGTCGATGACGGCCAGGGCTACCCCGGCGGCCGCCAGGTACCAGACCGCCGGGAGCAGCGGGCTGAGCCCGAAACGCAGGGCCATCGCGGCGAACAGGGCGCCGGTCAGCAGCGCCAGGGCAGCCCGCCACCGGAGGCGGGCCCGGGCCGCGGATGCGCCGGCCGTCGCCGGCCCGCCGCCGGGGGCCAGGAAGCGGGCCAGCAGCCAGCCGGCGGCCACGCCCGCGGCGAGGCCGGCGGCCACCGCCCAGTTCCCCGCGTTCATCCTGGCCGGGCCTCCTGCCGGGGCGAAAGGGCTGGCCTGGCCGCAGTTGGCCGGCCGGTGCCGATGACGTCACAACCGTATGGCCACAGCCCGCAGATTGTCCGTAACCGGCCGCAATGGTGCCTGCTGGTGAGATAGCGTCGCTCCGCCACCTATATGGCGCAGGCCGGCCGGCCCCGATGCCGGCAGGCGTGACGCCGGCCGACGGGGCGCGCACGAGGCTGTCGCGCCGGTGAGGCTGCTCAGCAGGGGAGAACTCGACGATGGCAAGTGAGCGCGGCACCATGCAGCGTGGCCCCCAGACACCGGAGAACGCGACCTGGGCACCGGAGGCCACCGCCCCTGCCGGACGGCGCCTGCCGAGCCCGCCTCGGGAGCGCAAGCCCGCCCTGGCCGCGCTGGCGCTGCTGCTCATCATCGGCGGAGCGCTGGGTGCTGGTTTCTTAGTGATTCAGAGCAGCCAGAAGGTGGCCGCGATCGTGGTGACCCAGCCGGTGGCGGCGGGCGCGAAGATCCCCGCGAGCGCGCTGCAGCGGGCCGACGTATCCGTTGACAGCGGCGTGCAGTACGTGAGCTGGGCTTATGCTGGCCGGGCCGCGCAGGACTACGCGGCTGTCAGCATCCCCGCCGGCACCCTGCTGACCCCGGGCATGGTGGCCACGGCGGCCGCTGTGACCCACCGCGGCGACGTGGTGGGGCTGGCGCTCAAGGATGGCCAGTTCCCGCCCGGGCTGACCGCGGGCAACCGGATCGCCATCTTCGCGACCGGCGGCCAGAACAACGGCACCGGCTGCGGCGGCGCGGGTGGGCTGCTGTCCGGCAACGCCACCGTGATCTCGGTGGCTTCGGCCACCGGCAGCGGCCTGGTCGGCTCGTCCGGGGCCGGCGGCACCGACGTGACCGTCGCGGTCAGCGCTGCCGATGCCGGCGCCGTGGCGTGCAACGCCGCGGCCGGCCAGGTGGCGGTCGCGCTGCTGCCGCCGGGTGCCAGCCAGCCGCCCGCCAGCCAGCCCGCTGCGGTGCCGGGTGGCAACGGTGCGGCGGGCCAGCAGTCTGGCGCGAACCAGCCGTCCGGGCAGCCGTCGCACAGCCCTGCCGCGCGGACAGGGCACGGCTAACCGATGGCGCTGATCGCAGTCGTTGCCGACAAGGGCGCGCCAGGGGTCACCACATCGGCGCTCGTGCTTGCCGCTGTGTGGCCCCGGCCCGTGCTGCTGGCCGAGTGCGATCCGGCTGGTGGAGACCTCATCTACCGGCTCCCCGCGGCGGGCGGCGGCCGGCTGGACCCGCAGCTGGGCCTGCTCAGCCTGGCGGTGGCCAGCCGCCGTGGCATCGCGCCGCAGGACGTGTGGCGGCACGCCCAGAAACTGCATGGCGGGCTCGACGTACTGACCGGCGTGACCACCGCCGAGCAGGGGGCCGGGCTTGAGCCCATGTGGGACTCTGTCGGGCGGGCGCTCGCCGGGTTGCCGCAGGCCGACGTGGTCGCCGACTGCGGCCGGATCGGCGTGGACGGGCCCTACTACGACCTGCTCGCCCGCGCGTCCGCGGTGGTGTTCGTCACCAGGGACAGCCTGGCCGAAGTGGTCCGGCTGCGGGAGCGCATCGCGGTCCTCACGGCCGCCGTCGCCAGGCGGGACAACCTCAGGCCCCGGGTCAGTGTGGTGGTCGTCGCGGAGCACAAGCGCTTCCACTCCGCGCTGGGCGAGGTGGGCGAGGCGCTCAGCCGGGGCGGCGTCCAGGTGAGCATCGCCGGCGGGCTGGCCCTCGAGCCCAAGAGCGCGGAGCAGCTGCGCGGTGAGTGGGGCGGCAAGCTCGACAAGTCCCTGCTCATCAGGACCGCCCGGGAGGTGGCGAGCCAGCTCGCCGGGCCGCTGCCGGAGTTCCCGGCGCCAGGGCTCAGCATGGTCCCGGCAGCCGGACCGGCGCCGGACGGCACAGGGGTCGCCTGGCCAGGGCCAGCCGGGCCAGCGGGCGCGGACTGGCGGGAGGCGCCCGTTCCCCGGCATGGCGGCCAGCAGGGCGCCGCCGAGTACGGCGTGCTGCCGGTGCGCTCGGCCGCGCCGCTTCCGCCCGTTCCACCCCAGGGCGCACAGCCGCCGGCCAGGCAGACCTCAGCCGGGCCGCCTCCGGCCGGGCCCTACCCGGTGGGACCGCCGTCGGACGGGCCCTATCCGGTGGGACCGCCTCCGGCCGGGCCCTATCCGGTGGGACCGCCGCCGGCTGGGCCTTATCCGGCGGGGCCGCCTCCGGCTGGGGCTTATCCGGCGGGGCCGCCTCCGGCCGGGCCGGGACCCGGCCGGCGTGGCTACGACCCGGCTGTGCCCGGCCGTTCTGTGCCTGACCGCACCCTGCCTGACCCTTCTGGTCCTGACCGTCCCGGATATGACCGGGCCTGGTCCGAGCGGCCCAGGGCAGACCGGCTGTCCGCCATGGGCGAGCCAGCCACCGCCCGCCCGGAGAATGCTCCCGACATCCCCCGGCAGCATCCCGCCGGGCTCAGTGATGCCGTGCCCCGGACTGCCACGGGCCCACCCGGGCCCGGGTCGCACGGTGCCGGGCCGCACGGTGCCGGACCACACAGTGCCGTACCGAGCAATGCCGGGCTGCCAGGTCTGGGCATGCAGGGGCCGGGCCAGCCAGTCCCGGGACTGCAGGGTGCGGGACTGCAGGATGCGGGACCGCAAGGTGCGGGGCCGTACGCCTCCGGTCCGCGGGACATGCAGCCTGAGCGAGCCGGCCGGCCTGATCCCGGTCCGCAGGGTTTTCCGCCGCCACAGCCGGGCCAGGCCGGTGCGCCGGGCATGCCGGCCCCCTTGCCGCTGGACGGACCCCCTGCCCGGTACGGGCCGGGCTCACCGCAGGTGGCCGGCCAGCCGGGCCCGGATGCCCCGGCTCCGGCCGGGTCTGCTCCGGGGATGCCCGCTCCGGCCGGGCCTGTGCCAGGGAACTCTGCTCCGGCCGGGTCAGTCGCGGGCGGGGCTGCGCCGGACACGCAGCCGCCAGACAGGCAGCGGCTGGACAGGCCGGCCCCCCGTGCGCCGTACCCCGCCGCGTCTCCTTCTGGTCCGCCGCCGTCCAGCGCGGCGCCGCCCGCCCCGTCACCGGGGCAACTGCTGCCGGGCACGCCGCCGCCCGGGCGATGGCATCCGGCGGTACTCGCACAGCGCGCCGCGGAGGGCACTGACGTGTCGGGGCGGGAGCCCGTCATGCCGCCGTCTGGGCCGCCGCCTGTGTCACCGCCCAGGCCTGCCGCGCCGTCGCCCGCGGCAGCCCGGATCACCGAGCCACAGGCCGGACAGCCGGGGCCGGGATCAGCGATGCCGCACAACGCCGGCCCGCAGCAGCCTGAGACGGAACCGCCGCCGCATCGTCCGCCGCCACCTGCGCCGGAGCCCCTCAGCTCGCAGCTGCCGGGAGAACGGCCACCTGGCCTGCCGCGGCCGGAACTGCCGCCGCCCAGCCGCCCGCTGCCGGGAGCGCAGGCACCCAGCCCGCCGGGCCCGGACGGCCGGGACCAGCCGCCGTCGCCGGCAGGCGGCAACCAGCCGATGCTGCCGCGATATCAGGAGCCCGACCCGGGGCCCGCGCCGTTCCAGCGGGAAGAGCCGCTGCCGGGCGCGGGCCCGGAAGCAGGCGCAACGGCGGAGCCGCTGTCACAGACCCGGCCGCTGCCGGAAATCCGGGAGATCGAGATACCCCCGTCGTCGGTGTGGCCGCCGGACCGGCTGCCGCCCACGGCACCGCCGGCCGAGCCATCGCTTGCCGGACCGCCGCCGCCCGGGCCGTCGGCCAGGCAGGATCCGACCCTGGAGCTTCGCATCCCCGGCCCGCACCCGCCCGCGCCAGGATCCCGCGGATCAATGTCGGCAGAACCCCCGTCGGCAGGGCCGCAGCCCGGGCCGTCGCCGTCGCCAGGGCCAGCGGCGGGTGAGTTCCCGTCCGTGGACACGCCGCGGGAGCCGGTTCCGTCCGCAGACCCCACCATGACCAGCAGCGCCCCCACTACCAGTGGCGGCCACACCACCAGCGGCGGCCACACGGCCGGCAGAGGGGCCGCCGCCAGCGGCGGCCCTGCAGCTGGCGACAGGCCCGCCACCAGTGGGACCGCGTCCGGTGGGCCGGGCTCCGGCGAGCCGGACTTCGGCGGCTCGGCGTTCAGCGGGTCCGCGTCCGGTGGGCCGGGCTCCGGTGGGCCGGGCTCCAGCGGGCCGGACTTGGGCGATCCGGCGTTCAGCGGGTCCGCGTCCGGTGGGCCAGGCTCTAGTGGGTCGGGCTCCGGTGAACCGGGCTCCGGTGGGCCGGGCTCCAGCGGGCCGGACTTCGGCGGTCCGGCATTCAGCCGGTCCGCGTTGAACGGCTCGCCCACGCCAGGCCGGGACGGTGCGCCGGGCGGCGGTCACCTGCCGGGAGCCGGCCGGCCTGGCGGGCCGGAGGCCGGTGGCCAGCGCCCGGAACCGCCCGATGCCCGGCCAGAGGGCCCGCCCCCCGGCTATCCGGCGGGTCCCGGGGGCGGCGAACTGCCGCGCCGCCAGCCGGCCCCGCCGTCAGCCGCTCCAGGCTGGCGGGAGCCGGCCCCGCCGGATGCCCCGGGCTGGCGGGAGCCATCCCGGCCGGGCTACGACGGCGGCCGTCTGCCCGGGCCGGACGACTACCCCACCGGCACGTACCAGAGCGGCCTCCACAGCAGCGGCGCCGCCCCCGGCGCCAGCACTCCCGCCGCGGGCGCCCCCGGCGGGAACACGCCCAGCGAGGGGACATACGGCGGCGGCCGCTACGGCTCCGGTGCCTACGACAGCGGCAGCTACGGCGACGGGAGCCACGATGGCGGCGCCCGCGACGGCGATTACCCGGCCGCGCGGCACCGCGACCGGCCACCCCGGAACGAGCAGCCCCGGAACGACCAGCCCCGGGACGGCCAGCCCCGGGACGACCGGTATCGCCACGGCCAGCCCGAGGAAGACCGGTACCGCCACGGTCAGCCGGACGATGACCGGTACCCGGCCGGCCGGTACCGCGACCGCGACGGCAGCCACCCCGGCGGCCAGTTCCCCAGCGACCGGTCCCCGGGGGACTGGTTCCGGGACGGCCAGTTCCGCGACGATCTCGCCGAGAACCGGGCCAGCGACGTCTGGTCACCTGCGGCCCAGCATGACGGCGGGGATGACCGCGACAGCCGGTACAGCGCCGCCGGGTACTACGACGGCGGCGACGGCGACGAGCCCGCGCGGCCGCCGCTGCGGCACTCGCCCCCCTCAGCAGGCGGCCGGCCCGGCATGACCGGGGGAGGCTGACCATGGATCACGGCCTGGTCAAGCGGATGCGCGCCGACGTGGGCAACCGGCTGGCCGAGCAGCGGCGGGTGGACGCCGCCGCTGGGCTGGCGCCGATGTCGGGCGAGGACGAGCGCCAGTTCGCCCGGGCGCTCATCGCGCAGGTGCTGGAGGATCACGCCCGCAGCGAGATCACGGCCGGCCGGGCGCCGCTGAACGCGCAGGAGGAAGAGGAACTCGCGTCCGCCATTCACGCCGCGCTGTTCGGAGTCGGCCGGCTCCAGCCGCTGCTGGAGGACCAGCAGATCGAGAACATCGACGTGAACGGCTGCGACCGGGTGTTCATCGGCTACGCCGACGGCCGGGAGGTGATGGGCGAGCCGGTCGCCGACAGCGACGAGGAGCTCGTCGAGCTGATCCAGGCGCTGGCGGCGTACTCCGGGCTGTCGAGCCGGCCGTTCGACACCGCGAATCCCCAGCTGGACCTGCGGCTGCCGGACGGGTCGCGGCTGTCGGCGGTGATGGACGTCACGCTGCGGCCCGCGGTGTCGATCCGGCGGGCCAGACTCGGCAAGGTCTTCCTGGCCGACCTGGTGGGCAACGGGACGCTGTCGTCCGAGGTGGCCTCGTTCCTCGCGGCCGCCACCGCGGCCAGGAAGAACATCATGATCGCCGGGGCGACGAACGCGGGCAAGACCACCCTGCTGCGGGCCATCGTGAACCAGATCCCGGCGCATGAGCGGCTGATCACCGTCGAGCGGGCGCTGGAGCTGGGCATCGACCACTTCCCCGAGCTTCACCCGAACGTGGTGGCGTTCGAGGAACGGCTGCCGAACATGGAGGGCCAGGGCGGCATCAGCATGGCCGACCTGGTCCGCCGGTCGCTGCGGATGAACCCGAGCCGGGTCATCGTCGGCGAGGTGCTCGGCGACGAGATCGTCACCATGCTGAACGCGATGACCCAGGGCAACGACGGCTCGCTGTCCACCATCCACGCGAACTCGTCGCTGGAGGTGTTCAACCGCATCTCCACCTACGCGATCCAGTCGGCTGAGCGGCTGCCGGTAGAAGCGACCCACATGCTCATCGCCGGCGCGGTGGATTTCGTGGTCTTCGTCGAGAAGCGCAACGACTACAGCCGCGGCGGCCGGCTCCGGCGGTTCGCCAGCAGCGTCCGGGAAGTCACCGGCGTGGACGGGCGGGTGCTGTCCAGCGAGGTGTTCGCGCCGGGCCCGGACGGGCGCGCGGTGCCGCACGCCCCGGTGAGCTGCGCCGCTGAACTGGCCGAGCACGGCTACGACCCGAGCGGGGGGAGCTGGTGATCGTACCGACGTTATCGCAGGCGGGACTGCTCGCCACGGCGGCCGGCGCGGTGGCCGGCGGCGGCCTGTTCCTGTTCGGGGTGGCGCTGCGCGGGCTGCCCCCGTCCGGGCCCGGAAAGGGTGCGGACCGGCTGGAGCGGCGGCTGCGGGAACTGGCCGGCGTCCGCGGGGCCGTAGTCCTCGCCGCGGGCGCCGCCACCCTGATCGCCACCCGCTGGCTGGTCGCTGGCATCGGGGTCGCGCTGCTTGCCTACAGCTGGCGCGGCCTGGCCGGGGCGGCTGGCGAGCGGCGGGCGCTGTCCCGGCTGGAGGCGCTGGCGACCTGGACCGAATCGCTGCGCGACACCATCGCCGGCGCGGTCGGGCTGGAGCAGGCCATCCCGGCCTCGCTGCGGGTGGCCGCACCATCGCTGCGGCAGCCCCTGCTGGCGCTGGTGGACCGTCTGCACACCCGGGTGCCCATGCCCGAGGCGCTGCTGATGTTCGCCGACGACCTGGACGATCCGGGTGCGGACCTGATCATCGCGGCGCTGGTGATCAACTCCCGGCTGCGCGGCCCGGGGCTGCGGGACCTGCTCGGCTCGCTCTCCGGATCGGTCCGGGAAGAACTGGATATGCGCCGCCGGGTGTACGCGGACCGCCGCTCGACCCGGCGCAGCGTGCAGATCGTGGTGGGGGTGTCGGTCGGCATGGCGTTGCTGCTGGCCGAGTTCGACCACCAGTTCCTGTCGCCGTATGACCCGGCCACCGGCCAGCTGGTGCTGGCGGTGGTGGCGGCCGTGTACGCGGCCGGGATCATGTGGCTGCGGCGGCTGGCCCGGTTCGAGGCGCCGCAGCGGCTGCTCACGTCCGGCGGCGGCGCGGTGCCCGCGGGCGCGGCCAGCGGCAGCCAGGGAGGCGGCCGGTGATGCTTCCGCTGATCGCCGGGGGAGTGGCCGGGCTCGGCTGCTTCCTGCTCGGCCTGGCCCTGATCCCGCGCCGGGCGAGCCTCGCCCGCCAGCTCGCCGCGTTCGACGCCGCCCAGCAGGCGGCGCGCAGCCGCGGCCGGGCGGCCACCGGGCCGCGCGAACGGGGGATCACCCGCAAGCTCGGCGCCGGGCTGGCCCGGCTGTGCGCCGAGCAGGGCTGGGAGTTCCCCTCCCTGCGGGCCAACCTGTCGCTGGTCGGCAAGTCGTTCGAGAGCTATCTCGCCACCAAGCTGCTGCTGGCGGTGTTCGGGCTGCTGTTCCCGCCGGTGCTGGGCAGCCTGGTGACGCTGGCCGGGCTCCGGCTGCCGTTCATCATCCCGGTCTGGGCCGGCCTGCTCGCCGCAGTGATCTTCTTCTTCCTGCCCGACCTGGAGCTCCGGCAGAAGTGCGAGGAGCGGCGGCGTGACTTCCGGCACGCCATCGGCGCATTCCTGGATCTGGTCGCGCTGAACCTGTCCGGCGGCCGGGGCGTGCCGGAGGCGCTGATGGCGGCCAGCCAGATCGGCAACGGCTGGGCGATGTGGCGGATCCGGGACGCGCTCACCAACGCCCGCATCGTCGGCCAGACCCCCTGGCAGGCGCTTGGCGCCCTGGGCGAGGAGGTCCGGATCGACGAGCTGCGCGACCTGTCCGCCGCCCTCAGCCTGGTCGCCGAGGACGGCGCCAAGGTCCGCGAGTCGCTGCTCACCAGGGCGGCCAGCCTGCGCCGCCGGGAGCTCGCCGACCTGCAGGGCCAGGCCGGCGAACGGTCGCAGTCGATGCTGGTGGCGCAGATGCTGCTGGCCGGCGCCTTCCTGATCTTCCTCATCTACCCGGCGGTGCGGATCATGCTCGGCGCCTGATCCGACCCGGCGGGTGGTCACTGCGAGAACCCCGAGGAGAAGAAATGGGAACGGGACTACCAGGCGGGGCCGTGCTCGGTTACCTGCGGGCCGTCCTCGGTATGAGCGCCGCCCGGCTCGCCCGGGCGCGGCGCGACTCCGAGCTCGGAGCCTCCGCCATCGAACTGGCCATCATCACCGCGATCCTGGTCGGCCTGGCCGTGACCGTGCTGGTCATCATCAACACGGTGGTCACCAACCGGGCCAACCAGATCAGCTCGAATAACGGCCAGATTCCCTGATGACAACCGGATGGTGGGCGGGGCCGCGGCGGCCCGGCCGGTGGCGGAGCCTGTGCGGGCGCGCCCGCCGGGCCGCCGCGTGCGAGCGCGGCTCCAGCGCGATCGAGCTGGCGATCCTGGCGCCGGTGCTGCTCATCGTGGTCTGGCTCACCATCCAGTTCGCGCTGTACACCCAGGGCCGGCAGGTGGCGCTGGCCGCCGCCCAGATCGGCGCCCGGGTCGCCCGGCAGGACGCCAACACGGTGCCCGGCTGGCAGGCGATCGCCCAGCGCAGCGCGCAGGACTACTACCAGGGGCTGGGTACCAGGGTGCTGGGCGGGGGCGTCAGCGTGACCGCCACCGTGACCGGTCCCAGCCGGGTCCAGGTGACGGTCACCGGGCAGGTCGCATCCATCCTGCTGGGGCTCCCGCTGCAGATCCACGAGGCGGCGGGCGGCCCCATCGAGTGCTTCCGCCCCGATCTGAACGGCGGCCAGCAGTGCTAGCCCGCCCACCGCGGGCAGGAGGGCGCCGGGCGGCCGAGCGCGGGTCTATGACCGTCGAGTTCGTGCTGCTGGGGCCGATGCTGGTGCTCCTCATGCTGTTCCTGTACCTGGCCGGCCGGGTGGTGGAAGCCCACGACCAGGTGGACGGCGCCGCCCGGGACGCCGCGCGGGCGGCGTCCATCGCCCGCTCGGCAGCGGACGCGCAGGCCGCCGCGGACCAGGCGGTCAGCGCGGACGTGAACGGCTGGTGCTCGGCGCCGTCGGTGCTCGGCTTCGTCCCGGGCAGCGAGGCGGTCACCGTCAGCCTGCAGTGCGACCTCAACCTGGGCATCACCGGCCTGCAGGCCATGCACATCACCAGTTACGCGGTGGCGCCGCTCGACCAGTTCGTCTCCCGGAGCTACTGATGCTCCGGCAGCGCAGGAACCCACCACGGCGGGCCGGCGACCGCGGGTCTGCCTCGCTGTTCGTGGTGTTCTTCGCGCTCGCCGCGCTGGCCCTGGCGAGCCTGCTGGTGGACGTGGGCAGCGCCGTCAACGCCCAGGAGCGCGCGGCCGACCTCGCCGAGCAGGCGGCCAGGGCGGCGGCCAACACCATCGACGTCGCGTCGCTGCGCGGCGGGACGGTCGCCATCGACCAGGCCACGGCGTGCACCAGCGCCGAGAACCTCATCCAGGCCTATGCGAGTACGAGCGGGATCAAGGCAGCCATGTCACAGCCATGTCAGTACCCGAGCGCGCGGCAGGTGACGGTGTACGTGCAGGTCACCACCACGCCCATCATCAGCGCGTTCTTCGGGAGCTTCACCATGCGGGCGCACGAGACCGCGTGCGCCGAGTTCGGGATCACCCAGGGGGTGGGTTGCTGATGGCACCGCCGATTCCCCGGAGCCGGCCGCCCGCGGCGTCCCGCCGGACCGTCACCGATGTCCTGATCGGCGCCGCCGCGGTGCTGGCCCTCGCGCTGCTCACGGCCGGCGTGCCGGCCGCGCTGGTGATGATCTTCGGGCTGCCGGTCCCGCATTCGCTGCCCAGCCTGTCCGCCTTCAGCAGGCCGCTGGACATCTTCACCATCCTCAAGATCCTCTCGGTGGTGGTGTGGCTGGCCTGGGTGCAGCTGATCCTGTGCCTGATCGCCGAGATCAGGGCGGCGGTCCGCAACACCGGGATGCCGGGCCGGGTTCCGCTGGCGGGCGGCACCCAGGCGCTGGTGCACCGGCTGGTGACCGCCGCGCTGCTGCTGGCGTCGGTGAGCGCGGCGATCTCCCCGGCGCTCACGCACGCACCCGCCCGGGCGCCGCACGTGGCGGCGGCGCAGGCGGTGGCGGGGCCGCAGCAGGTGGCTGTGGTCCGGGCCGGGCCGCAGGCCGGGCCGGACGGCGTGGCCCCGGCCGCCCAGGCCGGGCCGGAGTCGCACGTCCAGAAGATCTACGTGGTCCAGCCGCCGGAGGGCCGCTACCACGAGAGCCTGTGGGAGATCGCCGAGAAGCACCTGGGTGACGGCCGGCGATACCGGGAGATCTTCGAGCTGAACCGGGACCGGGTGCAGCCGGACGGGTCGAAGCTGACCATCGCCAGCCTGATCCGGCCCGGCTGGGTCCTGCACATGCCGCGGGACGCCCACGGGCCGGGCATCGAAGTCGTGTCCGGCCGCCCGCACGCCCCCGCCGCGGGCGCTGCCGGGGGCGCGGCACAGGGCGGGCACGGCACGGCGCACGGCGGCCAGCAGGGCGCGGGCGGCACGGCCGGGGCGGCAGGCGGTGCCGGCGGCGCCGGTGCCGGGGGTTCCGGTGCCAGGGGCTCCGGCACGGCGGGCGGCGGGCTGGCGGCCGCGCACACCCAGCCCGGCCAGACCTTCCCGGACGAGCTGGCAGCCGCCGGGCTGCTGGCCGCCGGGCTGCTGTCGGCGCTCGGGCGGCGGCGGCGCGAGCAGCTGTGGCGGCGCGCGTTCGGCAGCCGGCTGCCGGTGCCTGATCCTGCCGCGGCCGCGGCCGAGGCGGCGCTGCGGCTGGGGGCCAGCGAGCCGTCCGTCCGCCTGCTGGACCAGGGGCTGCGTTACCTGTCGCGGGCGCTGGCCGAGCAGGGGCACCAGCCGCCCACGGTGTTCGCCGCGCACATCGGCGAGCAGAACCTCGACCTGTGGGTCGCCCCGGCCGACCGGAACGCGCCCGCACCCTGGCAGGCGGTGGGCGACGGAGAGGTCTGGCGGCTGGCCAGGGCCGCGGCGAGCCAACTCGACCCGGAACGGGGCGACAGCTCACTCGCCCCCTACCCGGGCCTGGTCTCCATCGGCACCGACGCGACCGGGCGGGTGCTGGTGGACCTGGAGTCGGCACACGGCCTGATCGCCATCACCGGTGAGGACGGCCAGGTGGCGGCGGTGCTCGCCGCGATGGCGGCGGAACTGGCGACCAACTGCTGGTCCGACCAGATGCACATCACCCTGGTGGGTTTCGGGGAGGAGCTCACCGGCCTGGCGCCCGGCCGGGTCACCACCGCGCCCTCGCTGGCGGAGGCGCTGCCCATGCTGGAGGAGCGCGCCGCCGCGGTGGAACGCGCGCTGGCCGAGACCGGGGTCGGCTCGGTGCTCACCGGCCGGTCCCGGGGACTGCGGCCCGAGGCGTGGGCGCCGCACTACCTGATCTCCGCGGTCCCGCCGTCCGGGGAGGAGCGGGAGCGGCTGCTCGCGCTGGCCCGCACCCGGCACGCCGCCGCAGCGGGCTACGTGGTCGCTGGCGAGGTCCAGGGCGCCACCTGGACCTGGGAGGTCTCCGCCAGCGGGCGGATGCGGGCCGGGCTGCTCGGCTTCGACGTCGAGGCCCAGCTGCTGCCGGCCAGGCAGTACGCCGCGGTGGTGGAGCTGTTCCGGGCGGCCGGCCAGGCCGGCGGTGAGGAGCTCGGCCCGCTGCCGCCGGACGCGGCCCCGGCGGAGCAGCTCGACCCGGGCTCGGTCATGCCGGTGGAGATCACCCTGCTGGGGCAGGTGGCGGTGACCGCGCCAGGCCCGCTCGAGCCGGAACGCCGCGCGCTCGCCACCGAGCTGGTGGTGTACCTGGCCGCCCATCCGGGCGGCGTCCACCCGAACGTGCTGGCCGGGGCGATCTGGCCGCGCGGCGTGACCACCGAGGTCCGGGAGGCCGCGCTGGCCCGGGTGGTGGACTGGCTGGGCACCGACGACATCGGCCGGCCGCACCTGGCGAGCGACGCGAGCGGCCGGCTGCGGCTCGGCTCGCAGGTCCGGGTGGACTGGCAGGTGTTCCGGGCGCTGGCCGGCCGGGCCTCGCTGGCCGCCGCCGGGGACGGGGCGGCCGCCGGTGAGACGGCGGTGGAGGAGGCGGCGCTGCTGGCCCGGGCGCTGGACCTGGTCCAGGGCCAGCTGCTGGACGGCCGCGACCCCGGGCGGTACGCGTGGCTGGCCACCGACGACCTGGAGTACGAGGTGAGCGCCCGGGTCGCCGACGCGGCGCACCGGCTGTGCGGGCTGCGGCTGGCCGCGAGCGACCCGCGGGGCGCCATGGCAGCGGCCCGCCAGGGGCTGCGGCTCGCGTTCAACGACGAGCTGCTCTGGCGGGACCTGCTGCGCGCCGCGAAGGCCACCGGCGAGCCGCAGGTCTTGCGCGAGGTCGTGGCCGAGGCCTGCGCGCGGACGGCGCTGGATCAGGTGCTGCCGAGGATGGCGCCGGAGACGGAGGCGCTGATCGACGAGCTGCTGCCGTCGTGGCGGTCGTCGGTGGCGTGAGGTTCATACCGCCTGTGGGGGCTGTGGCGGATCCCGTTACCCACGCCGGGCTGCGCAACGGCGTGGGCTAACGGGACACCGCCCCAGCCTCAGCTGCCGCGTGGGGCCGGGCGGGAGGTGGCGGGGCGGGAAGCTGGCAACGGCGCTGAGGTGGCGGGGGCGAGGGGGGGCAACGGGGGTGGGGTGGTGAGCCAGGTGTCGATCTGGGCCAGCAGCCGGGAGGCCGTCGTGGGGGGAGCGGTGGAGGCGCGGATGGACATGCGGGCCAGCTCGGCCAGTTCGGAGTCGGACATGCCGTGGGCGTGCCGGGCGATCTCGTACTGGGCGGCCAGGCGGGAGCCGAACAGGAGCGGGTCGTCGGCGCCCAGGGCCACCGGCACGCCGTGGTCGAGGAGCTGGCGCAGGGGGACGTGCTCGGGCACGGGGGCGACGCCCAGGGCGACGTTGGAGGCGGGGCAGACCTCCAGGGTGACGCCGTCAGCGGCCAGGCGCTGCGCCAGGGCCGGGTCGGCGGCCGCGGCCACGCCGTGGCCGATGCGGTGGGCCCGCAGGTCGTCCAGGCAGGAACGGACGCTGTCCGGGCCCGCCAGCTCGCCGCCGTGCGGCGCGAGCAGCAGATCGGCCCGGGCGGCGATCCGGAACGCGGCGGCGAACTCCCGCGCGTGCCCGCGGCGCTCGTCGTTGCTGAGGCCGAAGCCGGTCACCCCGCGCCCCGCGTACTGGGCCGCCAGCCGGGCCAGCGTCCGCGCCTCCAGCGGGTGCTTGGTGCGGTTGGACGCGATGATGACGCCGATGCCCACGCCGGTGGCGGACGCCGCCGCCCGCGCCGCCTCCAGCACCAGGTCCGCGAACGGGGTCAGGCCGCCGAACCGGGCCGCGTAGCCGGAGGGGTCGACCTGGATCTCCAGCCAGCCCGACCCCTCGGCCCGCTCGTCCTCCGCGGTCTCCCGCAGCAGCCGGAACACGTCCGCGGGCCGGCGGATCACCGAGCGGGCGATGTCATACAGCCGCTGGAACCGGAACCAGCCCCGCTCGTCCGTGCCGGACAGCCGCGGCGGCCACTCGGCGGCCAGCGCCTCCGGCAGCCGCACCCCCTGCTCCCGGGCCAGGTCCACCAGCGTCCGGTGCCGCATCGCGCCGGTGAAGTGCAGGTGCAGGTGTGCCTTGGGGAGAGCGGTGAGCGGCCGGTACATCGACCCAGTCTGGCACTGCCGGACGGGGCGGCCGCCCCAGCCGCGCGGTTGCCCCGGCCGCGCCGCCCGGGCTACTTCGCCTCGGCGAGCAGCTTGCCGATCCGGGTGATGCCTTCCTCCAGGTCGGCGTCACCGAGCGCGCAGGACAGCCGGAAGTACCCCGGGGTGCCGAACGCCTCGCCGGGGACCACCGCCACGTCCGCGTGCTCGAGGATGAGCCCGGCCAGCTCCAGGGACGTGGCGGGGGTGGTGCCCGCGATGCTCCGGCCCAGGACGCCCTTGACCGAGGGATAGCAGTAGAAAGCCCCCTCGGGCAGCGGGCAGATCACCCCGGGTATCTCGTTCAGCATCGTGGTCATGGTCAGCCGGCGCCGGTCGAACGCCTCCCGCATCCTCGCCACCGCGGCCAGGTCGCCGGTGACCGCGGCCAGGGCCGCCGCCTGCGCGATATTGCACACGTTGGACGTGGCGTGCGACTGCAGGTTGGTGGCGGCCTTCACCACGTCGCCGGGCCCGATCAGCCAGCCGACCCGCCAGCCGGTCATCGCGTACGTCTTGGCCACGCCGTTCAGCACCACGCACCGGTCGGCGAGCTCCGGCACGGCCACCGGCATGGACACGTGCGTGGCCCCGCCGTAGACCAGGTGCTCGTAGATCTCGTCGGTGACCACCCAGAGCCCGCGCTCAGCCGCCCACCGGCCGATCTCCGCCACCTGGGCGGGCGGGTACACCGCCCCGGTCGGGTTGGACGGGGACACGAACAGCAGCACCTTGGTGCGCGGCGTGCAGGCCGCCTCCAGGTCCGCCACGGACGCCCGGTACCCGGAGCGCTCATCCGTCATCACCGGCACCGGCACCCCGGCCGCCAGCGTGATCGCCTCCGGGTAGGTGGTCCAGTACGGGGTGGGCAGCAGCACCTCGTCGCCCGGGTCGAGCAGCGTGGCGAAGGCCTGATAGACCGCCTGCTTGCCGCCGTTGGTGATGAGCACCTGGGACGCGCTGACCTGGTAGCCGGAGTCCCGGGCGGTCTTGGCCGCCACCGCCTCGCGCAGCTCCGGCAGCCCGGCGGCGGGCGTGTACTTGTGGAAGCGCGGCACCGCGCAGGCCTCCTGGGCGGCCGCGACGATGTAGTCCGGGGTGGGGAAGTCCGGCTCACCCGCGCCGAAGCCGATCACCGGCCTGCCCGCGGCCTTGAGCGCCTTGGCCTTCGCGTCCACAGCGAGGGTCGCCGACTCGGTGATGCCTGCGATGCGCGCGGAGATGCGAGGATGGGCTGAAGTCATAGGTCCATCCTGGCACTGCCGGGCAACCGGATATCACGCTGGCGCGCTGCTGGCCCTCGCCCGCCGCCGGCCCGCCGGGCCGATCTGCGCCGTGGTTCGACGGCAGGGCCGCCGGCAACGTAGACTTCATCAACTGGTGGCGGTTGCCCGGTGCGCCGTCCAGAGGGCAGTAGCTCAATTGGCCAGAGTCCCGGTCTCCAAAACCGGTGGTTGGGGGTTCGAGTCCCTCCTGCCCTGCGAATGCGTTCCGCGGCCACCGCGGGACGTCGGCTCCGGCCAGTGATCCGGGGCCAGTAACCCGAAGGTGAGGACATGGCGACTCAGACGCGTGGCCAGCCGGCGCAACGGCGCGCGCGGCCCGGTGGCCCGTCCAAAGGCGGGCGGACCAGCCCTGCGCTGTTCGTGCAGCAGGTCATCGCCGAACTGCGCAAGGTCATCTGGCCGACCCGGCGTGAGCTGCGCAGCTACACGGTGGTCGCGCTGGCGTTCGTGATCGTCATGGCCGCCATCGTGACCGCGCTGGACTTCGGGTTCACCAAACTGGTGTTTGCTGCCTTCGGCTGAGCCACGGCCGGCGCGCGGGGGCGCGCCAGCGGGACGGCAGGGCTGAGGGCCACGCCGCCGGGGGATCGTCACTGCGGGGCTGACACCGAAGCAAGGCCGGGGGACCGGCATCGCCAGCAGGGCTGGTGCCGGTGCCGTCAGGAAGAGCGGAGAGTAGTAATCGTGTCTGAGTCCCAAGTGCACGTCGGCGGCGAGGCAGAAGATGCCGTCGTCAGCGACGGCGAGGCCAGCGAGGCCAGCGACGGCGAGGCCAGCGAGGCCAGCGGCGGCGTCGGCGAGCCTGCTGCCCAGGGGGAGCCGGGCGAGGCCGCGGACGGCGAGGAAGCCGCTGACGGCGAGGAGGCCACTGGCGGGGAAGAGGCCGGCGGGGAAGAGGAAGCAGACCCCGTCGCCGCGTTCACGGCCGAGCTGCGCAGCCTGCCCGGGGACTGGTACGTGGTGCACTCCTATGCGGGCTACGAGAACCGCGTCAAGGGCAACCTGGAGAGCCGCACCCAGTCACTGAACATGGAGGACTACATCTTCCAGGTGGAGGTCCCGGTCCATGAGGTGACAGAGGTCAAGGGCGGCAAGCGGCAGCAGGTCTCGGAGAAGGTCCTGCCGGGCTACATCCTGGTCCGGATGGACCTCACCGACGAGTCCTGGGCCGTGGTCCGCAACACCCCGGGCGTCACCGGGTTCGTGGGACTGTCCAGCCGGCCCTCCCCGCTCAGCCTGGCCGAGGTGGCCAGCCTGCTCGCGCCCGAGCCGGCCGAGAAGGCCGCCAAGGCCGAGCCGGCCCGGGCCACGGTGGACTTCGAGGTGGGCGAGTCGGTTACGGTGATGGACGGCCCGTTCGCCACGCTGCCCGCCAGCGTGAGCGAGATCAACCCCGACACCCAGAAGCTCAAGGTGCTGGTGTCGATCTTCGGCCGGGAGACCCCGGTCGAGCTTTCCTTCGATCAGGTCTCCAAGATCTGACCGCGTGAGTGTGAACTGAGGGCAGGTAAAGGACTACAGATGGCTCCCAGGAAGAAGAAGATCGCTGCTGTCGTCAAGGTGCAGCTGAACGCCGGCGCGGCGACCCCCGCGCCGCCGGTCGGCACGGCGCTCGGCCCGCACGGCGTCAACATCATGGACTTCTGCAAGCAGTACAACGCGGCGACCGAGTCGCAGCGCGGCAACGTGATCCCGGTCGAGATCACCATCTACGAGGACCGGACGTTCTCGTTCGTCACCAAGACGCCGCCCGCGCCCGAGCTGATCAAGAAGGCCGCCGGGGTGGACAAGGGCAGCGGCACGCCGCACACCACCAAGGTCGGCTCCGTGACCGCGGCGCAGGTCCGCGAGATCGCGCAGACCAAGATGCCGGACCTGAACGCCACCACCATCGAGGCGGCGGAGAAGATCATCGCGGGCACGGCCCGGTCGATGGGAATCACCGTTCAGGGCTGATTGCCGGCAATCCGGATGGCTGCGCGCCCGCGCAGCACGTGGCAGGGCCTGCGCTGGCCCGGCGACCACAACCTCCGCACGGATGCAAGGAGACAGATCATGAAGCGCAGCAAGGCATATCGCGCCGGGGCCGAGCAGATCGACCGGGCCCGGCTGTACAGCCCGGCCGAGGCGGTCGCGCTGGCCCGCAAGACGTCGCCCGCCAAGTTCGACCCCACCGTCGAGGTGGCGCTGCGGCTCGGCGTCGACCCCCGCAAGGCCGACCAGATGGTGCGCGGCACCGTGAACCTGCCGCACGGCACCGGCAAGACCGCCCGGGTGCTGGTGTTCGCCACCGGCGACCGGGCCGAGGAAGCCCGCGCCGCGGGCGCCGACCACGTGGGGTCGGACGACCTGATCGAGCGGATCCAGGGCGGCTGGCTCGACTTCGACGCGGTCGTGGCCACCCCGGACCTGATGGGCAAGGTCGGCCGGCTGGGCCGGGTGCTCGGGCCGCGCGGGCTCATGCCCAACCCGAAGACCGGCACGGTCACCGCGGCCGTGGGCAAGGCCGTCAGCGACATCAAGGGCGGCAAGATCGAGTTCCGGGTGGACCGGCACGGCAACCTGCACTTCATCATCGGCAAGGCGTCGTTCACCGACTCCGCGCTGGTGGAGAACTACGCGGCCGCCATCGACGAGGTGCTCCGCCTCAAGCCGTCCGCTGCCAAGGGCCGGTACCTGAGGAAGGTCGCCATCACCTCCACCATGGGCCCGAGCATCCCGGTGGACCCGGCCAAGACCCGCGGCCTGGCCGAGGAGCTGGAGGCCGCCGCGGGCTGAGCCCGGGCGCCGCAGGCAGCACAGCAGGACCCCGGCCCGGCGGGCCGGGGTCCTTGCACATCCGAACCCGGGTACACTGATTCGAGCCAAAGACCGTCGGCCGTCGGCGCGTGCGCGAGCACGGTGCCGACCGAAGGTCCCGCGAGAGCGGGCGGCCCGCGCAGGTGTCCGAGCTGAACAGCCGTTTCCAGCCCGCCGGGCTGGATGGTGTCCACGCCCTGGTGCCCTGCGCCGGGGCGTTTGCGTTGCTGCGGGACCTCCGGTGTGCCGGTAACACATCAGAAGGGAGGCCCATGGCGAGGGCAGAGAAGGCGGCTGCAGTCGCTGAGCTCACCGAGCGCTTCCAGAGCTCCTCGGGCGCCGTGCTGGCCGAGTACCGCGGCCTGACCGTGGCGCAGCTCGCCGAACTGCGCCGCGCGCTGGGCGAGCACGCCACGTTCTCGGTCGTGAAGAACACCCTGACCAAGATCGCCGCGACCGAGGCGGGCGTGGCGGAGGACCTCGGTGCGCTGCTGAGCGGCCCGTCAGCGATCGCCTTCGTCAAGGGTGACGTGGTCGAGGCGGCCAAGGGACTGCGCGAGTTCGCCAAGGCCAACCCGGCCCTGGTGATCAAGGGCGGGGTGATCGACGGCAAGCCGATGACGCCGCCGGAGATCAGCCGGCTCGCTGACCTGGAATCGCGCGAGGTCCTGCTGGCCATGCTGGCCGGCGCCATGAAGGCGTCGATGTCGCAGGCGGCGGCCGTCATGGGCGCCCTGCCGACCCAGATGGCGCAGCTGGCCGGGGCCCTGCAGGCGAAGCTCGAAGCCGATGGCGCGGCCGAGGCCGCCGCGGAAAGGCCCGCACCTGCCGCGGCGGAGACGCCAGCCGAAGCCGGGACCGGGGACGCGGGCGGCGAGGGCTGACCGCCCCGGCGCCACGGCAGCACATCAGTAACCACGACGTAAGCACCAGATAGAGGACGGAGCATCATGGCGAAGCTCAGCACGGACGAACTGCTCGACGCGTTCAAGGAGATGACCCTCCTCGAGCTGTCCGACTTCGTGAAGCAGTTCGAGGAGACCTTCGACGTCAAGGCCGCGGCCCCGGTCGCGGTGGCGGCCGCGCCGGCCGCGGGCGGCGGCGGTGCCGCCGAGGCCGCGGAAGAGGAGAAGGACGAGTTCGACGTCATCCTCGAGGCAGCCGGCGACAAGAAGATCCAGGTCATCAAGGAGGTGCGCACCCTGACCAGCCTGGGCCTCAAGGAGGCCAAGGACCTGGTGGACGGGGCGCCCAAGCCGCTGCTGGAGCGGGTCAACAAGGAGGCCGCCGACAAGGCCAAGGCCGCCCTGGAGGGCGCCGGCGCCACGGTGACGGTCAAGTAGGGACCGGCCAGCCGCACCCGCGGCCCGTCAAGGGCCGCCAGCACGGCGTGTGCCCGGCCGGCGTGTCAGCCGGCCGGGCACAGCCTTGTGCGGGCTCCGGTCCCAGGCGCCCCCCGCCTGGGATCGTCGTCCCCCCGCGGCCCGGGTACCCCCTCCCGGGCTCATCGGGTGGTCCCGTTCCGGGACCCTGCCGCCGCGGCCCCCCAGCCCGGCGGCCAAGCTGCAGTCTTCACCTCAGCCTGAACTGGTAGGCTTACCCCCAGGTACGCACAACAACACCTCTAGCGAAGTGTGGTGTTCGTCACATCACTCAGAAGCCCGGACCAGACCGCGTGGGCTTGACGTATTGCCTAGAACAGGCCATGCTGCGGAGCAACCGTGAACCACACAGTGGCATACAGTTGACGAGCGGTGTAGCCTCCGGCTACACTGCCAATTTGCGCTGCACTCTAACGTCCTCGGCCCCCTCGAACCCTTCGCGGCGTGTCCGGAGGGCGTTTTGCGTGCGTGCGGTGAAAGTCCGCCACAAGCTCGGAAGGACCCCTGTTGGCAGCATCGCGCAGCGCCTCGGCCACCAGTTCCGCGTCTCGTCGTATTTCCTTCGCCCGGTTCAAAGAACCACTTGAGGTACCCGACCTCCTTGCCCTGCAGACCGACTCGTTCGACTGGCTGCTGGGCAATGAGCGCTGGGCCGCCCGGGTCGCTGCTGCCCAGCAGGCGGGCATAAAGGATGTGCCGGAACAGTCGGGCCTTGAGGAGATCTTTGAGGAGATCAGCCCGATCGAGGACTTCACGGGCACCATGTCCCTCTCGTTCCGTGATCACCGGTTCGAGCCGCCCAAGTACTCCGTGGAGGAGTGCAAGGACAAGGACATGACCTACTCCGCCCCGATGTTCGTGACGGCGGAGTTCATCAACAACAGCACTGGTGAGATCAAGAGCCAGACGGTGTTCATGGGCGACTTCCCGCTGATGACGCCGAAGGGCACCTTCATCATCAACGGCACCGAGCGGGTGGTGGTCTCCCAGCTCGTCCGCTCGCCCGGCGTGTACTTCGACCGGCAGGTGGACAAGACGTCCGACAAGGACATCTACAGCTGCAAGGTGATCCCCTCGCGGGGCGCGTGGCTCGAGTTCGAGATCGACAAGCGCGACAGCGTCGGGGTCCGGATCGACCGCAAGCGCAAGCAGGGCGTGACCGTCCTGCTCAAGGCGCTCGGCTGGGACGAGGCCCGGATCCTGGAGCGGTTCGGCGGCTACGAGTCCATGCGCGCGACCCTGGAGAAGGACCACACCAGCGGCCAGGACGACGCGCTGCTCGACATCTACCGCAAGCTCCGCCCGGGTGAGCCCCCGACCAGGGAGTCCGCGCAGGCGCTGCTGGAGAACCTGTACTTCAACTCCAAGCGGTACGACCTCGCCAAGGTCGGCCGTTACAAGATCAACAAGAAGCTCGGCCTCAGCCTGCCGGTGGCACAGGGCACGCTGACCGAGGACGACATCGTCGCCACCATCGAGTACCTGGTCCGGCTGCACGCGGGCGAGGAGGAGATGAAGGCCGGGGACGTCATGATCCCGGTCGAGACCGACGACATCGACCACTTCGGCAACCGGCGGCTGCGCACCGTGGGCGAGCTCATCCAGAACCAGGTCCGGCTGGGCCTGGCCCGGATGGAGCGGGTGGTCCGGGAGCGGATGACCACGCAGGACGTCGAGGCCATCACGCCGCAGACGCTGATCAACATCCGCCCGGTCGTGGCATCCATCAAGGAGTTCTTCGGCACCAGCCAGCTCTCCCAGTTCATGGACCAGACCAACCCGCTGGCCGGCCTCACCCACAAGCGCCGCCTGTCGGCGCTGGGCCCGGGCGGCCTGTCCCGCGAGCGGGCCGGGTTCGAGGTGCGTGACGTGCACCCGTCCCACTACGGCCGGATGTGCCCGATCGAGACGCCGGAAGGCCCGAACATCGGCCTCATCGGCTCGCTGTCGTCCTACGCCCGGGTGAACGCCTTCGGGTTCGTGGAGACGCCCTACCGCAAGGTCCGGGGCGGCAAGGTGACCAGCCAGGTCGACTACCTGACCGCGGACGAGGAGGACCGGCACGTCATCGCCCAGGCGAACGCGCCGCTCGGCCCGGACGGCGAGTTCGCCGAGGGCCGGGTGCTGGTCCGCCGGAAGGGCGGCGAGGTCGACTACGTCGGCCCGGACGACGTGGACTACATGGACGTGTCGCCGCGCCAGATGGTGTCGGTGGCCACGGCCATGATCCCGTTCCTGGAGCACGACGACGCCAACCGTGCCCTGATGGGGTCCAACATGCAGCGGCAGTCGGTGCCGCTGCTGCGCAGCGAGGCGCCGCTGGTCGGCACCGGCATGGAGTACCGCGCGGCGGTGGACGCGGGCGATGTGATCGTCGCCGAGAAGCCGGGCGTGGTGGAGGAGGTCTGCGCCGACTACGTCACGGTCGCCAACGACGACGGCACCCGCAACACCTACCTGGTGGCCAAGTTCCGCCGGTCCAACCAGGGCACCTGCTTCAACCAGAAGCCGGTGGTGAGCGAGGGCCAGCGGATCGAGCAGGGCCAGGTCGTCGCGGACGGCCCCTGCACCGACCAGGGCGAGATGGCGCTCGGCCGCAACCTGCTGGTTGCGTTCATGCCCTGGGAAGGCCACAACTACGAGGACGCGATCATCCTCTCGCAGCGGCTGGTCCAGGACGACGTGCTCTCCTCGATCCACATCGAGGAGCACGAGGTGGACGCCCGGGACACCAAGCTGGGGCCGGAGGAGATCACCCGGGACATCCCGAACGTCTCCGAGGAGGTGCTGGCGGACCTCGACGACCGCGGCATCGTCCGGATCGGCGCCGAGGTCGTCACCGGCGACATCCTGGTCGGCAAGGTCACCCCGAAGGGCGAGACCGAGCTCACCCCGGAGGAGCGGCTGCTCCGCGCGATCTTCGGTGAGAAGGCCCGGGAGGTCCGGGACACCTCGCTGAAGGTCCCGCACGGGGAGTCCGGCAAGGTCATCGGCGTCCGGGTGTTCACCCGCGAGGACGGCGACGAGCTCCCGCCCGGCGTGAACGAGCTGGTGCGCGTGTACGTGGCGGCCAAGCGGAAGATCACCGATGGTGACAAGCTGGCCGGCCGGCACGGCAACAAGGGCGTCATCGCCAAGATCCTGCCCATCGAGGACATGCCGTTCCTGGAGGACGGCACCGCGGTGGACATCGTCCTGAACCCGCTCGGTGTGCCCGGCCGGATGAACGTCGGCCAGGTGCTGGAGACCCACCTCGGGTGGGTCGCCAAGTCGGGCTGGCAGGTCCAGGGCGACGACACCGGCTGGAAGAAGCGGCTCAAGGCCGCCAGCCGGGACGCTGCCGAGCCGGGGACGCCGGTGGCGACCCCCGTGTTCGACGGCGCCCGCGAGGAGGAGATCACCGGGCTGCTCGACAGCGCGCTGCCCAACCGGGACGGCCAGAAGATGGTCGGCGCCGGGGGGAAGGCCACCCTGTTCGACGGCCGCACCGGCGAGCCCTTCAAGGACCCGATCTCGGTCGGCTACATCTACATCCTCAAGCTGCTGCACCTGGTGGACGACAAGATCCACGCCCGGTCCACGGGGCCGTACTCGATGATCACCCAGCAGCCGCTGGGCGGTAAGGCGCAGTTCGGCGGCCAGCGGTTCGGCGAGATGGAAGTCTGGGCGCTGGAGGCCTACGGGGCCGCCTACGCCCTGCAGGAACTGCTGACCATCAAGTCGGACGACGTGCTCGGCCGGGTCAAGGTCTACGAAGCGATCGTCAAGGGGGAGAACATCCCGGAACCCGGGATCCCCGAGTCCTTCAAGGTCCTGATCAAGGAGATGCAGTCGCTCTGCCTGAATGTGGAGGTCCTGTCCAGCGACGGCGCCGCGATCGAGATGCGCGACACCGACGAGGACGTCTTCCGCGCCGCCGAGGAACTCGGCATCGACCTGTCCCGGCGTGAGCCGAGCAGCGTTGAAGAGGTCTGATCCGATCTACTCCAGGGGAACAACACGTGCTCGACGTTAACTTCTTCGACGACCTGCGTATCGGCCTGGCGACCGCCGACGACATCAGGCAGTGGTCGCACGGCGAGGTCAAGAAGCCCGAAACGATCAACTACCGGACGCTGAAGCCGGAGAAGGACGGGCTCTTCTGCGAGAAGATCTTCGGCCCGACCCGGGACTGGGAGTGCTACTGCGGCAAGTACAAGCGGGTCCGGTTCAAGGGCATCATCTGTGAGCGCTGCGGGGTGGAGGTCACCCGGGCCAAGGTGCGGCGCGAGCGGATGGGCCACATCGAGCTGGCCGCCCCGGTCACGCACATCTGGTACTTCAAGGGTG
>JBLMWU010000082.1:0-14393 GCA_050257395.1 Gemmatimonadota bacterium | reverse complement strand
TGGGTGCCTGCCCGTGACGGCCCCGGCCGCCGGGGCAGCCACCCTCAGCGCCGGTGAACCAGGAAGGAAGTGAGCGCGTGGACGGAATCCACGACGTGGGCGGCATGCAGGGATTCGGCCGCGTTGGGCCGCTGACCTCCGGGCCGCCATTCGCGGCACCGTGGGAGGGAACGGCGTTCGTGATCGGAGCGCTGGCGGCCCGCATCGCGGGCACCAACCTGCACGCGTTCCGGCACGGCATCGAACGAGTACCGCCGCAGGAATACCTGGCGGAGTACTGGAATCGGTGGACGATGGGTGCGCAGCTGATGATGGAGGACAGCGGCATCATCACCGAGGCGCAAGTGCGTGCCCGAGCCGCGCGCCTTGGCGGCCAGGACGTGCCGGAGCCACCGGCACCGGAGCCGCACAAGCCGGAGATGGAAGTGACCGGGCCGGGGAATCTCCGGTCGGTCGATACCCCGCACGCGTTCGCGGTCGGCGAGCGGGTGCGAGTCGCTGATCTGCACACCACCGGGCACACCCGCGCGCCCGCCTATGTGCGGCGGCGGACCGGCACGGTCACGGCCATCCAGCCCGATGCGGTCTTCCCCGACAGCGCCGCGCATTTCCGCGGCGAGGATCCACAGCACTGCTATCAGGTGGAGTTCGACTCCCGCGAGCTGTGGGGACCGGAAGCCGAGCCGTTCCGGCTGACCCTTGACCTTTTCGAGCCTTACCTGGAGCCGGCGGCATGACCAACTCACAAGAGCATCTCGATACCGCACTACGGGTCGAAGCGCTGGCCTCACTGCTCATCGAACGCGGGCTCGTTGACGAAGAAACCATCGGCACGTTCGTCAAGACCTACGAGGAGTCCGTCGGCCCGATGAACGGCGCCCGGGTGGTCGCCAAGGCCTGGACCGACCCGGAGTACCGGGCCAGGCTGCTCGCCGACGGCACCGCTGCCATCGCGGAACTGGGGTTCAGCGGACCGCAGGGCGAGCACATCGTCGTCGTGGAGAATACGGCCACGGTCCACCACGTCGTGGTGTGCACGCTGTGCTCGTGCTATCCGTGGCCCGTGCTGGGCCTGCCGCCGTCCTGGTACAAGGATCCGGCGTACCGCTCGCGGGTGGTGCGGGAGCCGCGGCAGGTCCTGCGCGAGTTCGGGCTCGAACTCGGTGACCAGGTGGAGATCCGGGTTCATGACTCCAGTTCTGAAGTCCGCTACATGGTGCTGCCGGAACGGCCGGCCGGGACCGGGGGCGCCTCGGAGGACGAGCTGGCTGCGCTGGTTACCAGGGACGCCATGGTCGGGGTGGCGAAGGTGACCGCCCCATGACGGGCGGGGGCGGCCATGCGGACGCCGTGTATCTGCTCGACGCGGCAGGCCCGGCGGCACCGCCCCGCGACAACGGCGAGCTCGTCTTCGCCGCCCCGTGGGAGAGCCAGGCCTTCGGGGTGGCGCTCGCGCTGCACGACGCCGGGCGGATCGAGTGGGAGGACTTCCGCCAGTCGCTGATCCGAGAGATCAGCGACTGGGAGGCCGCCCACCCCTCCCGGGAGGGGTGGAGTTACTACGAGTGCTGGCTGCAGGCCCTGGAGCGGCTGGTCAGCGGGCAGGGCCTGGTAGCTGACGCCGACCTGGAGGCAAGGCGGGCCGCGCTTGCCGCCCGGCCCGCGGGCCACGACCACGACGAGCCCGGCCACCACGATCACGGCGAGCCCGGGCCCGGCTAGGGCGCGAAGCCCCCGGCCATGCCAGCCAGGAAGGTGGAGCTGTGACCGCAGCCAGCGGTGCTGGCAGACCCCTGACGAACTCGGTGGTCGCCCGCTGGGAGGGCGGCTGGCGGTGCCGGGTCTCCGCGGGCGGCTTCGACCTGTTGGTGGACGAACCGGAGAGCGCCGGCGGCACCGGGACCGGCCCGATGCCGACCGAGTACCTGCTGGCCGCCCTGGCGTCGTGTTACGCCCTGGCACTGAACTGGGCGGCTGGCAAGCGGGGCATCACCTTGCCGGGCCTGGCCGTCACTGCCACCGGCACCTACGACGGGCCGCGCTTTACCCGGCTGCAGCTGGCTGTGATGGCGGACGCCGCATCCGGCGTGATCGAGCGGCTCATCGAGCCGGCCTTGCGGGTGTGCTATGTGTCCAACACGATTGCCGCCGCCCCGCCGATCGAGGTCACAGTCGGTGATGCCAGCTCGCTGCCGGGGTGATACCCGCGCGCCTGCTCAGGCTCCGGCCAGCCGCTGGTCCAGTGCGGTCAGCGCGTGGATGAAGCAGCTCAGCGGCGCCTCTGCCACGCCAGCGCCCACCTGGCCGGTGCCGTCCGAGTGGTGCAGGATGCCGGTGGTCACGGCGGGGGTGACGCCCAGTTCCACCACCTTGCGCACGTCGACCCCCAGCGGTGTGCCGGAGTTGCCGAGCACCGGGATCTTGAAACGACTTGACCGGCCCGCGCAGACCGCGGTGAGCCTCTCGGTGAGTTCAGCGGCCTCCCGCATGTCCCCGCCCAGCAACTGGGCTACTGCGGGTGACCCGGCTGCGGCTGCGGCGCCCAGCCCGCACAGTTCCAGCACCGCGCTGTCACCGATGTCCCTGGCGCTGGTCTGCGGTCCCTGCCCGGAGTAGTAGAGCGCATGGCCGATCTCGGGGGCGTCGGCCTCGAACCACCGGTCACAGCCGGCCAGGCGGATGCCGAAAGTGGTCCCGTTGCGCGCCATGGTGGTGACGATGGAGGAGTCAGGGACCTGGGCTGCCCACTCGGTCAGGGACCGGGCAGCGCCCATGGCAAGGGTGAGGAAGAACAGGTAGTTGACCGACAGGAAGCGGGCGAAGGCGGCAGTTTCCCGGCCGCCCAGCTCCGCCAGGTACGGCAGCCACTCCCGGATCAGCAGGTTCGTGGCGGCCTGCATGCGGACATGGACGTCATCGCCCATGGCGACCGCCTGGGCGGCGAGCGCCAGCAGATCCAGCGGCCCGCTGCGGGTGAGAATCCGCGCGATAACCGGGGCGGCGACGTCGCGCAGGAAGACCAGCCGGGCGATCGAAGCCTCGCTGGCACACCCGAACCAGGCGGTCTCCCCTGATCCCTGGCAGATCGGCGCGTAGGCGACGGTCCCGCCGGCCTCGTTCTCCACCCGGTACAGGGGGGCGCTGGCGGCAAGCGCGGTTGCCATCGGCACCACCACCCGGTGCTCGTTGGCGGGGCTGAGCCGGATCGCGCCGGTGTGCAGCAGCCTGCCGGCCTCCGCCAGGTCTGCCGCCCACCCTTCCGCAACGGCAGCCGCACGCATCGACCGCTGCAGCGGATCCGGCGCATCGCCGTAACTGATCGCTGGCCCGCAATGCAGCAGCGTGCGATCGGGCAGGCCCGGTGCTGCCCGGGCGACCGTGGTCATCCCGGTCAGGCGGGGCACACCCTGGTCCAGGCGGCGCAGCACCTCGGCATTGGCGGCATCGATCCGCTCGGCATGCGTCCCGCAGAGCCTGCCGAGGGCGGCGACGGCAGCCGGATCACCGCCAGCGGGAATCCGCCAGTCCACGGAGATGACGGGGGCCCCCTGCTCCTGCACGGCGTTGGCGAACAATGGCAGGCCCACGTTGATCACTGCCGCCGTCCCCGGCAGGGGCGCCGTCGCGGCATCCGGTCGCGTCATTGCTTCCTCCGTCCGGTGGCCGGCCTGGGACCGGTGGCAGCCACTGCACTGGCGAGTTCGAGAAGCTCGGGATCCGAGCGGGCCGCGGCGCAGCGGCGGGCAGCCACGATGAGCCCGTCCTCAGCAGCCTGGTAGAGGGCGCCCCACCGCTGTGCTTCGGCGGCGAGCTCATCCGCCTGCTGCGTGGCCTGTGCGGCCATCCTGGTGACTTCGGCCGGCGCGGCGCCGCCAAGCCCGGTTCTGCTCGCCACGATCAGCTGTGGGTCAAGGGCCGCCGACAGGTCGCGGCCGGCCAGTCCGAGCGGCTGGCCGGTGATCGCAGCGGCTGCCCGGTCGAGCAGTTCCCCGTCGATGTCAGTGCCGCGCAGACCCGCTGCGCTCGCATCCCGGACCGCCAGGCCCACCACCCGGTAAGCCGTCCGGTAGTCGATCGCGCACACCTGCATGATGTGCTCGGCCAGGTCAGTGGCCTGGGAAAAGCCTGAATCGAGGACGGCGCCCATCCGGTCGGCGTTGATCTGCAGGGTGCGGACGACGCCGGTGGTGAGACGGGTCACCCGCAGTGCCAGGCCGAGCGCCCGCGGCACGTCCCCGTAGGCGAAGATGAGATTGTCGCTCCTGGCGGAGGGGGTCTTCGCGATCGCAAGCAGGCCGGTCAGCTTGCCGATCAGCGTTCCCGCCGCGCCCCGGATGATGGACAGCGCGTACGGATTCCGCTTCTGCGGCATGAGCACGCTGGCGCGGCTGTAGCCGTCAGCCAGGCTCACGTAGTCGAATTCCTGGCTGGCCCAGATCTCCAGGTCCTCGGCGAGCTTGGACTGGGTTACCACCAGCCCGGTCGCGGCGCTGACCATGTCGAAAAGGCCATCGATCTGCCACATGGCGTCCCGGGTATGTTCGGCGATGCTGCGGAAACCGAGCAGTTCCGCGATGTGGCTACGGTCGGGATGCAGCCGGGTGCCGTTGACACAGCCAGCCCCGCCCGGGCTGGCGTCCGTCCACGCAAGAGCGTCGGTGAGCCGATCTCCTGCCCGCAGGGCCGGGAATGCGAACGTGAGGATGTAGTGGCCGAATGTGGACGGCTGCGCATGCTGCAGATACGTCTGGTCAGCCATGAGAGTCCCGGCGTGCGCCCCGGCGGTGCTGGCCAGTTCCCCGGCGAGGCGGGCCACCTCCCCGATGAGGGCTGTCAGGTCATCGCGCAGCCGCAGCCGGAAGGCGACCCGGATCGCCTCCCGCCGGGGACGGCCGGCGTGCAGCCAGCCCGCGACATCCCCCAGCCGTCCGGCGAAGTAGCGCTCGCGCGAGTTGTACGGCTCGCCGTTGGCAGGATCGTAGGGAAACTCGCTGGCCGGGATCTCCAGGGTCTCGAGAAGGAGCGCGAGGAGAGCACGCACGGCGCCGGGGGGGATGACGCCGGCGGAGCCGAGATCGAGCACGTGGCCGATGTCCGCCAGGTTCATGCCGTGATGCAGCACCGGTGCGTCGGCGTTCTCCAGCTCGAACCCGGCCGCTATCAGCTCCGCAGCCGGGGGGCCCGCCGGCGGCCCGGCCGCCGGGCGCGTGCTGCCTGTCACCGGTGGGCCGCCTCGGCCAGGGCGACGGCGTCCAGCAGCCCGCCGGTGTGCCAGAACACTGTGCTCTCCCCGCCGCATCCTGTCACCAGGGTCAGCGCCTTAGCGGTGTACACCGGATCGATCACCAGTCCCTCCGTGCTCAGTGCCAGCTCGGCGACCGCCGCTGCTGCCGGTGATGGCACTCCGTGACCCGGGCCGCGCACGTCAGCCACGGTCACGTCCGCTTCCGTGATCTCCGGCGCGGGACCTGACGCGCCTGGCGGCACAGCCCCGCTGAGGAGCCGGGCGCATTCCCTGGCGAGCGCCAGCACCTGACCGGCTGCCTGTGCCGGGGGCCGGCTGGCCGAGCCTCCCAGCAAATCCAGCGGGCGGCCCAGCAGCACGTTGCCGGCGACCAGCCCAGCCAGGGTGGTACCGGAACCGACTGCCACCACGACCCGCGCCGACCTGATACCCCGTTCGGCGAGCTGCTCGTGCAGCTCGAACGCGGCCAGCGCATAGCCGACGGCGCCAGCGGCAGCGGCACCGCCGCGCGGGATCAGGTAGGGCCGGCGCCCAGCCGCGGCGAGGCCGGCGGCAGCCCGGCGAAGCCCGGTATCGACACTGGTCCGGTCCGGGTCCCCGGTCCAGCGCACGGCGGCGCCCCAGGACTGGGCGAGGGCCAGGGCGGGGCCCGCAGGCGCCCGCTTCCCCGCGATCACCAGCTCACAGCTCAGCCCTGCCAGGCGCGCGCCAGCGGCCGCGGCGGCACAGAAGTTCGAGCCCGGCGCCCCACCGGTCAGCAGGGTGTCGGCACCCTCCGCGGTGGCGGCAGCGAGCAGGAACTCCAGCGTGCGGGCCTTGTTGCCGCCGAAAGCGAACCCGGTCAGATCATCGCGCTTGAGATAGAGGGGACCAGCGCTCAGCGTCTCCGCCAGGCGCGGCGCCGAAACCAGGGGTGTGGGCAGCACCGCCAGCCGCCTGCGGGCGGGCAGCCCGGCTGCGGTCACGGCCATTCCGGCGGCTCCGCCGCCCGGGCGGCCCGGGCACACTTGACCACCAGGTCAACCATGCGCTCGCAGCAGCCGGTGTCCGGTTCCGCGGCGAGTTGCTCCGCCTCCTCCGGGCTGAGCAGGCCGGAGGAGGCCAGAGCGTGCCCGGCGGTGAGGCCGGCTGCGGCGCTTTCGCCGAACACCTCCTGCAGCCGCTCCTGCGCGCGGCGGGGTCCCAGCCGGGCCGCGAGGACAGCCAGGGCCCGTTCGCTGATGCTGTACCCGCCCCGGCTGCTCAGGTTGCGGCGCATCGCCTCCGCATCCACGGTCAGCCCTGACAGCAGGTCTATCGCCAGCTGCAGCGCCGCCGTGGCAAGCAGGCAGACCTCGGGCAGCGCCACCCATTCGGCTTTCCAGGCCCGGCCATCCCGCTCGTGCTGGCAGGCCATGCCCTCCAGCAGCACCGCCGTGTTCGCCCGGGCCAGCCTGGCCAGGGTGTCGAGATGCTCGCTCGATTCCGGGTTCCGTTTGTGCGGCATGGTGATGCTCCCGGCCGTGCCCGCCAGGGCCCGCTCAGCCAATTCACCGATCTCCGGCCGCTGCAGCTCGTAGACTTCGCCGCCGATCCGTGCCAGGGTGCCGCACACCAGGGCCAGCACCTGGGCGAATTCGGCGCCGCGGTCGCGGGCCGACAGCCAGGACATGCCCGGGTCGGCGAGGCCTAGCTCGGCACAGAACCGGGCCCGCACCGCCAGCCCTTGCTCGCCGTAGAAGACCAGGCTGCCCACTCCCCCGCCGAGCTGCCCGACCAGCCACCGGGGGGCCCCCTCCGACAGCCGGTCCAGGTGGCGCCGGACCTCCTCCGCCCAGGACGCGGCCTTCCAGCCGAAGGTCACCGGGCTGCCCGGCTGGCCATGGGTACGGCCGGACATCACCGTGGACCGGTGCGCAGCGGCCAGGCTCAGCAGCAGTTCCTCGATCTGCCGTAGGTCCCGCCAGGTGATGGCGCCGATGCGGCGCAGGGCCAGGGCGGTCCAGGTATCGGTGATGTCCTGCACGGTGGCGCCGGTGTAGACGTACTCGCGGGCCCCCGCGGGCAGCACCGCCTGCAGCGCACGGATCAGGCCGAGCATGGAGTGGGAGGTCTGCCGGGTCTGTTCGGCGGCGTAGCCGAGGTCGAGCCGATCTGCACGCGCGTGCTCGGTGATCAGGCCGGCTGCGCTATCCGGGATGACGCCCGCCGCAGCCTGCGCACGCGCCAGTGCGGCGATCACCTCCAGCCAGCCCTGCAGCCGGCCCTCCTCACCGAGCACCGCCCTGGCTTCGCTGGTCCCCCACAGATGCTGGTAGAGGGGTGAATCGGTGATCCGGGTGATCATCGCGAGGCCGGCTCAGCGGCGGGTCCCGGCTCCCTGCCCCGGAATGCCGGATCATCCCCGGCGGCTGGTACCGCGGCGGCTACCGCCCGGTCCAGGCCCTCCCGGATCTGTGCCATGCTGGCGCCCCAGGGCACCACCACCAGACCGTTGTCAGCGGTGACCCGGTCCTCCAGGAGGCAGCACTTGGTCAGCAGCGGCTCCGGGCCGGGCCGCGCCCGGGCCGTCAGGTTGCGCGGGCACATGTCGACCACCGGGACGTCGCCGCGGTAGAACCAGTCGTGGATGGACTTCGACCGGGCGCAGCCCACCAGCGTCCAGGATGCACGCTCGGGGATTTCGTCCAGGTAGGAGATCTCCACAGTGGCGGGCTGCCCGGCCCCGGTGCCCTCTGCGTTCTCACCGGGAAGCCCGGTCCCGGCCCGCTGGCCCGTCTCCCCGGCCCGGCACGGGAACAGGTAGTGGCGGGCAGGCTGGGCGGCGGCCAGCTCCTCGAGGTTCACCAGTTCCGGGACCAGTTCCACCGGCGGCAGGTCTTCCGCCAGGTCGAGCACCCGGGTCAGCTGGTCCACCAGCTTGGGCGGCCACGGGGGGACCACCTCCACCACCCGGATCCGCACCGGCGCCGGGTCGAGGATGAAGTTCACGTGGCCGTACCGGCCGCACACAATCACGCAGCGGGCTCCCGGCGCCTGGCTGGCCGCCACCCGGGCCAGCTGGGTGGGCACCCCGGTGTCTGCTTCTGGCGCATCCACGAGTGCTGTCTCCTCCGGCCCGGCAAGCATCGTCACGGCGGTGACCGGGGAAAACAGCGGCTGCTCGGAGTCCTTGCTGACCTCAACGACGGCACCGGCGCCGCCGTGGCGCGCGATCAGGTAGCGCGTCCGCCGGTAAACGGCCCGGCCGAGCAGGAAGCCGCGCAGCGCCGGCTCGGTGAGCGGCACCGGCACATCGGCGACGCTGACGTTGCGGTACTGCGACGGCACCAGGTTCACAGCCGGGCCGGTCATCTCGCGGGCACGGGCAGTGCAGCCACCGGCTGGGCCCGGTAGGTGTCGGCACGCAGCGAGAGCCGGAGGGTCTCCAGGCCGAGGACGTCCCCAGGAGGCACGTTGGCCAGGTTCACATCTGGGCCGAACCGGCGCACGAACCAGGCTTGCTGAGCCTCGCGGGGCGCCTCGAACACGATCGGGCCCGGGCCGGCCACCGAGACCAGCGCTGCCACCACCTCTTCCCGGACGGCCCCGGCATGGTCGTAGATGCCGACAGTGCCGCTGGCGCGCCCTTCCGCCAGCACCCAGGTCGCACCCGCGTCAAGGTCACGCGACGCCGCCTGCGCCCACTGCTGCGGGGTGAGCAGCACGCCGGGATCCTTCGGGCCCACCTCTGCGAGCACGATGAAGTGCCGCGCGGCTTCCGCGATCAGCTCCTGCTTGGCGGCCTCTGGCATGGGGACCGTGCCCGCCGACACCTCGACGCAGGGAAACCCGCAGCTCCGCGCCCAGTCCAGGAGTGCCGCTGCCCGGCCCTGCGCCCAGGCGATTTCCAGCAGCGTCCCGCCGGGTGAGGCGAGTACCCCGTGACCGGCCAGCAGTTCCAGCTTGGCGTCCAGGTTCGGGTCCAGATAGGAGATGCCCCAGCCCAGCTTCCACACATCCGCGAAAGGCGCGGTCATCGCCAGCAGATCTGCCGACTGCCCGAGCGGAATGCCGCGGTCGAGTACGTGGGTGATGCCGGTGCCGCGTGGCTTGGCGGCCCTGGCTGGCAAATCGAGGAAGGTGGGGCCCGGCATAAACGCTATGATAGATATTCCTTCACTTTAGTGCAAGGATGGTGGGGCACAGCGGCCCACCCGGCACCGGGAGATCCGCGTCCGCCGTGGCCCTCGGTGCCCGCGCACGCACAGCCACCGATGTGAGGGGATAGGGGTGCCCACCGACCTGACTGCCCTGATTGACACCGTGCGTACCCACCCGGGCGTTACCGGAAAGGCCGCGATCGGGCTGGTCACGGAGATTTTCCAGCGCACCGACTGGCTGGCCGGGCCAGGCGACGACGGCGCGGTCGTGATGGACCAGGGAACCCCACTCGTCGTGGGCGGCGAGGCCATCCTCCCCTCGTTTGTGGCCACCGACCCGTTCGGTGCCGGCATCGCCGCGGTAACCACCAATGTCAACGACCTGGCGGCCATGGGCGCCTGGCCGCTCGCCCTGGTGGACACGGTGACCGGCCCGCAGGAGATCATCAAGCAGGTGCTCGAAGGCATGCGATGGGCCTCAGGCCTATATCAGGTGCCGGTGGTCGGCGGCCATCTCACGGTCACGGCGGGCCCGCCGGGGCTGGCGGCCTTCGGGCTCGGCCGGGCCAGCCAGCCGCTGTCGGCCAGATACGCGGCACCTGGGCAGTCACTCGTCGTCGGCTGCTGCCTGGAAGGGCAGATGCGCGCGGATTTCCCGTTCTTCCCCTCGTTCGACGAGCGGGGAGAGCGGCTGGGCGGAGACGTCCGGCTGCTGGCCGAGGGAGCCGACCGCGGCTGGGTGGCGGCGGCCAAGGATGTCAGCATGGCGGGCCTGGTCGGTTCGCTGGCGATGCTGCTGGAGTGCAACCGGCTGGGCGTCACGCTCGACCTGGACCGGGTCCCGGTGCCGGCCGGGGTGACGCTGACGCAGTGGGTCACCTGCTTCCCCTGTTTCGCGTTCCTGCTGTGTGTCCCGCCCGGGCGGGAAACCGAATGCCTGGACGCGTTCGGTGGCCGTGGCCTAGCCGCGGCGGTCGTGGGCACTCTGGACGGCAGCGGCCAGCTGGAGCTCTCCGCGGGCGGTCAGGTCGCCTCCGCGTTCGACCTGACCAGAGAGTCGGTGACCAACCTGGCCCGGCCCGCGGGCCAGCTGCCCGCCGTCCCGGGCTGACGCCGCTACCCGGGCCGGCCCGGCTCCGCCCTTCCCGGTCCCCCGGCGTGCGGGGGCCGCAGGGCGATCAGCATCCGCTGGTGCGGGACCGTGGCGTAGTCCACCAGCCCGCCAGCCCTCCGCCAGCCGAGCCACTCGAAGAAGGTGACGTTCGCAGGCTGTATGTAGGCTTCCATCTCCTGCCCGCCATGCAGCGACGCCGCCGCTACGGCGAACCGCACGAGCGGCGCCCCCAGGCCCTGGTGACGGTGACCCGCCAGTACGGCCAGCCGGTCACCTTTCCACCGCCCCGGCACCGCAGGTACCCGGTAGAGCCGGACCGTCCCGCAGATCACGCCGTCTGCCAGGCCTATCACGTGGATGGTGGCGGGGTCGGCGTCATATGCATCCCGGTCTCCTGCCGGGCCGGCCGCCCGGAACAGTCCCTGCTCACGGACGAAGACCTGCTCGCGGATCCGCAGGTGAGCCGCCAGCTCCTGGGCCGTGGCCACCGCGCGGCAGGTCAGTTGCGCCGTCCGCGGTGGCCGGCTAGCGGTTGCTGAGAAGCGGGAGGTGGGTTCGGCCATTCCAGTCGGTGCTCCCCTCGAGCAGGCTCATAGCCGAGCATGCCTGGCAGCGCGCACATCCAGCCGCGACGCCCCGGGCACCCAGCCCGCGGGCAGCCAGGTATGGCACGACCCGGCGGTAGATGGTCTCGCAGTACTCCGGTGACGGCGCCACCATGTTTTCCATCAGGCTGCCTACCGTGGGCCGCAGCGGCACCACGAACGGGTACACCCCGATGTCGATCGCGCGGCGGCAGCCTTCGACGATCAGGTCAGGGTCCTCGCCCATGCCGAGGATGACGTAGGTCGAGACCTGGCCCTCGCCGAACGCGGCTACCGCCCGCTCCCAGGCGCGGAAGTAGCCGTCGATCCCGGTGCGCGCCTTAGCGGGGGCGACGCGGGCAAGCACCTGCGGATCGAAAGTCTCGACATGGATACCGGCCGAGTCGATGCCCATGTCGGCGACCCGGTCGATGACATCCAGATCGTTCGGCGGCTCGAACTGCACCTCGACTGGCAGCCCGGCCGCCTCCCGCACCGCCTTGCCGCAGCGGGCCACATACAGCGCGCCTTTGTCAGGGGTGGCGGTGGTGCCGATGGTCAGGGTGGCATCCACCGCGCCATCGAGTTCCCGGGCCGCCACCGCGACTTCGGCCAGCATCTCGGGGGTCTTCTTTGCGATGGTGCGGCCGTTGGCCAGCGTGACCCCGATGCCGCAGAACGTGCACTGGTCGGAGTTACCCCAGTAGGCGCAAGTCTGGATGACCGTGCTGGCGAGCGAGTCCAGATGCAGGAGCGCGATCTGCCAGTACGGGATACCGTCCGCGGTCGCCAGGTCGTAATAGCGGGGGCGCTGAAACGGCTGGGCGGAGGCCAGCCGCTCACCGTCCCGGTAGACGCCCCAGCCATCGTCTTCTGCCCGCAGCACGTAGGGCGAGGTCTGTGCGTAGTGCGCGCCGGTGGGCACGGTCGCGGCGAATCCGTCGATCCAGAGCATGCCCGCGTCAGCCGGCCCGGCTCCGCCCTGGCGCGATTCGAGCGGCACCTCGACCCGCAGCCCGCGCCCCTGCAGCTCGGTGATCAGGCCCGCGAGCCGACCGCCGGCCTGGCCGGCCGGCTCATCCCGCCCGTTGCCGCCCGGGTGATGTCCCGTCGTGCGGGCCGGGGACTCAGCCATGGCCCCTCCCTTGCCCATCAGCGCGTGCCAGCGACCGTTTGTTTGATCCGATACGGACGTTCACCATCCTTGATAGACCTTGCAGGCTCGTGAACGCAACCCCTCTGAGGGACTACTCGGCCCGGCCCGCCTGGCGGGCGGCGGAACGGCGCTATGGCCTGGCGGGTGGCGACGCCCCGCCGGCATCCGTCCTGACCTGCTGCAGCGCCGTCGTGAGGGCATCTTCGTCGGGGTAGCGGCCAATCTGCCCGCCAGCCTGCAGGCCCCCGCTGGCCAGATCCAGCTGGGCGCGATCAAGCCGGTGGACCGCACGGCTCAGCGTCTCGTCCGGCTCGATCGACACGATCACCGCCCGCCCGGTGGTGACGTCAGCTTCAATCCGCTGATACGGGATGTAAGGAGCCCGCTGCGGTGACCCGGACTCCTCGATCACGGCCCAGGACTTCCCCTCCTCGCGGGCCCGGGCAAGCGCGGCCAGCCGGTTGCGGGCAGCCAGCAAGGCCACCAGTTCCCGGTAGCGCATGGCGCAGGCGGCAGCTGCTACCTGCTCCGGCCGGATCCCGGCGGCCGCCCATCCGGCCAGTTCGGCGGCGGCCGGCCCATCGGCGGCGAGGTGAGCTCCCTGCTCGTGGGCGGCCAGCAGCGCCGGCACATCCGGACATGTCTCGCGCAGGCGGCCAGCCAGCCGCTGGATGAGCCCGATCGCCTGCTGGTACAGATCGGGGCGCGCCATCACCAGCGGGAAGAGGCCGGCTTCCGCCTCATCCCAGGACCGCAGGACGGCAGGAGGCACGGCGGTCCCCACCGCGGGCGCACTGGTCTCGCCGCCCTCACCGGAGCCGGAACCGGTCATTGCACCTCCCGCGGATGGCGTTTACTATTCTCAACGAGTCGTTACCTATACGACTCATGGCCAAACTTTATCCCGTCGATCAGCAGGATTTCATGAACAGGACCGCGGTAGTCGCGCTTGGCGGCAACGCCCTGACCCGGGCCGGTGAGTCCGGGACGTGTGACGAAATGCTGGCCAACGCGGCGGCGATGGCGGCGGCGGTCAACGACGTCATGGAGGCCGGCTGGCGGGTGGTGATCGTTCACGGCAACGGCCCGCAGGTGGGCAACCTGGCCCTGCAGCAGGAAGCGGCCACCATGGTGCCCGCTCAGCCGCTGGCGCTGCTGGGCGCGATGACCCAGGGCCTGCTTGGCAGCCTGATTGCCCGCTCCATCGACCGGCTGCGCGGCTCCGGGACCGCAGCCGCGCTTGTCACCCACGTCACGGTCGACCCGGCAGATCCGGCTTTCGACCTGCCGGCCAAGCCCATCGGGCCCTTCTTCCCGGCCACCGAGGCGCAGCGGCTGGCCGGCAGCCGGGGCTGGGTGGTCCAGCCAGACTCTGGCCGCGGGTACCGGCGGGTGGTGGCCTCACCGCAGCCGGCCAGCGTGATCGAGATCAACGCCGTGCGCGCCCTCGTGGACGCCGGGCACCTGGTCATCGCCTGCGGCGGAGGCGGGATCCCGGTCGCAGGTACTGCCAGCGGATACACCGCCACCGTGGACGCGGTCATCGACAAGGACCGGGCCGCCGGCCTCATCGCCGCCCTGCTCGAGGCGGAGGCGCTGCTGCTGGTCACCGCAGTAGACCGGGTCATGCTCGACTTCGGCAAGCCGACCCAGACAGCATTGAGCACGATCACCGCTGCCGAAGCAGCCCGCCACCTCCGTGAGGGGCAGTTCCCGCCAGGCAGCATGGGCCCCAAGATCGAAGCCGCACTCCGGTTCCTGGATCAGGGCGGCGAGACAGCGGTGATCACCTCACCTGAACTGCTGGCGCCTACCCTGGCCGGGACCAGCAACCTGCCAGGCACCCGCATCGTGCGCACCCCGTCCCAGGTAAGGCAGGGCCGGTGAGAACAGACCAACTGCGCGCCTTCCCGGGCACCTACCGCGACTCACTGCTGCTGCTCAGCGCCACCCGCGCCATGCAGGATGGCGACGGGGTCAGCTGGACCAGCGCGGCGATGGCCACCCCGACGGTGGTGGCGGATCTGATCGCGCGCGGGTTTCCGGCTGATGGCCTGGCCGGCGCCGACGCCAACACGCTGGTGCTGGCGGTTCAGGCGGCCGATGGGCAGGCTGCCGATGAGGCATTCGAGCGCGGCCGGGCAGCGCTGTTCAGCCAGGCAGGCCAAGCGGC
>JBLMWU010000081.1:0-27254 GCA_050257395.1 Gemmatimonadota bacterium | reverse complement strand
CGACAAGCTGGTGCAGAAGGGCAAGCTGAAGGGCGAGGAGCGCGCCGCCGCCGTCGAGAAGATCCACCCGGCCGAGGCGCTGACCGCGTTCGCCGACTGCGACCTCGTCGTCGAGGCGGCCACCGAGAACCAGGACCTCAAGAAGAAGATCTTCGGCGAGCTCGACAAGGTGGTGAAGCCGAGCGCGATCCTGGCCTCGAACACCAGCTCGATCTCCATCACGCTCCTCGGCGCGCAGACCAAGCGGCCCGAGAAGGTGATCGGCATGCACTTCATGAACCCGGTGCCGGTCATGAAGCTCGTCGAGGTGGTGCGCGGGCTCGCCACCGACGAGGCGACCTACCAGGCGGTGGTCGCGCTGGGGCAGCGCTTCGGCAAGAAGATGGTGACGGCCAAGGACATCCCCGGCTTCATCGTCAACCGCCTGCTGATCCCGTTCCTCAACGAGGCCTGCTTCGCGCTGCAGGAGTCGCTCGGCTCGATCGAGGACATCGACCAGGGCGTCAAGCTCGGCCTGAACCACCCGATGGGCCCGTTCGAGCTGGTGGACCTCGTCGGGCTCGACACCCGCCTGTCGATCCTGCGGTTCCTGCACCGTTCGCTCGGCGAAAAATTCCGACCCTGCCCGCTCATGGAGCAGTACGTCGCCGCCGGCCGCCTGGGACGCAAGACGGGCCGCGGCGTGTACGAGTACGCGGGCCGCAGCTGAAAGGAGCACGTCCATGGCGGCACGGAAGAAGACGGCGAAGCGCAAGGCGGCGAAGAAGCGGGCCCCGAAGCGTGCCCGCAAGGCGGCGAAGAAGCGGGTCGTGAAGAAGCGGGCCACGCGCCGCGCGGCCCCGCGCAAGGCGGCGAAGAAGCGCACCGCGAAGAAGCGGGCCGCGCGCCGGGCGGCCCCGCGCAAGGTCGCGAAGAAGCGCGCCGCGAAGAAGCGGAGCGCGCGCCGGGCGGCCCCGCGCAAGGTCGCGAAGAAGCGCACCGCGAAGAAGCGCGTCGTCCGCAAGGCCGCCGCGCCGCGCTGGCCGCGTCCGGCCCGGCCGGCCCCGGCTCCCGCCGCATTCGAGCCGCAGAAGGCCGAAGCGACCGCCAAGGAGCTGCTGCTGTTCGAGCTCGAGCGCGCCCGCGTGACCGTGATCGGCGCGATCCAGGGCCTGGGCTCGGGTACGGCGATGCAGCCGGTGGCCGAGGGCAAGTGGTCGCCCCACGAGATCGTGCTGCACCTGTCCATGCGCGACCGCGTCCGCCTCGACGAGTTCGACTCGATGCTCGCCGGGAACGCCGCCTCGTGGGCCGGCATCGACGACCCGGCGGTCCACGCGGAGATGAACGAGCGGCACCTCGAGCCGCTGCGGCACCTGTCGTGGGACGAGGCCGTGCGGCTGCTGATGACGACGCGCGCCGAGCTGGTCGAGCGGCTGCAGGCCCTGCCGGCCGAGCCGGCCGAGCTCTGGACCGAGGCCCACCCGTTCGGGGCGAGCATGCTCCGGCTGCCGGGACACGATCGGGGCCACGCGGAAGCGATCAAGAACGCCCGCCTCGCGGGCTGATCCGGTTGGGGAGGAGGCTCATGTCGGACACGCTGGCCCCGGTGCGCCCGGGCAAGCTCATCATCAACGGCGAAGCCGTGGACGCCGCGTCGGGCGCCACGTTCGAGACGCGCAACCCGGCGACCGAGGAGCGCATCACGCTCGTCGCCGAGGCCGGCGTCGAGGACGTGGACCGCGCCGTGCGCGCCGCGCGCGCCGCGTTCGAGAGCGGGCCGTGGCCGCGCATGAAGGCCGCGGAGCGTGCGCGGGTGCTCCACCGGCTCGGCGACCTCATCCTCGAGAACGCGGACGAGATCGCGCGCCTCGAAACGATGGACAACGGCAAGCCCATCTTCGAGTCGCGGCAGATCGACGTCCCGATGGTCGCCGGCTGCTTCCACTACTTCTCGGGCTGGGCGAGCAAGCTGACGGGCGACACGACGGACGTCTCGCCGTCGTTCTTCACCTACACGCTCCGCGAACCGGTCGGCGTGGTGGGCGCCATCATCCCGTGGAACTTCCCCATGATCATGGTGGGCTGGAAGGCCGCGCCCGCGCTGGCGGCGGGCAACACGGTGGTGCTCAAGCCGCCGGAGTGGGCACCGCTGACCGCTTCCCTGCTGGCGGACATCACCGCCGAAGCGGGACTGCCGGACGGCGTGTTCAACGTGGTGCAGGGCCTGGGCGCGGAGGCCGGGGCACCGCTCGCCGCCGACCCCCGGGTGCGGCGGATCAGCTTCACCGGGTCGGTGCGCACCGCGCAGTCGGTCGCCGCGGCGGCCGCCGCGAACCTCACCCCGGTCTCGTTCGAGCTGGGCGGCAAGTCCCCGCTGATCGTGCTCGAGGACGCCGACCTGGACCTGGCCGTGGACCTGGCGGTCGAGCAGTTCGACAACGCCGGGCAGGTCTGCCTGGCCGCGGTCCGGCTGCTGGTCCACGAGCGGCTGGCCGACGCGTTCCTGCACCGGTTCCTGGCCAGGGCGGCCGCGATCCGGCAGGGCGACCCGCGGGACGAGGCCACCGGCATCGGGCCGCTCATCTCCCGGCCGCACTTCGAGCGGGTGTCCGGGTTCGTGGAGCGGGCGCTCGCCAGCGGTGCGGTCGCCCTGCTCGGCGGCGGCCCGAACATCGGCCTGGGCGGCCTGTACTTCGCGCCCACGCTGCTCACCGGGGCGGCCGAGGACAGCGAGATCATGACCGAGGAGGTGTTCGGGCCGGTGCTGACGTTCCAGACGTTCGCCACCGAGGCTGAGGCCGTCGCGCTGGCCAACGGCACCCGGTACGGGCTGGCCGCGACGCTGGTGACCGGCGACCCGGAACGCGCCGAGCGGGTGTCCGCCCAGCTGTGCGCGGGCACCGTCTGGGTCAACTGCTTCTTCGTCCGCGACCTGGCCGCGCCGTTCGGCGGCAGCCGCCGCAGCGGCATCGGCCGCGAGGGCGGCACCTGGTCATTCGACTTCTACTGCGACGTCAAGAACACCTGCACCGCCCCGGCCGGCTGGACCCGGGGCGAGCCCGCGTGGAAGGAAACCCTGTGACTGGGCAGATCACCGAGCGCCGCCGGATCCTGCTGGACGGCGCGGCCGTGGAGGTGGTCCGCGACGGCAGCGAGCTGGTGGCCGGGGACGGCCGCCGGGTCGCCGCGGACCAGGCCGCGCACCTGCCGCCGGTGACCCCCACCAAGATCATCGCTGTGCACCTGAACCACCTCAGCCGGGTCAGGGAGTTCCAGGCCAGGCTGCCGCCCGCGCCCACCTACTTCCACAAGCCAACCACCTCGCTCAACGCCCACGGGGGCGCCGTGGTCCGCCCGCGCGGCTGCAAGTGGCTCAACTACGAGGGCGAGGTCGCCATCGTGATCGGCCGCACCTGCCGCAACATCGCGCCCGCCGACGCCGGGGGCCACATCGCCGGCTACACCATCGCCAACGACTTCGGCCTGCACGATTTCCGCGACACCGACGCGGGCTCCATGCTGCGGGTCAAGGGCGCCGACACCCTCTGCCCGCTCGGCCCGGGCCTGGTCTCCGGCTGGGACTTCCGCGGCAAGGGCCTGCGCACCTACGTGAACGGCAGGCTCGTGCAGGACGGCTCCACCGACGAGATGACCTGGGACATGCACTACCTGGTCGCCGACATCGCGCGGCTGATCACCCTGCTGCCCGGGGACGTGCTGCTGTCCGGCACGCCGGCCAACTCGCGGCCCGTGCAGCCCGGCGACGTGGTGGAGGTCGAGGTGGACGGGCTCGGCCGGCTCCGCAACCACGTCGTCGAGGGCCCGGCCGGGGTGCGCGCCGACGTCGGCGCCCAGCCCACCGAGTCGGAGGAGGTCCTGTCCACCGCGCTCGGCGGGGACTGGGAGTTCCGCGGCATCCGGCCCCCTCGCCGCGGCTGAGCGCCGCGGCTGCAGGGCAAGCTGAGACGGCTCTCATCGGCGTCTCACGGTCATCCCACGCCCGCTCGCGAGAGTAGCGGCACAGGCAGAGAACGCCCTCTGGGAAGGAATGACCGTCATGGCACACGTGGAGCACAGCAGCCAGGGTTTCGGCCGCGACCGCTACGACCTCAAGCGGGACTCGCACACCGAGCGGCACAACGCCGACCGCGGCACCGACAGCAAGGACACCAGCGCCGGCCGCCGGGACAGGTGACCTGGCCGGCCCGGCTGCCCGGGGCCACGGGGCGCGAGCCCTGTGCGCCCCGGGCCTGCTTCAGGGAGCGGGCGCGGTGAGGGGCGCGGGCTGGGTGAGCCGGTAGCCGATGCCGCGGACGGTCGCGATCCGGCCGGCGCCGATCTTGTTCCGCAGGTAGCGGATGTAGACCTCCACCACGTTCGAGCCCGGGTCGTAGTCGTAGCCCCAGACGTGGCTGAGCAGCTGCTCGCGGCTCAGCACCTGCCCGGGGTGGCGCAGCAGCACCTCGGCGAGCGCGTACTCGCGCGCGGACAGGTCCACGGTCCGCCCGTCCACCTGCGCCTGCCGGGTCCGCAGATCGAGGCTCAGATCGCCGTACGACAGGACAAAGACCTCAGTTGAGTGAACGGGACGGAGCCGGAGCCGGACCCGCGCGAGCAGCTCGGCCAGCCGGAAGGGTTTGCTCATGTAGTCGTCCGCGCCGCTGTCCAGCCCGGTGACGACATCCTCCGGGGCGCTGCGCGCGGTCAGCAGGATGACGGGCAGCGGCACGCGTTCGCGGCGGAGCTGGGCGAGCACGTCCAGCCCGTCCCGGCCGGGCAGGCCGACGTCGAGCAGCATCAGGTCGAACTGGCCGGACCGGGCCATCGCCAGCGCCAGGTTCCCGTCGCCCGCCGCCGCGGTGGCGTAGCCCTGCGCCTGCAGTCCCTTGCCGAGGAAGCGGACGATGTGCGGCTCGTCCTCGGCGATGAGGATGCGGTTCATGTCGGTGTCTCCCGGGTGAGACGCCCGGCTGCCCGGACGTAGGGAACGGACAGGCAGAAGGTGGCGCCGCCGCCGCTGCGGCCGGTCACGCTGACCCGGCCGCCGTGCGCCGCGGCGATGGCCGCGACGATGGACAGCCCGAGCCCGGTGCCGTCGGTGCGGCGCGGGTCCAGCCGGGCGAACCGGTCGAAGATCCGCAGCCGCTCCGCCGCGGGCACGCCCGGCCCGTGGTCGGTCACGGTGAACTCCACCGACCCGCCGCTGATCGCCGATGCCAGCTCGACAACGGTGCCGGCCGGGGTGTGCGCCACCGCGTTCGCGGCGAGCTGCATCACCGCCTGGGTTATCCGCTGCGCGTCCAGCACCGCCACGCCGTCCGCGGCCCGGGTCAGCAGCCAGGGCCGGCCGTCGAGGCCCCGCGCCTTGGCGGCCAGCGCGACGGTGAGCTCGGTCAGGCCGGCCGGCGCCGGCCGGTCCAGCATCTGGTTGAACGTCGCCGCCAGCTCGCTGACCTCGTTCCGTCCCCGGGCCGGGATCCGCCCGGCCAGGTCCGTCTCGGTGATCCGGCGGGCCAGCTCGGTGGTGTCCCGGACCGGGCGCAGCACCCGGCCCGCGGCCAGCCAGGCCAGCCCGGCGCCCAGCAGCAGCGCGACGGCGCCGGCCTCCAGTTCCAGCTGGCTGACCCGGGTGATGGTGGCCAGGTCCGGGCCGGTGAACACGACCGCGGCGAACACCCCGCGGGCCGGGTCGCCGGCGATCCGCACCGGGATGGCCGTGTACCGGACCGGCCCGCTGGCGAGCTGGGCGGAGCCGCTGGTCACCCGCGTGACGGCGGACCAGCGCGCGAGCAGCGCCGGGTCGCGGCGCAGCGCCGCGGCGGCCGGGTTCGCGCTGGCGGCGGCGACCTTGCCGCTGGCCAGCCCGATCAGCGCCACGTCGTTCTCCAGCACCGCCTGGCTGGTACGGGCCCGCAGCAGCGAGACCACCGAGCCGGGCACGCCCGCGGCCGGCGCCCCGCGGCGGGCCGCCAGCGCCCGGAACTCGGCGGCCTCGTGCGCGAGCTCGCCGCGGACCCGGGTGTCCATCTGCCGGATCAGCAGCACGTGGGTGACGACCGCGGAAGCGGCGAGCGCGGCCGCCAGCAGCAGCACCGACCAGCCGAGGATGCGGCCGCGGGCGGACGTCAGTGGCCGCCAGCCCCGCCGGGCGGCGGCGGCCGCCCCCGGACGGATCGGCAGTCGCGCGCCCGCCCGCGGCGGGGGGACCGCGGCGGACGGCGGCTCGGGGGCGACGCGGCTGGCGGCCACCCTTTCCAGCATCATCAGCGAGTTCTGCCGGGGGGCTGATGAGCCTCTGAGGACCCTCTCAGCGTGGGCCGGCGGGCCGCTGGCCCGCGGCGCGCCCGCCCGGATGAGAGGGCTCTCATCCGGGTCTCACTGCCCTGCCAGCTGCGGTCCGCAGGGTGGATGCCGGGCCCGATCCGGAGGAGGGATGAACGTGCTGGCGATGGTCCTGATCGCAGCAGGCGGCTGCGCGGCGTCCCTGGCTGCCGGGTTCGCGGCGCGGTCCCGGCTGGCCAGCGGTGCGCTGCTGTCACCCGCGGGTGCTGCCCTGAGCCCGCGGGTGGCAGCGCCGCGCCGCTGGGCCAGCGTGGCCAGGGCGCTGCTGCGGCCCGAACGCGGCGTGGCCGCCCTGGCGAGCTGGCTGATGCTGCTCGACACCGCGCTGGCGCTGGCCGCCCCGCTGCCGCTGATGGTCGTGGTCGACCACGGGGTCAGCCACCATCCGTACCCGGCCTGGCTGGCCGGGCTGGCCGGGCTGCCGCCGGTGCCGCTGGCAAGTCCACCCTGCTGTCCCTGCTCATCCGGCTGGCCGACCCGCAGGCCGGGGTGATAGCCATCGGGGGGCGTGACATCACCGGGCTGAGCCCGGCCGCCCTGCGGCGGCTGGTGACGCTGGTCCCGCAGGACCCGTGGCTGCACACCGGCACGATCGCGGACAACATCGCCTACGGCAGGCCCGGCGCCTCGCGGGCGGAGATCCTGGCGGCGGCGCAGCGGGCGGGGGTGGCGTCGTTCGCCGCGATGCTGCCTGACGGCTGCGAGACCGCGGTGGGGGAGCAGGGCCGGCAGCTCTCCGGCGGGCAGCAGCGGCGGGTGGCCGTCGCCCGGGCCCTGCTCCGTGACACCCCGGTGCTGCTGCTGGACGAGCCCACCACCGGCCTGGACCCGGCGGCTGAGTCGCGCCTGGTGACGGAGCTGCTGGCGGCCGCCCAGGGCAAGACAGTGATCATGGTGACGCACCAGCCGCGGCTGGCGGGGCTCGCCGGCCGGGTGGTCACCCTGGAACAGGGCACCTTCCGCGGCGGCACCGCGCCACCGGTCCCGTCACGTCATACGGCCGGGCACCGGCCCGGCCAGCCGCGCCGGGCGGCCCGCCATCTGACCAGAGTCTGGTAAACCCGGCGCGGTTCGCAGGCGGCAGTGACCGGCGCCGGTTCCAGCGGCAGTGACCGGGCCTGGCGGTGCCAGCCGGGCAGGCTCAGCGGGTGCCGCGGGCGAGCGCGGCGATGATCTCGGCCGCCGGCCGGTCTGTCGCGGAGCGGTATCCGGTCCCGGCCCACAGGCTCAGCCGGTCCGCGTCACCCTTGGCGGCCGCGGCGGCCCGCAGCGGGCGGGTGGCGTTGTTGATCTCCGGATAGGCGGCCGGCGCCGCCGGGTGGTCCCGCATGAACTGGTTGACCAGGCCCCGGGCCGGACGGCCGCTGAACGCGCGGGTGACCCCGGTGGCGGTGAAGCGCGGGTCGGTGAGCGCCGCCTTGTGCGCCGGCCTGGCGCCGCTCTCCGGACAGCGCAGGAAGGCCGTGCCGAGCATGGCGGCGGCCGCCCCGGATTTCAGCACCCCGGACACCTCGTCCGGGTCGGCCAGCCCGCCTGCCGCCACCAGCGGCAGGCTGGTGACGGCGGCCACCTCCGCGAGCAGTTCCGGCAGCCGCGCGCCCCGGCCTCCGGCCGCACCTCCCGCGCCGCCGGTTCCCCCGGCCGCAGCCACCTGGTTGGTGAAGGTGCCCCGGTGCGCGCCCGCCTCGGGACCCTGGACGCACAGGCAGTCCGCCCCGGCCCCGGCGGCCAGCGCCGCCTCCCCGGCGCTGGTCACGGTGACCGCCACCAGCGTGCCCCGGGCCTGGAAGGCGGCGACCGTGTCCGCGGGCGGGCAGCCGAACGTGAAGCTGACCAGGGGCGGCGGATCCGCGAGCAGGACGCTGATCTTGCCCGGCCAGTGGTCGTCGTCCCAGGCGGGCTCCCCGAGCGAGACACCGAGCCGGGCCGCGTCCGGTGCCAGCGACGTCACGTACTCCGCCACCTCCGGACCGGTGGCCGCAGCACCCGGGACGAACACGTTGACGCCGAAAGCGCCGCCGGCCGGGCCGCGCACCGCCGCCATCGCGGCCTGCAGGGCCTCCGGGGTCAGGTAGCCCGCCGCCAGGAACGCGAACGCCCCGGCCTGCGCCGCGGCGGTCACCAGCTCCGGCGTGGTCGGCCCGCCGGCCATGGGGGCGACCCACAGCGGCAGCCGGCTCAGCGCCCGCAGCCGCGCCAGCCTGCTGCCGTCTCCCGGAGAACCGGCGGTCATGCGCGCCTCCTACCCGGCACCGAGCCTGATACGCGGCGCATGCCGCGGGTCCAGCCACCGCAGCACCCGCAGCAGCCGCGGGATCGGCAGCGTCACGCAGCCCGCGGTGGCGATGCCGATGTTCGCGTGCAGGAAGATCGCGCTGCCGAGACCAGGGGTGCGCGCGGTGTTGTACCCGATCACCACCCCATACACGTAGGCGGACACGTCCATCGGCTCCGGGCTGGCGCCCGCGTCGTGGTAACGCGTGTCGACCCATTCGTTGTAGCGCGGGCTCGCCGGGTCGTCGTCCCAGGCGGTCCAGGGATGGGACTGCCGGTACGGGAGGCGGAAGCCCGGGTCGGCGGGGCCGGTCCCGAACAGGAACGGCAGCCGGAACGTGCCCGACGGGGTGCGGCCGTCGCCTTCCCGTTTGCCGCCCGGCGGCGCCAGGCCGCCCCGGCCGATCCGGGCCGGCCACGGCCCGAGCACCCGCTGCCAGCGCGAGCCGTCCCACTGGTAGGCGCTGAGCGAGGCGTAGGTGTCGCCGTAGGCCGCCGCCGTCACCGTGACCAGCTGCTCACCGGCAGGACGTGTCCCGGCCCGCCGGGCGCCAGGCGCCGCCGTGGCAGGCCGGCCGGCCGCCCGGGTCGCCGCAGCCCGGGTCGCTGCCGCCGCCCGGGTCGCTGCCGCCGCCCGGGTGCCCGCCGGGCGGCCGCCAGCGAAGCCGAGCGCCACCGCGCCCCCCGCCGCCAGCAGGCCGGCGCACGCCAGCGCGGCGACCGCAGCCGTCACCCGGCTGCGGCGCTGCCTGTGGCGGTGGCCGCCCTCGTTTCTGCTCACCGCTCCCCACCGTAGAACGGCGGGCGGACCAGGACTTTGCGATTCCGCAGTCCGCTGATGCCGCTGCCTGCGTTAGCGTGTCCGCGTGCTCCGCTGGCCCACCCCGCGCGGGCCGGCCGCCACCGCACCTGGTGTCCCCGCGCCTGACCACCCTGCGCCCGCCGCGCCGCAGCCGGCCGCCCCGGCGCCCGCGGCCCTGTCCGCTGTCCCCGTGCGGGCCGCGGTGGTGGCGGCGCTCGCGCTGGCAGTCGCCCTGCTGGCCAGCTCCTGCTCGGCGCCGCCGGCCGGCCCCGGCACGGGTGGCCCGTCCGGGACCGGCCTCAGGGCGGCGGCCCGGGCGGCCTGCGCCGCGTCAGCGGCGGGCACGGCCGCGCCCGCCGGGCCGTCCGGGGTGCCCCCGGTGCAGCTGCGGGTGGATCAGCTCGGCTACCCGGCTGCGGCAGCCAAGACCGCCGAGCTCATGACCGCCGACGCCAACGCGGCCGCCCGGCGGTGGGTGCTGGTCCGCCGCGGCGGCTGCACGGCCGCGGCGGCGGGGGTGGCCGACCGGGACCTCGGCGCGTGGAGCAGCCGCTACCCGGCGGTATGGGCGATCAGCCTGCCGCGGGCGCTCGCGGCCGGCGAGTACCGGGTCGCGCTGGCCGGCCGTCCCGGTGCCGTCTCGCCGTGGTTCCGGGTCGCCCCGGCCGCGCAGCTGTACGCGCAGCCGCTGGCGAACGCGCTCTCGTTCTACGCCGGTCAGCGCGACGGCCCGCAGTTCATCCGCTCCCGGCTGCGCACCGGCGCCGGCGACGCCAGCGACACACAGGCGATGACGTACCGGACGCCGCCCATGAACCGCGACGCCACCTTCGCCGGCAGCCTCGCCAGGTACGCCACCGGGACGGTGGTCAACGCCGCGGGCGGCTGGTTCGACGCCGGCGACTACCTGAAGTTCGCGGAGACCACCAGCTACGCCGTGGCGATGATGCTGCAGGGCATCGTGTCCTTCCCCCGCCAGCTCGGCCGGGGCGGCCAGGCGGACTTCACCGGCGAGGCCCGGTTCGGGCTGGACTTCCTGCAGCGGCTGTGGGATGAGCGGACCCGGACGCTGTACTACCAGGTCGGCATCGCGGAGGCGAACAGCCGCTACGCCGGCGATCACGACATCTGGCGGCTGCCGCAGGCCAGCGGCTCGTACGGCGGCAGCAGCCCACGCTACCGCTACATCCGCCACCCGCCGGTGCTGCGGGCCGGGCCGCCGGGCGCCCCGGTCAGCCCGAACCTGGCCGGCCGGCTCGCCGCCAGCTTCGCCCTCTGCTACCGGGTCTTCCGCAGCAGCGACCCGGCCTACGCGGACCGCTGCCTGCGGTCAGCCGAGACCGTGTACGCCCAGGCGGGCACCGGCTGGCGGGGGCGGCTGCTGACCGTGGCCCCGTTCAACTTCTATCCGGAGTCGTCCTGGCGGGACGACATGATGCTGGGCGCGACCGAGCTGTCACTGGCCCTGCGGGACGCGGGCGGCCGCCTCCCGCCCGGCCTGCCGGTCCGCTCGGCAGCGCTCTACCTGCACGACGCCGCCCGCTGGGCGCACCTGTGGGCGACCGGGCCGCAGGCCACCGGGGACACCCTCAACCTGTACGACGTCAGCGCGCTGGCCGACTACGAGCTGGCCGGCGCGATCAGCGCCGGGCACGCCAGCGGGCTGGCCGTCACCCGGGCCGCCCTGATCGCGCACCTGCGGGCCCAGCTGGGCCAGGCGTCGTCGGTGGCCGCGCACGACCCGTTCGGCTTCGGCTTCGCCTGGAACCAGGAGGACACCGCCGCGCACGGCGCCGGCCTGTCGGTGATGGCGAACGAGTACGGCGCGCTGACTGGCCGGCGCGCCCTGGCCGGCCAGGCGCAGCGCTGGCTCGACGCCATCCTCGGCGCCAACGCGTGGGGCGCCTCGTTTGTCGTGGGCGACGGGACCGTGTTCCCGCACTGCCTCTCGCACCAGATCGCGAACCTCGCCGGGTCGCTGGACGGCCGGCCGCCGGTGCTGGCCGGCGCCGTCGTGGAGGGGCCCGACTACTACGCGTCGGCCGGCCTGGTGCCCGGGATGCGCCGCTGCCACGCGGACGCGCCCGGCGGGGTGCCGTACACGGCGTTCAGCGGGCACGGCGCGGTGTTCGCCGACGACACCCAGTCCTACTCGACCACCGAGCCGGCCATCGACCTGACCGCGCTGACCCCGCTCGCCTTCGCCTGGCAGGAAGCCGCCGCCGCCGGCCTCCGCCCCCGGCCCTGACCGGCGGGCTCAGCGCTGCCGGGCGCTGGCGGTCAGGTCGTGCAGGGCGCGGGCGGAGCCGAGCGAGGTGTCCACGGCGAGCAGGCGCGGCTCCTCCTCGCCGCGGACCACGGCCTGGATGTGCCGGACCGCGCCGGTGAAGGAGTTCCGGTCCTCGCCCAGGCCCGGGTGGCTGACCGGCTCCCGGCCCGCGGCGCGGACCTCGAACCGGTCCTCCGCGGTGGGGTGGAACGGGTTGGTGACGTGGATCTGCCCCCCGGTCCCGAGCAGCCTGGTGAAGGTGCTGAACGCGAGGGTGAACGAGCACGACAGCAGCAGCCGCCGGCCGCCGGGGAAGCCGAGCGACCCCCACATGGCCAGGTCGACGCCGTCGGGGCTCCACTCCGCCGCCGCCCAGGCCGACTCGTGCTCGGCCGCGAACAGGTCGCGGGCCAGCCGGACCGGGTAGCAGCCCACGTCGTTGAGGGCCCCGCCGGCCAGGCCGGCGTTCAGCCTGATGTCGCCGGGCCTGTCCAGCGTGAAGTGGAAGCAGGACTCGATCTCCCGCAGCTCGCCGATGGCCCCGCCGCCGAGCAGCTCCCGGATGCGGCGCAGCTGGTCGTGGAACGGGAAGACGAACGCCTCCCACAGCGGGGTGCCGGTCTCCCGGGCCACCGCGAGCACGTCCTCCGCCTCGGCGAGCGTGCCGGTGAGCGGCTTCTCGCACAGCGCCGGCTTGCCGGCCCGCAGCGCGCGGATCGTCCACTCGGCGTGCAGCGCGTTCGGCAGCGGGATGTAGAGGGCGTCGACCGCGGGGTCCTCGATCAGCTCCTGGTAGCCGGTGACGGCGCGGGCGATCCCGTTGCCGCGGGCCCAGTCCCCGGTCCGGCCGGGGTCGCGGCCCGCGACCGCGGCGGCGTCGCCGCCGGCCTCCCGGACCGCGGGCAGGAAGTACCTGCGCGCGATGCTGGCCGTGCCGATGATGCCCCAGCGAACCCTGTCAGCCACCGCGCAGCTCCCGTCTGTCCCCGGCATTATCCCGCTTCGGCGGGCAATGCCCCCGCGAGTTCCGCGCGCAGGGCGGTCACCAGCCGTCCGGCGTCCGGCGCCCGGACGGGGTCGGTGATGACGCTGATGCGCAGCACCCCCGCGTAGGACAGCACGGCGAACGTGACCGGCACGTTGCCAGCGGTCTGGGTGACCGGGATGATCGCCAGGACCGGCGCCCCGCCGAGGGTCAGCTGCTCCGCCGGGCCGCGCAGGTTGGTGACGAACGTGTGCACGAGCCGCTGGCGGTTGATGTACCAGCGGAAGATCCCGGTGGCGGCGAGCAGCCGGAATGCCGGGCCGAGCAGCGCGGCCGAGGTGCCAGGGGCGGCCGTCTTGCGCTGCCTTGTCACGGCGGCGACCCGGTCCAGGCGGCCGGGCAGGCTGCCGCCCGTGGGCAGGCCCACCGGGATGACCCCCACCTGGTTGCCGAGCTGCCCGCCGGCCGCCGCCGGCCGGCCGGACACCGGCACCGAGACCCGCAGCAGGCTCAGCCGCTCACCGCGGCCTGCCAGCAGCTCCCGGATCGCCCCGGCGACAGCCGCCAGTACCACGTCGTTGACGGTCCCGCCGTGGGCGTGCGCCAGGTCGCGGATCGGGCCGAGGTCAGCGGCAACCACGTCGACCCGGCGCCGGGCGGTGGTCGGCTGGTTCAGCGACGACCGGGGCACGCGTCCCGGCCACTGCTGGCCGGCCAGCTCGGTGAAGCCCTGCCGCAGCGTGCGCAGGAAGCTGCCCGGCCGGCGCAGGCCATGCAGCCGGGCCGTCCAGGCGTCGGCCGCGAGCGTGCGGGCCGGCGGCGGGGCCGCCGGGAATGGCCGCGGCGGCGCCCCGCTGGCCGCCCCGTCGACCAGCCCGGCGAGGACGGCGAGCCCGCCGATGCCGTCGGCGAGCACGTGGTGCATGACGATGACCAGCCCGCTCCCGCCGCCCGCCAGCCCGGTGACGACCCGGGCTGCCCACAGCGGCCGCTGCCGGGGCAGCGGCTCGCGGGCAACCGCGGCGGCGGCGGCCAGCAGCGCCTGCTCGTCACCCGGCGGCGGGCAGGGCAGTTCGCGGATGTGCCGGCCGGCGTCAAAGCCCGGGTCGTCGGCCCAGTAGGGGCGGCCGCAGCCGGGCGGCGGCCGGTGCAGCCGCTGCCGCAGCCGGGGGATGGCGGTGATGCGCTCCGCCAGCAGCCCCCGCAGCACGGCCGCGCTGGTCCCGTGCCCGAGGACCAGCACCGCGCCGATGTTCATCGGGGCCGGCCCCACGTCCGTGGCGAGCAGCAGCACGTCGCCGGGACCGGCCCGGTCCACCCGCGGCTCCGCGGGCCCGTCTGCGCTCACGTGTGCCCCCAGCAGCTGCCGCTGCGCGGTACCTCTACGACACCATCGTGGCAGTGCGCGGCGCCGGGGCTGGCAGGCGGCCCCTGGTCAGCGGGAGCCCGGCCGGGCCTACCGCAGCGTCCCGGCCGCGGCCGAGCTGCCCGGCGCCCCGGTGGGCCGCTGCCCGCCGTCACCGGGCCCGGCGGCCAGGCCCGGCCCGGTGGTGACCAGCACCCGCAGCGGCGTCCGCGCCGCCAGCGCCACCAGCCAGGCGAGCGGGATCCGCACGATCGCGTAGCTGACCAGCATGACGGCCGCGCCGATGAGGAAGCCGGCCGCCACGTCCTGCGGGTAGTGGGCGCCGATGTAGACGCGGGCGAAGCACATCAGCAGCCCGGCCAGCAGCGCGATGATCCCCAGCCGCCGGTGGTACAGGAAGATGCCGGCGGTGACCGCCCCCGCCATCACCGCGTGGTCGGACGGGAACGAGAAGTCGTGCGCGTGGCCCGCCAGGATCAGCGCGTGCGGCAGGCTCTGCCACGGCCGGGCCTCGGCGACGGCGTGGTTGACCGGCTGGACGGCGGCGACCGCGAGGGCGGTGCCCGCGATGGCCCACAGCGCGGCGGCGGTCACCCGGGCGCTGCGCCGCTGCCGGGCCAGCCACCAGCCGATGATCAACAGCAGGCCGAACAGCGCCACCCCGTAGTTCGCGTAGGCGTTCAGCGGCGCGTGCAGCCAGCCGGTGTGCTGCGCGAAGTGGTTGACGTCGAGGAACAGGGTCCGGTCCAGGCCGTGCGCCCCGGAGTTGCGGGGCACCGGGGTGGGCAGGACGGCGGGCACGGTGGCGGCGGACGCTGTCATGAACTGGTTCCCCCACGGCTGGTGGCGCATGGCAGCGGCCTGCGGGGCAGCCAGTGGGACGGGGCCACGGGCCCGGCCGCCGCCGGCAATGTGCCGGACTCGCGCGCTGATCCGACCTTACCGATTGATGAACGAAAGGTGAACGGCCGTTGCCTGATGTTGCCGTGCGGCCGGCGAACCGCTTACCCGCCGGGCGTTCCGGGGCAGGTCAGCGGGCCGGGGCCGCTGGTGCGGGAGCCAGCAGCAGGTGCTCGCTGCCGCCGAGCAGTTCCAGCCGCCGCCGCAGCACCGGGTTGTCGCCGGACTGGCTGGCGTGGCAGGCGATGGCGTCCCACTGCCGGGCCCGGTCAACGGCCAGCTCCGTCAGTTCCGCCGGCGGGCGGCCGGCGAAGCTGGTGCCGAATTCGCTGTTGAGGGCGTCCGCGACCGCGGCGGGCAGCGCCCAGATGAGCACCGGAATGCCCAGGAGGCCGGCGGCGGCCAGGGCGGCGGCCGTGGCGCTGGTGTGGTCGGGGTGCCCGGTGATCCCGCCGGTGTCGAAAGCGAGCAGGTGCGTCGGCCGCACCTGCCGGGCCAGCCGGGTGACATGGCCCGCGAGATCGGCCACGGGCACCCGGCCCAGCGCCCCGTCCGGATAGGCGAGCAGTTCGGCGCGCTCGATGCCGAGCACCCGGGTCGCCGCGGCGAACTCGGCCGGCCGCACCGTGCCCAGGTCGCGGTCCAGCCCGTGCAGGGTGGACGCCTCGCCGTGGGTGAAGCACAGCACCGCGGTGGCCGCCCCGCCGGCGGCGAGCCGCTCTAGCACACCGCCGAGCCCGAACGACTCGTCGTCCGGGTGGGCGACCACCGCGAGCACCGAAGCGGCCCCGGCCAGCAGCCCGGCGGCCGGGTCAGCGGCCTGCACCTGAGTCGTCATCGCCTGCCGTCCTTCCGTGCCGCCGGGACCAGCGTGCGGGTCCTCGTTCTCCTACTCTATAGGAATACCCCCATGGGTATAATGAGCACAAGGTCCCCGGCAGACGTGACGAATGCCTCCGGCCAGCCGCGCCCCCAGCGGGAATCCTCGGGGCATGGCCGGGCTCACCAGGCACGGGCCGGGCAGCCGCAGGGAGGCCGTGGTGAAAGCACGGGTACGCCAGCCCGCCGGCGAGGCGGCGCCGACCTCCGCCCTGCTGGAACGGGTCCGCCGGGGCATCATCGGCGAGGGCGAGGTGCTCGCCGGGCCGTACGGGCCGCGCAGCATCACCTACGCCGACTTCACCGCGTCAGGCCGGTCCCTCGACTTCATCGAGGACTTCATCCGCGGCGAGGTGCTGCCGCGTTACGCCAACACCCACACCGAGAGCAGCGGCACCGGCCTGCAGACCAGCCGGCTGCGCGAGGAGGCCCGGCGCATCATCCACCGGGCGGTCGGCGGCACCGCGGACGACCTCGTCATCTTCTGCGGCTCGGGGGCCACCGGCGCGGTCAGCAAGCTGGTGGGCATCCTGGAGATCCGGATCCCGGACGGGCTGGCCAGCCGCTACCGGCTGCTGGAGGCGATCCCCCCGGGCGAGCGGCCGGTGGTCTTCGTCGGCCCCTACGAGCACCACTCGAACGAGCTGCCCTGGCGCGAGTCGATCGCGGACGTCGTGACCATCGGGGCGGACGCCGACGGGCACATCGACCTGGCCCACCTGGCGGCCGAGCTGGCCCGGCACGCTGACCGGCCGCTGCTCATCGGGAGCTTCTCGGCCGCGTCCAACGTGACCGGCATCCTGACCGACACCAGCCGGATCGCCGCCCTGCTGCACTCCCACGGGGCGCTGTCGTTCTGGGACTACGCGGCGGCCGGGCCGTACGCGCCGATCCGGATGGCGGAGACCGCACCGGGCCGCGGCGACTACAAGGACGCGATCTTCCTGTCCCCGCACAAGTTCATCGGCGGCCCGCAGACCCCGGGGGTGCTGGTGGTGCGGCGGGAGCTCGTGCGCAACCGGGTGCCCACCGTCCCGGGCGGCGGCACCGTCGCGTTCGTCGACCCGGTCGGGCACCGGTACCTGGACGACCCGGTGGCCCGGGAGGAGGGCGGCACCCCCGCCATCGTCGAGTCGATCCGCGCGGGCCTGGTGTTCGGCCTCAAGGAGGCGGTCGGCACCGACCTGATCGCCGCCCGGGAGGAACGGCTGTGGCGGCGGGCCCTGCAGCGCTGGAGCGCCAACCCGGCCATCGAGATCCTCGGCAACCAGCACTCGGCGCGGCTGTCCATCGTCTCCTTCCGGGTCCGCCGCGGGCCGCTGTACCTGCACCACAACTTCGTGGTGGCGGTGCTCAACGATCTGTTCGGCATCCAGTCCCGGGGCGGCTGCTCCTGCGCCGGCCCCTACGGCCACCGGCTGCTGGCCATCGATGAGGCGCACTCGCACGCCTACCGGGACGAGATCAGCCTCGGCTGTGAGGGCATCAAGCCGGGCTGGACCCGGGTCAACTTCAACTACTTCATCTCCGACGCGACCCGCGACTACCTGATCGATGCGGTCGACCTGGTCGCCTCGCAGGGGCACCGGCTGCTGCCGGACTACCTGTTCGACCCGGGCTCCGGGCTGTGGCGGCACCGGGCCGGGCCCGCCGAGCCGCCGCTGAGCCTGGCCGACGTGAGGTTCGGCGGCACCGGGCTGGACTACCCGCGGCGCCGGCAGCGGGCGGGCGCCGGCGCGCTGGCGGGCCAGCTGGCCGCGGCCCGCGAGCTGCTGGCCGGCCGCCCCGACCGGATCGGGGACGGCCCGACCGGGCTGCCGCCGGAGTTCGAGCGGCTGCGCTGGTTCCACCTGCCGCCGTCCTGCCTGGCTGGCTGAGCATCCGGCGGCGCGGTGTTCGCGGCGCGCGATACGCCACCGGCGAGATCTCGTTTGAGAGATATCATTAAAGGGATGAACGAAGATCCCCGGGCCGGCCTGCCGGAGGAGCCCATGGCCCCGGCGGGGGAGGCCGGGCTGCCGCTGCTGCCCGGCTTCCGCGAGATGGCGCTGCGGCGCATGTCCGCGCAGCGGCAGCGGCTCATCGCGGACCTGGCCGCCCAGCGCCAGGCCGCCGGGCTGTCCCAGACCGAGGTGGCGGCCCGGATGGGCACCTCCCAGTCGGCGGTCGCCCGTCTCGAGGCCGGGGAGTCCGACCTGCGCCTGTCCACCCTGGAGCGCTACGCGGCCGCCGTCGGCAGCCAGGTCAGCTGGCGGCTGGATCGGGCCGCCGGGGAGGACCGAAGGGAGTCACCATGATGCCGCCAGCGGGTCATTTCCCGCCCCGCCCGCCGTTCCCGCCCGGGCCGCCCGGCCCGCCGAACGAGCCCGGCCCGCCGCGGCAGCCGCCCGCGCCCGCGCCGGTCATCCAGCCCACCCGGGTCTGGCCGGAACCGGGCGGCTGGCCCGGCCGGGTGTATGAGCGGCTGCTCGACCGGCGGATCGTGATGGCCAGCGGCCAGCTGGACGGCGAGACGGCCACCCGGCTGTGTGCCCAGCTGCTCACCCTGGACGCGGAAGGCGACGAGCCGATCCGGCTCGAGCTGCAGAACCTCGACGCGGACCTGTCCGCGGCGCTGACCGTGATGGGGGTCCTGGACGTGCTCCGGGTCCCGGTGCACGTCCAGGCGGGCGGCCGGATCAGCGGCCCGGCGCTGGGGGTGCTGGCCTCGGCCACCCGCCGGCTGGCCTACCCGAACGCGATGTTCGCCCTGGCCGAGCCCAAGGTCAGCTTCGACGGCCGGGTCACCGAGCTGGCCGCCCGGGAGGAACAGGTCCGGGTGATGCTGGACGAGCTGTACATCCGGCTGGCCGAGGTCACCGGCCGGGAGGTGGACGACATCCGCGCCGACGCCCGCCGCGAGCGGCTGCTCACCGTGGACGACGCGATCAGCTACGGGCTCATCCAGGGCCGCGCCGCCCGCTGACCCGCCGCGGTCAGGCATCGCGCAGCCGGAGCGCCAGCCCGCCGGCCAGCAGTGCCGCGGCGGCCCAGGCGGCGAGCACGCCCAGCCCCATCCACGGGCTGATGGGCAGGCTGTGCAGGTTCCTGGTGGCCTGGATGGCGAGCCCGGCCGGCATCGGCGAGTACCGCTCGACGCGGTTGTGCCAGTGCTGATTGCTGATGAAGCCGGCCGCGATCGGGGCGAGGTAGAGCAGGCCGAGCACGATCCCGATGGCGGCCGCCGAGTCCCGCACCAGCGCGGCGACACCCAGGCTGAGCAGCGCGATCAGGGCCAGGTACAGCACCGAGCCGCAGGCGGCCCGCAGCACCGGCCCGCTGGCCAGCGACACTGGCCCGAACCCGCGGGCGGCCGTGAAGCCGTGGCCGGGCAGGATCCGCCCGCCCGCCAGCACCGACCCCAGCACCCCGAGGGCCCCCGCCGCCAGCACCCCGCCGGTCAGCACGGCCGCCTTGGCGGCCAGCACCGCCGGCCGCCGCGGCAGCGCGGTCAGGGTGGTGCGCATCATGCCGGTGCTGTACTCGGTGCTGATCGTCAGCACGCCGAGGATGGCGGCGACGGCCTGGCTGAGCTGGATCCCGGTGAGGCTCAGCCGGCCGGGATCGACCGGGCACGCCATCCCGGCGGGGCAGCGGACCCCCGCGGTCACCGTCACGCTCACCGCCACGGTCAGCGCCGCGGTGGCCACCAGCAGCCAGGCCGGCCCCGCCACCGTCCGCGTTTTGGTCCACTCCGCCCGCAGGTAGGCCCGGGCCGCGGCCGCGGGGCCGGGCAGGCGGACCTGCCCGGCCCCTGCCAGCTGGCTCATGCGTCTCTCCGGCGCAGCAGGACCACGGCCAGGCCGAGGGCTGCCGCGGCGTAGGCGCACAGGACCGCGAAGCCCGCCCACGGGGACAGCGGGAAGTATCCCTGGTTTGGCGTGTACAGGCCGGTGACCTGCGGGTAGGCGGGCACGCTCTGCTGGATGGCGAAGCCCGCGGCGGGGGTGAGCCGCAGCAGCCAGTCCGCCGCCCCGACCGGCAGCACCGAGGCCATCGCGAGGATGTAGGGGAACACGATCGCCACGATGACCGCGGTGACCGCCACCACGCTGCGCCGCAGCAGCGCGCCGACGCCCAGGGCGAACACGGCGCCCACCGCGAGCAGCGCCGCGGTGCCGGCCACGACGCGGACCTCGGTCAGCCCGGTCACCGGGTAGAGGTAGAAGCCCTTCGCGGCCGCCAGCCGGTCACCCACCGCCACCGCCACGATGGCCGCGGCCAGCCCGGCTGCGAACGTGACCGAGCCGATGACGATGGCCTTCGCCGCCAGCACCCGGCCCCGCCGCGGGCTCGCCGCCAGGGTGACCCGGATCAGGCCGCGCCGGTACTCGGCGGTGATGAACATCGCCGCCACCACCGCCACCGCGATCAGCCCGGCGAACGCCCCGGCCAGGCTCTTCTCGATCGTCGTGTTGGGGCCCAGGCCGTTGCCGTCACCGGGCAGGACCGGTGCGATGTCGCCGGACCCGGTGACCGTGAACGTGCCGCCGGCCCGGTGGAAGCGGCCCGGCACCGGTGCCGCGCGGGCCCCGCCGACCTCGGTCGCCGTCCACCCGGCGGCAGACCCGCCGGCCAGGCTGACGTGGTCGAGGACGGCGGTGGCGTCGGCGGGACCGTTGGACCCGGTTTCCCCGCCGCCGAAGTTCTGGGTGGTCACCGTGTACAGCGGGGAGGCCGCGAACAGCCCGGCCTGGACGGTGGCGGGCAGCCCGGAGAGGCGGGCGGTGCCCACCAGGGTCCAGTGGCTGCCGTCGGCGGAGTCGTAGCCGGTGATCGTGTCACCCGAGCGGGTCAGCCGCAGCCAGCGGGGCGACGCGGCCGACACCCGGCCGGCCAGGCCCGGCATGTCCCGGGTGAAGTTGTCCTGCATCCGGACCCCGTGGCTGCCGGTGACCAGCATCGCGGCGTACTGCGAGCCCTGCTTCGTGCCCGCCTTGATGATGATCCCGCCCTTGGCCCACGGCTGCAGGCCCGCGGTCGTCAGCTGCGGGTACGGGCCCGTGCCGGGGCCGTACCGGCCGGTGAACGAGGTCACCCGGGCGGTGATGGTGCCGTTGCCGGCCAGCGGCTGGTGCACGAAGTAGAAGGCGTCGTTCACCGGCTGGCCGCCCGGCGCTGCCGGCGGCGCGGGCGGCAGGCAGGCCCGGCCGTGCTTGACCGGGCCGCCCGGGCCGAAGCGGCAGGCGATGTTGCTGCTCCCGCCGGTGAGCACCCCGAGCAGGACCGTTACCACGGCCGCCACCCCGAGGCCGATGAGCCAGCCGCGCACGGTCCGGAACTTGGTCCACTCGGCCCGCAGCAGCTGCCCGAACCCGTCCTTGCCGGCCTGGACCGCGGGCCGGCGGGGGGTGATGGTGGTCATCGCGCCGCCTCCTGCTGATCGTGGCGGGCGGGCCGCTGGCCTCTGAACTCGACCGCGTCGCGGGTGAGCTCCATGTAGGCCTCCTCCAGCGTCGCGCGGTGCGCCGACACCTCGGAGAACGGCACCCCGCTCTCACTCAGCAGGGCGATGATGCGCTCCGTCGTCGGGCCTGCGACGGTGAGCGTGTCCCGGCCGGTGGCGGTGACGGTGGCCCCCGCGTGCGCCAGCACCGTCATCGCCTGGGTGCGCTCACCGGTGCGCAGCATGACCCGGTCCCCGGACGCGGCCGTGATCAGGTCCGCCACGCTGGTGTCGGCCATGACCCGGCCCCGGCCCACCACCAGCAGGTGGTCGGCGGTGTCTTCGAGCTCGCTCATCAGGTGGCTGGAGACCAGCACCGCGCGGCCCTCGGCGGCCAGCGACCGCAGGAAGCCGCGCATCCACACGATGCCCTCGGGGTCCATGCCGTTGAACGGCTCGTCGAACATCAGCACCGGCGGGTCTCCCAGCATGGCCGCGGCGATGCCCAGCCGCTGCCGCATGCCCAGCGAGAACCCGCCCGCCCGGCGCCTGGCCGCGGTCTGCAGCCCGGACAGCCCGATCACCTCGTCCACCCGGCGGGCGGCCAGGCCCTGGGAGTGGGCCAGCCACAGCAGGTGGTTGCGGGCGGACCGGCTGGGCTGCAGCGCGGCCGCGTCCAGCAGCGCCCCCACCTGGGTGAGCGGGCAGCGCAGGCTCGCGTACGGCTGCCCGCCGATCAGCGCGTGCCCCTCGTCGGCCGCATCCAGGCCGAGGATCACCCGCATGGTGGTGGACTTGCCGGCCCCGTTGGGGCCGACGAAGCCCGTGACCTGTCCCGGCGTGACCGTGAACGACATGCCGTCCAGCGCCAGCGCCGGGCCGAACCGCTTGCGCAGCCCGGTCACTTCGATGGTTGCGTCCATGACCGGCACGGTACGGAGCACAGGCGGTGGCGGTCGTCACGCCGGGGAGCGGTCTTGGGCGTCACCGGCGTGGGGGACGGTGCCCGCCCGTCCCTCCCGGGAGGGACGGGCCGCTCGCTGCCTGGGGGGACGCCATCGCGCCGCCCGGCAGCCACAATGGCATGCATGAGCCGGTCAGGTGGCGGGCGGGACGGCTGGGCCGGCACGGCCCGGCGGCTCGCTGCTGCGCCGCACGCGGCGGCCGCCGCCGGGGCGGCGCTGGCGGTGCTGGCCGTCACCGAGCTGGCCCTGCGCGCCGTCTACGACCTGGGTTCCATCGGGCCGCTGGGCCTGACCCACTCGGCCAGCCACGCTGCCGCCCAGCCCGGGCCCCCGGGTGTGGTCCCGCAGGTGACCCACAGCGTGGGTCACAGCACCTTCATGAGCCCGCAGTCGGCGATCCTGCTCGGCCTGCTGTGCCTGGCCACCACGCTGCCCCTGGTGTTCCTGCGCCCGGCCGGGGCCGCGGTGGCGGTGACCGCGGCGGACCTGCTGGCGCTCGGGGCGTTCCAGGCACTGACCGCCGCCGGGGCGGCCGCCGGGCTCATCGCCCTGTACCGGCTGGGCCGCCGGGGGCCGCAGGTGCTCGCCGCCGTCCTCGCCATGCCGTTCCTGGCGCTCGCCTTCGGCGCGCCGCGGGGCGCCGAGACCGGCGTGCTCGCCGTCCTGCTGGCATCTCTCGCCCCGGTCGCGGCCTGGGCGGGGATCGCCCGCCGGGCACGCTCCGAAGCACTGGCCAACCAGGAGGCCCAGCAGGCGATGGCCGGCAGCCTGCTGGAGCACACCGCGCGGGGGGAGCGTGCGCGCATCGCCCGCGAACTGCACGACGTGGTGGCGCATCACATCTCGATGATCTCCGTGCAGGCGGAGACCGCCCGGCTGGCCACCCCGGGGATGCCCGAGGCCGGGGCACAGCGGCTGTCCGCCATCGGTGACACCGCGCGGACCGCGCTGACCGAGATGCGGCGGCTGCTCGGGGTGCTGCGGGAGGACGCCCAGGCCGCGGGCCCGGCCCAGCCGGCGGCCGTCCGGCAGCCGCAGCCGGGACTGCGGGAGCTCAACGAGCTGCTCGACGCCGCCCGGGACGCGGCCGGCACCGGCACGCGGCTCATCCTGCGCGGGGCGCCGGCCCCGCTCGACCCGGGCGTCGAGCTGGCGGCCTACCGCATCGTGCAGGAGGCGCTCACCAACGCGCGGCGGCACGCCCCTGGCGCCGCCGTGGACGTGGAGCTGCACTACACCGGCGACGGCCTGGAGCTGCTCGTCCGCGACAACGGGCCCGGCCCGCCGGCGGACCCGCCCGCTGGCGGGCTCGGGCTGGCCGGCATGCGCGAGCGGGCCGCGGCCGTGGGCGGTGAGCTGCACACCGGGGCAGCCCCGGACGGCGGCTTCCTGGTGACAGCGACTCTCCCGGGAAAGAGCGAGGAAGTCCGATGAACGACAGCGCGGTGCGGATCGTCGTCGCCGACGACCATCAGGTGGTCCGGGCCGGCTTCGCCGATCTGCTCGGCACGCAGCCGGACTTCACGGTCGTCGGCACCGCCGCGGACGGGGCGGAGGCGGTGCGGATCTGCCGGGAGCTGCGGCCCGACGTCGTCCTCATGGACGTCCGGATGCCCGGCACCGACGGCATCGAGGCGACCCGCCAGCTCACCGGGCCGGTGAAGGGGGCAGGGGAGGCGGGCGGGGGGCCGCGGGTGCTCATCCTCACCACCTTCGACCTGGACGAGTACGTCTACGACGCGCTCTGCGCGGGGGCCAGCGGCTTCCTGCTCAAGGACGTCACCGCGGAACGCCTGTTCGACGCCGTGCGGGTGATCGCGGCCGGCGAGGCGCTGCTCGCCCCGGCGGTCACCCGCCGTCTCATCAGCGAGTTCGCCCGGCAGCGGCCGGCTGCGCAGGCACCGCCCCCGGCCCCGCTCAGCACGCTCACGCCGCGCGAGACGCAGGTCCTCCGGCTGGTCGCCGAGGGCCTGTCCAACCCGGAGATCGCGGTCCGGCTGGTGGTCACCGAGGAGACCGTCAAGACCCACGTGAGCCGGATGCTGGCCAAGCTGGGCCTGCGCGACCGCACCCAGGCGGTCGTCGCCGCCTACGAGTCAGGGCTGGTGGTGCCCGGTTCGCGAGCCCCTGGCAGCGCGTGAACCCGCCCGGGCTCCGGCTCGGCGGGCGGGACCGGTGCGCGCCGCGGCCGCTCAGCCGACACGACCAGCCCCACCCCGGCCACCACGACCGCGCCGCCGAGCAGCATCGGCCAGGTCAGCTGCTCGCTGAGCAGCACCGCGCCGAGCAGCACCGCGACGACCGGGTTGACGTAGGCGTAGGTCGCGGTCAGCGAGAGCGGGGCGTGGCCCAGCAGCCACACGTACGCGGAGAACGCCAGCAGCGACCCGAACAGGATCAGGTAGCCGAGGGCGAGCCAGCCGGTGGCCGGGACGGCGGCCAGGTGCAGCCGGGCCGTCTCGCCGCTGGCCGCGCCGGCCGCGAGCATCACGCTGCCGCCCGCGAGCATCTCGTAGGCGGTGGCCACGAACGGCTGGCCGGGCACCGGCAGCCGCTGTGACGCGAACGACCCGGTGGCCCAGGAGACGCTGCCGCCCAGCACCACCAGCACCCCCCACAGCGCGGTGCCGGCCGGGTGGCTGCCGGGCAGCGTCAGCACCGCGATACCCGCGAACCCCAGCAGGGTGCCGGCGACGGTGAACCGGCGCGGGCGGTCACCGGTGGCCAGCCGGAAGCACACCAGCCACAGCGGCACGGCCGAAACCAGCAGCGCGGCCAGGCCGGACGGGATGGCCTGCTCAGCCACGGCGACCGCGCCGTTGCCCCCGGCCAGCAGTAGCACGCCCACCAGCGCGGCGGCGGCCACCCGGCGCGGCGGCACGCGCAGGATCCCCGGCCCGTGCCGCACCGCCAGGAACACCGCGAGCAGCAAGCCCGCGGTGAGGAAGCGGGTGCCCATCGCCAGCAGCGGCGGCGCGCTGCGGTCCAGCACCCGGATGGACAGGTAGGTGGAGCCCCAGACCACGTAGACGACGCTGAGTGCGGTCCAGGTGGTCACCGCGCCGGAGCGGCCCCGCGCCGTCACAGCCGCGGCGCGGCGGTGGCAGCCGCGGCGGGCTGGGCGGCGGTGCCCGCTGGGCCGGTGCCCGCCACAGCGGCCCGGCCGGGGCCGGGGGCGCCGGTCACCGGAGCCTGCGCCGCGTGGGCGGTGACCGCCGCGGCGAAGGCCCGGATGGCCGGGTGCGGCCGCGGGTCCGCGGACAGCTCCGGCTGGAACAGGGTCGCCAGGAAGAAGGGGTGGCCGGGCAGCTCCGCGATCCGCACCTCCCCGCTGTCGTCCGCGCCGGTGAACCGGAGCCCGTGGCCGCGCAGCAGGTCCAGGTAACCGGGGCTGAGGCCGTAGGAGCAGTGGTAGCGCTCGACCGTCCGCTCGGCGCCCAGGGCCCGCTCGGCCAGGGAGCCGGGGGTGATCCGGACCGCGACCTCGTGGCCGGCCAGGGAGCAGGCGAGCGGCACGATGAGCGGGTCCGGCGCGTCCGGCGTGTACTCGGCGTGGCTGGCGCCGGCCTGGCCGCAGACGTTGCGGGCGAACTCCAGCAGCGCGTGCTGGAACCCGCCGCAGGTGCCCAGGAACGGGATCAGGCCCTCCCGGGCGGTGCGGGCCGCCGCCATGGCCCCGGTCATGCTCTCGTACGGGCTGCCGGGCACCAGCCAGATCCCGTCGAACCGGGCCAGCTCGGCCGGCGCCACCTCGGTGGTGCCGAGCCAGTAGGCGTCCAGCGGCAGGCCTTCGCGTTCGGCGAGCGCGGCCAGCAGGCCGTGGATGAGCTGGTGCGAGCGGACGTGCGGGGAGCGGTCGCCCACCAGGGCGACCCGGGGCGCGGCGGGAGCGGTATCCATACGGTCATTCTTGGCGGCGGCGCTCGTTCACCGCCAATGATTATCTGTGCATCTGGCATTAGTGATACTGATGCTGGGTGGATCCGCATCTCCTGAGCACGTTTGTCGCGGTGGCCGAGTGCGGCTCGTTCTCGGCCGCCGCCGCCCGGCTCGGCTACACCCAGTCAGCGGTCTCGCAGCAGATCGCCACGCTCGAGGCCGACCTGGGCGTGCCGTTGCTGCGCCGCCGGCCGGTGGCGGTCACCGAGGCGGGGTCGCGGCTGCTGGAGCACGCCGGGCCGATCCTGCTGCGGCTGGCCGCGGCCCGGGCCGAGGTCGCCCGGGCGACAGCGCCGCCCGCCGCCCGGCTCACCCTCGGCGTGAGCCCGCTGGCGGCGGTGCCCCGGATGGCGGCCGCGCTGGCCAGCGCCCGGCAGGCCAGCCCGCGGCTGGCGGTGACCGTCCAGGCCGCCAGCCGGATGGCCATCCCGGCCCAGGTGGCGACCGGGCAGGTGGATGCCGGCCTGGTCGACGGGGTGACCACACCCGGTGATCCGCTGCGGCTGCCGGCCGGGGTCCCGGTCACGGCGGCCGCGGTCGCCGAGGAACCGCTGGCGGTGGCGCTGCCAGCCGGGCATCCGCTGGCCGGGCGGCCCGGGCTGCGGCTCGCCGGGCTGGCCGACGCCTGGTGGCTGGACGCCCCGGACACCGCCGTGCCGCTGGCGGACCTGCGGGCCGTCACCGGCACCGACGGGTTCCGGCCTTCGCTTCGGTATGACGGCGCCGACCTGACCATGCTGGGCTCGCTGGTGGCGGCCCAGCACGGGCTCGCGGTGCTGCCCCGGGCCGCCGCCGCGGCCATGCCGGGCATCACCGCCGTCCCGGTGACCTGGCCGCCGCTGGTGCACCGCACCGAACTGCTGCACATCGCGCTCAGCGGCCCCGCGGAACAGTTCGCCGCCGCCCTCCTTGCCGCGAGCGGCACGGCAGAACAAGCCCTGGCCTCACCGGGCGGTCCGGTGCCGTGACGCGGCGTCTGGCGAGCCGTGCTGCTCAGGGTCCGTTGGCGGGGTACGGGTCGGGTCCGGCGCGGTAGGTGCGGCCGTGGGGCAGCGTCCAGGTGAGGTGGCCGGGCTCGGCGTGGGTGAGGGTCCAGCCTTGGGCCTGTTTGGCCTGGTGGTGGCGG
>JBLMWU010000080.1:0-4130 GCA_050257395.1 Gemmatimonadota bacterium | reverse complement strand
AAGTCGTCGTTGCGGAGGACCGGCCAAGAGCCGCGGTTGGCACCGGTGTCGACGCGGTGGTCCGCGCGGTCCGCCGCAGTTAACGGGTCAACCGGGTCGTCGGAAACGTCCGGTCATGCCGCCGACAGAGCGGTCTGCTGGAGCCTGCGCTTCAGGCTGCCCGGTGTCGGCCGCGCCCATCCAGGCCATCCGGGAGCTCTCCCCGGGCGATCCCACGGAGCCGAAGGTCGTTACGGACGGTAGCCGGAGGGCCGGGCGGTAACGCGCGCATCGCCGCCGATCCGTGCGGCCTGTTGATCCGCTTCGGGCTCACCGAGGAACGCGTGTAAACGGATGATCCGCGCATCGAGGTCGCGGTGCCCGGCTGCGGAGCAGCCTCGTGTGTCAGGACGCGCAATCGGAGGGTCGTGGCCGGCGGTCGTGCGGGGCAGGACTGAGGCCGCGGTCAGGTGCACTCTGGCGGCGTGCGCATCGGTCAGGGTGTGCTGGCTGTGCGTGCGAGGACGAGCCGGTAGCGCGGGCTGCCGTCCTCGCGCTGGCCCAGGGCCGTCAGGGGGAGGGTCGTCACGGTGAATCCGGATGCGGTCAGGTCGTTGCGGAGTGCGTGCAGCGGGCAGGTGCGGTAGTACATGACGAACGGGGGACGCCACAGGGCATTGCGGATGCGCATGGCCAGGTCGAACCCGAGCAGTGCCCAGTACCAGCCTGAGGTGAGGGGCGGCGGCGCACCGACCGGGACGGCGAAAATCCCGCCAGGCCGCAGCGCGCGGTGCACCCCGGCGAACAGCGCGGGCCGTTCGGCAGGCAGGAAGTGCCCGAGCGCCCCGAAGCTGACCGCCAGGTCGAAGGCCCCGGCGAAGGGCAGGGCCCGCACATCGGCCCGTACCCACCCAGCGCCGGGGTGCGCACGGCGTGCCTGCGCGAGCATGCCAGCGCTGAAGTCGGCGCCCGTGACCGGCCCCTGGCACAAGGATCTGAGGACCCGCATGCCCGCGCCGGTACCGCAGCACACGTCCAGTCCCCGGCCAAACGGGCCGAACGGGCGCAACGCCCCAGCGGTCGCGTCAAGCACGCCATCGGGAGTGCGGAAAGGTGTGTGATCGAACTTCGGGGCCAGCAGGTCATAGCCGCCCTCGACCGACGACAGCGCCTGCACCGCCAGTTCACGCACAGACGGGCCTTGAGGCGAGAACATCGGCCAAGGGTACTTCCCCGGTGCCCGGCAGGCCGCCAGCCCAGCGATCACCCACCGCGCCGAGGGCACGCAATCCGCTAGACCGGGCTGCGTGACTGGACTTTGGCGCACGCTCAGCGTGATATCCGCCTTATGGTCGGCTCTTCGGCGGTAGGCAGGGATGCATCAGCTGCGCCCGAACGATCATTCTGGTTCGGTTCGCCGCCGGCGGGAAGGCGGTTGCGGATGGGCTATGGACTGCAGCTCTGGTACTGACTCGTGCCTTCCCACGTCATGCGTGTGGGCTCGGTTGTTCCTGTGTGCCGCTTCTGAGGTAGGCCAGGACGGCGAGGACGCGGCGGTTGGTGTCGTTGGTCTGGGGGAGGCGGAGTTTTGCGAGGATGTTGCCGACGTGCTTGCCGACGGCTGCCTCGGTGATGACGAGCTTGCGGGCGATGGCGGCGTTGGAGTGTCCTTCGGCGATGAGCGCGAGGACTTCGCGCTCGCGGGCCGACAGGGCGGTCAGCGGGTCGCGGCGGCGCCGCACCAGCTGGCTGATGACCTGGGGGTCGACGGCGGTTCCGCCGGCGGCGACGCGGCGCAGCGCGGCGATGAACTCCTCGACGTCGGCTACCCGGTCCTTGAGCAGGTAGCCGACGCCGCGGCCGTCGCCGGAATCGAGCAGGTCGGCGGCGTAGCGCTGTTGGACGTACTGGCTGAGCACGACCACCGCGAGCCCGGGGTGGGCACGGCGCAGCTCGACGGCGGCGCGCAGCCCCTCGTCGGTGAAGGTCGGGGGCATCCTGATGTCGGTGATCACCAGGTCCGGGGCGTGCTCGGCGACGGCTGCTTGGAGCCCTTCGGCGTCACCGGTCACCGCGGCGATCCGGAAGCCGAATCGTTCGAGCAGGCCGGCGAGTCCTTCGCGGAGCAGGACCGCGTCCTCAGCCAGGACCGCCCATGTTGCGTTCGGCTCTAGCTGCATGGGAGTTCCGCGCGCAGAAGTGTCGGGCCGCCGGGCGGGCTGGACAGCAGCATCCGCCCTCCGGCGACGGCGACCCGGTCGGCCAGCCCGGTCAGGCCGGTGCCGCGGGCCGGGTCGGCACCGCCGCGGCCGTTATCGCTGATCTCGACGACCAGCAGGTTGCCGTGCCGGCGGGCGGTGACGGTCGCGCTGGTGGCGCCGCTGTGCTTGGCGATGTTAGTGAGCGCCTCGGCCGCCACGAAGTAGGCGGTGTTCTCGACCCGGTCTGGCAGCCGCCCATCCAGGTTGGCGTCAACGGTGACCGGGACCGGGGAGGAGTCGGCGAGCTCGCCCAAGGCGGCGGGCAGCCCGAGGTCGCTCAGGACCTGCGGCTGGATGCCGTGGATGAGCTCGCGCAGTTCGGCCATCAGCTGCTTGGCCTGATCGTGCGCGGCGACGACGGCATCCGCGGCCGGTGACCCGGGGGGGAGGTCGAGCCGGGCCAGGCCGAGCTGCATGGTGAGGCTGACCAGCTTCTGCTGGGCGCCGTCGTGCAGGTCGCGTTCGATCCGGCGGCGCTCGGCCTCGAACGCGTCGGCCAGCCGTGCACGCGAGCGGGTCACCTCGGTCAGCTCGGCGCGTAGCTGCTCGTCCGGCCCGCCCAGCAGCAGCGCGCGGGCCACGGCAGCGTCGGCGCCGGCGACCAGGGTCACCAGGTAGCCGGCCAGTGGCAGCAGCACCAGGCCGCCGATCAGGTACGGCAGTGTCTGGGGCACGGTGGCCACGTGGCCGAAACCCAGTGCTACCGGGCTGCCGCCCGGCTGCTGCGCCAGGACCAGGAACGGGCTGGCGATGAACGCCGCGGCCGCCGGCGCGGCGAGCAGCGCGGCGATCGACAGGACGGGCACGACGGTGGCCAGCAGGCAGACATAGCCGGTCTGGCGCCATGCCGCCGGGTCGGTGTATCGGGCCCGCAGCCACGGCACCGCCCCGCCAGCCGCCGTGTCGCGGCGGGCGGCGGAGCCGAGCGGCCGGGTGTCCGCCAGGTGCAGGCGCCTGCGGGCCAGGGACGCCACCGGCACCGCGATCAGTGGCCCTGCCCCGGCGATCAGCGCGGCCCCGAGCAAGACCAGCAGCACGACCACGCCCACCGGGTAGCCGCCCGCCGCCAGCACCAGCCACGGCACCGCCGGGACCGCCAGCAAGGCCGCAGCCACGAGCGCAACCGGCAAGGTGGCTAGCAGGTAGCCCGCGGACCGCCACGGCCAGCTGCTGGCCAGCAGCCGACGCCAGGTGAGCGCCTCCAGCGCGGTCCGTGGTCTCTGCATGCTCCTCACGGTAGCCCGCGCCGCGAGCGGTGCCGATGAGGCTGACGGTAGCCGCCAGGTATGCCTAGCCCTACCCCTAATCCGGTGACTGGGCGTAGTGACGCCCCACCGGCCGGCTGGTTGCCTGATAACGCAGCCGCCGGCCGCGGCCACAACGGCAGCGGGCCAGGGCGGAGTTGCATGGTCGCCCGCGGCACAGCGGGCAATTCTCCCGCGTGCCTAGCCCCGGCGAATCCCGAGGCTGCGCCTGGCCGGGACCCGGCGCAACAGTCCAAGACAGGAGGGCACGACACGATGCGGCTGGAGCTAGCCAATGTCGTCAAGGTCTACAAGGGCGGGCGTCCGCGGCGTGGATGACGTGACCATGCGGCTCGGGCCCGGGCTGGCCGGCCTGCGCGGGCCCAACGGCGCGGGGAAGTCATCGCTGATGCGGATCGCCGCCACAGTGACCCGCCCGACCAGCGGCCAGGTGCTGTTCGACGGCCACGACGCCGTGGCCAGGCCGGGCCTGCTGCGTCGTTACCTTGGCTACCTGCCGCAGGACTTCGGCGTGTACCCGCACCTGACCGTGCGGGAGTTCCTGTCCTACCTGGCCGCTGTCAAAGGCATGCCATCGCGGGCCGCGCGCAGCCGGATCGGTGAGTTGCTCCGGATCCAGGCCCGC
>JBLMWU010000079.1:0-93068 GCA_050257395.1 Gemmatimonadota bacterium | reverse complement strand
CGGGCCGCCGCCCAGGCGGCCCGGGTGACCCCGGGCCCCGGCGCGGCGCCCCACCCCAGCCGAACGGAACCGCCATGGCCGTCACCCCGCCGCTGCGGCGCCGCCAGCCCGTCGCCGCGCGGCTGGGCGGCGGCAGCGGCGCCCGGCCGCACCGCCGGCTCGGCTCGGCCGCGGCCATGCTGGCCGGGGCCATGCTGGCCGGGGCCGCCGCGGGCGCCGCCCTGCAGCAGCTCTCGGCCAGCGCGGTGCTCGCGCTCGCCGCCCTGCTGCTCGCCGCCGTGACCGCGGTATTCGCCGCCGGCCGGGCGGTTTCCGGAAAATCCGCGGGCCCGTACCCTCTCAGGCAGGAACCCCGCAACGGCGCACGGGCGCGGCTGGAGGCACTCTATGGCTCTTGACGACCGGCTCCGGGACGACGCCAGCGCGCTCGGGCCCGACCTGATCAGGCTCAGGCGGGTGCTGCACGCCCAGCCGGAGACCGGTCTGGCCCTGCCCGTCACGCAGGAGACGGTGCTCACCGAGCTGGCCGGGCTGGACCTGGAGATCACCACCGGCCGCGCGCTGTCGTCGGTCACGGCGGTGCTGCGCGGCGGCCGGCGCGGGCCGGCCGTGCTGCTGCGCGGCGACATGGACGCGCTGCCGGTCACGGAGGCGACCGGGCTGGAGTACGCGAGCACGGTGGACGGGGCCATGCACGCCTGCGGCCACGATCTGCACACCGCGATGCTCGTCGGCGCCGCACGGCTGCTCGCGGCGCACCGCAGCGAGCTGCCGGGTGACGTGGTGTTCATGTTCCAGCCGGGCGAGGAGGGGTGGGACGGGGCCGGCCGGATGGTCGCGGAGGGCGTGCTCGAGGCGGCGGGCAGGCCGGTGGTGGCCGCCTACGGCATGCACGTGCTGTCCTCGATGATCCCGCGCTCGGTGTTCGCCACCCGGCCCGGCCAGCTGATGGCGGCGAGCGCCGGCATGACGGTGGTCGTCCGGGGCGAGGGCGGGCACGGCTCGGCGCCGCACCGCTCCCGGGACCCGATCACCGCCGCCGCGGAGATGGTGACGGCGCTGCAGACGCTGGTGACCCGCCGGTTCGACGTGTTCGACCCGGTGGTGGTGACGGTCGGCAGCCTGCACGCGGGCACGAAGCGCAACATCATCCCCGACGACGCCCGGTTCGAGGCCACGATCCGGTCCTTCTCCCGGGAGGCCCGCGACCGGATCCGGGTGGAGGCGCCCGCGCTGTGCCGGCAGATCGGCGCGGCCTTCGGCGTGGACGTGGACGTGGACTACACCGACGAGTACCCGCTGACCCGCAACGACCCGGGCCACGCGGCGTTCGCCGCCGGGGTGGTCGCCGAGGTCTTCGGCACCGAGCGCTACCACGAGCTGGCCGACCCGATCACCGGGTCGGAGGACTTCTCCCGGGTGCTCGACGAGGTCCCGGGCTGCTACCTGTTCCTCGGCGCCCACACCGGCGACCGCACGGACGGGCCGGACAACCACAGCCCACGGGCGGCGTTCGACGACTCGGTGATGGCCGACGGCGTGCTGCTGCACGCCCAGCTGGCGCTGCGCGCGCTGCGCCGGGCGGAAGCGGTGGTGCCGGCCCAGCAGGCGGCGGATCCGGCCAGCTGAGGACCGGCCGGGCCCTGCGGCGCGTCACATCCGGGGCAGCGCGTCGGCGGCGAGCACCTTCTCCGGGCCGAGGTTGTGGAAGATGCCCACGTTGATTCGGACGTAGGCGTCGCCTTTGAGGACGTTGACGGAGGCGTAGCCGTCGTAGTAAGCGGCGTCGCCCAGCCCGGAGAGCGGCTTGGCGGGCACCTTGCCCCGGTAGTCGTCGAAGTAGAACTTCGCCTTCGGCCCCCTCACCAGCACCACCCGCACGGTGTCCCCGAGGGGGATGTCCGGGGTGGCGCCGGCTGGCACGTCCGGCCCGTAGTAGACGCAGGCGGCGCCGCCCTCGACGTAGGCCTTGCCCATGGACGGCGCGCTGACCGGCTGGCCGAGCGCGGCAGCGGCCTCGGCCTGGGTGATGACGTTGCACGACGACGTCGCCTTGCCGGCCGGCGGCGCAGCCGCGGCGGAAGCCGGCGGGGCTGACGCCGGCTGCTTGGCCGCCGCCGTGGCAGGCGCGGCGGACGGCGACGCTGCGGGCGACGCCCCCGGGAAGCAGGCGGCGGTCAGCCCGCCGGCCGCCGCCGCCATCGTGATCAAGGTGACCCGCCGCAGCGCGACGGCGCCGGTCCAGCTGATACCCCGCATAGCCCGCTCCTCCTCTAGCCCTGGCATGGCGGGTCAGACGCTAGGGGCGGCGGCGCGGCCATCGCATCGGGGGAAACCCTACGTTCGGGCGGGCCAGGGCCGCGCGGCAGCCGCCGCCCAGCCCTGGCCAGGGGCACGCCGGGCCGGAGACGGGCAGCCCGGTCAGGCGGCCGCGGGACCGGCGGCGGGCTCCCCGGTCAGGGGGTCGCCTGACCGGCGGTGGGGACACCGGTCGCCGTGGCCGTGGCGGTCGCCGTGGCCGTGGCAGTCGCCGTCGGCGTGGCCGTGGCGGTCGGGGACGCCGTCGGGGTCGGGGTCGGCGTCGGGGAGGCGACCGGCGCCGCGGTCGGGACGGGCTGCTGCGGCACGGCCGCGCTGGCCGTCGCCGCGGCCGGCGAGGCGGACGGGCTGGCCGGCGCCACCGAATGCTGGTCGGACCGCAGCCCCGCGGACCCGTGCTGCGGGGAGCTGGGCAGCACCATCAGCAGCACCGCCACCAGGCAGGCAGCCACCAGGCCGCCCCCGATCAGCACCGCACGCAGGGGGAACCGCCGCCCGGCCGGGGGCGGCAGGTCAGCGGCCGTGATCCCGCCGCTGCCCGGCCCCCCGCCGGCGGTCCGGCCCGGTCCCGGCCAGGTCGCCCGGCCGGTCTGGGTGGCCGGGAAGAAGTCGCCGGTCGGGCTGGTGCCCGCGGTGGCCGGCCCGCCGCCCGGATAGGCGGCGCTGTCCTGGTAGCTGGCGGCCGAGCCGGTGAGGGCGGCCCGCAGCTGCCCTGCCCACGCGGCCACCTCCCCCGCGCTGGCGGGCCGGGCCTCCGGGTCCTTGGCGGCCAGCGCGGCGACCAGGCCGGCCACCTCCGGCGGCACGGACGGCGGCAGCGGCGGCAGCTTCCCCTCCTGGTGCGCGTACGCGATCGCGATCGGCTCGCCGTCGAACGGGCGCCTGCCGGTGAGGCACTCGTGCGCCACCATGCCCAGCGCGTACAGGTCAGCGGCGGGCGTGGCCGGTGTCCCGTACAGCCGTTCCGGCGCCAGGTAGGCGATGGTGCCGACGACCAGGCCGGTGCTGGTGATCGCTGCCGACGACTCGGCGCGGGCGATCCCGAAGTCGGTGATCTTCACCTGGCCGCCGGGCCCGATCAGCAGGTTCCCGGGTTTGATGTCGCGGTGCACCAGCCCCGCCGCGTGCGCGGCCTGCAGGCCGGCGGCGGTCTGGGCGACCACGTCCATGACCGGCCCGGGGGGCAGCGGCCCCCGCTCCACCAGCCCGGCCAGGGAAGGGCCGTTCACCAGTTCCATCACCAGGTAGGGCTGGCCGGGCGGGTCGCCTTCCCAGTAGTCGTAGACCACGGCGATGTTCGGGTGCTGCAGCGAGGCCGCGTATCTGGCCTCGGCGCGGAACCGCGCCAGGCCCTCCGCGTCCTGGGCATAGTGCGGCCGCATCAGCTTCACCGCGACCTGCCGGTTCAGCAGCAGGTCGGTCCCGCGCCAGACCTCGCCCATCCCGCCCGCGGCGATGTGCTCGTCCAGCCGGTACCGGTCATCCAGAAGCAGCCCGGGCTGTGCCATGAAGGCACGGTACCGAGAAATTGATCGAAGCGCGCGATTGCTTGCGCACGGCGACGGTTCGCGACATTCTGTGCGGCGAGATCCGGAAAAGCCGGCGGTGCGCGGCGGAAAGGCGGCAGCCGGTGAACATCCCGGCTTACGGGCACCAGCCCGAATCCCCCGAGGGCTACGGCCCGCGCGGGGCGTCCGACGACCAGATGTGGGCGCTGCTCGCCTACCTGCTGGCCCTCATCGCGGCCATCATCGCGCCGCTGGTCATCTACCTGGTGAAGATGAACGAGTCGCGCTACGTCCGGTTCCACGCGGCGCAGGCGCTCAACCTGAGCATCACCGGGATCATCTACGCCATCGCGCTGGTCATCATCGCGATCCCGCTGGCGCTGGTCACCCACGGCCTCGGCCTCATCCTGATCGTGCTGGGGTTCATCGCCCTCGGCGTCGCGCACCTGGTGTACATCATCATGGGTGCCGTCCGGGCGAATCAGGGGCAGCTGTTCCGGATCCCCACCTTCCTCTGCTTCCCCATGGTCAGGTAGCCCGCCGCCGGCGCGGCCGGCCCCGCCGTTGCCACCGCGGCGGCGGCGTGCTGAGCTGGCTGCTGTGACGACGCTGGTGGTGCCCTACCACCTGGACGAGCGGCTGCTGCCGCCGCCGGTGCCCGGCCCGGCCGTGGCGCCGGACCTGCCCGCGGGCGGCACACCGGCGCGGGTGCTCGCGCTGAACCGGGCGATCGCAGCGGAGGTGGCCGCGGCGGTCACCGCCGGCGGGCAGCCGGGCGCCGCGACCGGTGACTGCGTGGCCGCCCTCGGCGTGGTGGCCGGTCTGCAGGCCGCGGGCATCGACCCGGCGGTGATCTGGCTCGACGCGCACGGCGACTACAACACCCCCGCGACCAGCCCGTCGGGATACCTGGGCGGGATGCCGCTGGCCATGCTCGCCGGCCGCGATGATCCCGGCATCGCCGGCGCGCTGGGGCTGCGGCCGGTCTCCCCGGACCGGATCGTGCTGGCCGGGGCCCGGGACCTGGACCCGGGCGAGGCGGAGCTGCTGGCCGCCGACGGGGTGGCGCAGGTCCCGGTGGCCGGGCTCGGCAGCGGCCCGCTCCCGGCCGGGCCGCTGTACCTGCACGTCGACGCGGACGTGATCGACGAGGGCGAGCTGCCCGGCCTGCGCTACCCGGCGGGCGGCGGCCCGGGTACCGGCACGGTGGCGGCGGCCGTCCGCCGGGTGCTGGCCACCGGGCAGGTGGCGGCCTGGACGCTGGCCTGCACCTGGCGGCGGGGCACCCGCAGCCCGGAGGAAGGGGCCGCGCTGGCCGCCCGGCTCGGCCTGGGCGCCGGGCAGCGCTAGCGGATCAGGAACGAGGTCAGGCCCTCGGGCGGCTCGGACTGCACCGCGATGTCGGACACGGCGGCGAGGACCGGGCCGTGCCGGGACCATTCCACCAGGTGCTCGACGTCCGCGGCCTGCCCCTCGAAGACCGCTTCGACCCGGCCGTCCGGCAGGTTGCGGACCCACCCGTGCACGTCCCGGTCCTGGGCCATCATCCGGCACGTATGCCGGAAGTTGACGCCCTGGACCTGGCCGGAGATCAGCACACGGCAGCGGATCACAGGGAGACGCTACGGCGTGACCGCCGCCGAGACGAGGACATCCGGCCAGCGCCGGCCAGAGTTCTGCCCGGCACCGCGCAAACCGGGCCGCAGCGGGCGGCGCCGCCCGGGCCCCGCCGCCGGGCGGCTCAGGTGTGCGCCTGCCGGTAGTGCGCCGCCAGCACGTCATCGCCGAAGTCGCTGCGGGGCCGGCGCAGCACGGTGTGCGCGTGGTTGCCGTCGTCGGTGGTGTTGTCGTACTCGATGAGCAGGTCGTCGCCCTGGACCCGGTAGTAGTGCCGGGTGCCCGGCGTCAGCGGCCCCTCCCAGGCGAAGTGCAGCTCACCGGCCCCGATGCGGGCGGCCTCCCTGGCCGCCAGCGCGGCGGGCAGCCGGTCGAGGTAGACCGCGATCAGCTCGCCCAGCACCGCCCGCGCGGTCGGCCCGAGCCCGCTGGCGGCGACCCCGGGCGGCCCGACGCTGCCCGCGGCGCGCGGGCTGGTGCCGGTGCGGATGTCGGCGGGCGCCTGGCCGGCCACCACGGCGGCGGCGCGGCCGTCCGGGCCGAGGGCGTCCAGCAGCGCACGGGCCACGTCCTCTTCCGGCGCGAGCGGCCTCGACACGGTCCGGCCCGCCCGGGTCATGCGGGCCGGGTTGGCGCCGAAGAACACCGGCGCCGGGGAGACCTCGTCCCCCAGCACGGTCATGGTCACCGACAGGTGGTGACCCTCGAACCGCCACGACCAGGGGCCGTCGCCGCCCGGGTCACCGAACACGTTCACCCAGTAGTCGCCGCTGTGCCGGCGGCGCCGCCAGCCTTCCCGCCGGTCGAGCACCTCCTCCAGCGCGATGATCGCCATGGCCTGGGCGTAGGCGGGCTCGCTCAGCCCGGTGGCCAGCAGCCGGTGCGCGGCCTTGCGGGCGGGCACGCTCAGGTCCGCGATGCAGGCGCCGGGGCGCGGCTCCGGCCGGTACTCCAGCCACCGCCGTGCGGCTTCGTCAGTGAACGGGTGTGCCGCCAGCCCGCGCTGCGGGCCGTTCATCGCCTGCAGCAGCCCGGCCGCGGCCGAGCGCATCTCCCCCGCTGTGCCGTCCGCCGCCATGCCCCCGGTATATCAGCCCGCCCGGCGGCACGCCCGGTGTGCGCGGCCTGGTACCAAGGTGGGCATGACGGGTTATCAGGTGGTGCCGGTCGGGTGGGTCGAGTCGCCGCTGACCGAGCGGTCCGAGGCGCCGCGGCAGGGCGATGAGGGGGCGCCGGACGCCTGGCTGGTCTTCGAGCCGGAGTACGCCGACGCCATCCGCGATCTGGCGGCCGGGGCCGACATCATCGTCCTCACCTGGCTCGACCGGGCCGCCCGGGACGTCCTGGTCACCCGGCCGCGTGACGACCCCGCCCGGCCGCCGACGGGGGTCTTCAGCACCCGGTCCCCGGACCGGCCCAACCCCATCGGGCTGCACCGGGTGCGCGTGCTGGCGGCCAGCGGCCTGCGGCTCCGGGTACGCCCGCTGGAGGCGCTGGACGGGACCCCGGTGCTGGACGTGAAGCCGGTGCTGGACGCGGGCACCGAGCGGTAACCGCGGCCGGGCTCAGGGCTGCGGCGGCGGGTCGAGTACCGCGTTCACCAGCGCGGTGTCGAGGTACTCGGTGAGCTCGCGGAGCTTGCCCCCGGAGAACCGGCACACGTAGCAATACTCGTTGTCGTAGCGCTCGCCCCGCCTGGTGGCGGCGTTCCCGCGGCACTGGACGACCACCCACTCACCCTCGGCGATGAAGCGCTGCGCCGTGCTGCGGTAGGAGCCGGCGAACTGGGCGAACAGCGGCCGCAGCAGTTCTTCCTGGACCGCTGCCCTGCCCTCGTACGTTCGCGACCAGGCGGTGCCGCCGGTGATGATCCACCGGAAGTCATCGGCCATCAGCTCGCCGAACGGGCGGCCGTCGCCCTCGGCGAGGTGCTCGAACGCTTCCTGCAGCAGCCGTTTGTTCTCCGCCGCGCTCATGACCGTGATCGTAGGGCCTGGCGGCCGTCCTGCCCGCCCGCTGGCGGGAGGGCCCCGCGGTTACTGCCGGCGGATGACGCGGGCGATCGCGGTGGCGATGGTCGATGCGAGCAGCCACCCGGCGGCCATGAGCAGGTAGGACAGCCATTCCTCGAACCCGGCCGGGTTGTAGGCGCTCTTCTGCCCGAATGTGATGATCGGCAGCAGCAGGTCCAGGGTGTAGATGAACGGGAGGAAGTGCGGCGCGCCGCTGACGTGGGGCGGGTACGGATGCCGCGCGAAGACCGCAGTGCCCGCGGCGAGCAGCAGCGCCAGCCACAGCGCGGCCCGCCAGGGGCGGTACCCGTAGCCGATCGTGATGTCCTGCAGCACGCTCCACAGCCGGCCGAGCGGGGTCTTGGTGGCCCGCAGGTGCCGTTCTTTCGCATACAGCACCCGGAGCGTCTCGGCGGGCTGCCCGGTCCTGGTGTAGAGGGCGGCGAGCTGCTCGTAGGGCTGCAGCTGATGGGGTGCGGTGCCGGCCGCCAGCCAGTCCAGCCGCTGCCGGGCGGGCAGCGGCGGTTCCAGGGCGCTGTAGGTGAGGCCGTCCAGCTGCAGGCCGGCCGGCCAGGCGGCGGGGTCGTCGCGCAGGACGCCGAACTGGGCGTGGCTGAGGAGCACCGTCCCCTCGATCGCCGTGGCCGACAGCAGCGAGAACTCGGCCGCCTGCAGCGCCTCGGCGTCGAGGGCAACGCGGCCCGGGTTGCTGAGCGTGACCTGCTCCAGTTTGGCGTGGCCCCCGACCCGGGCGCGGGTGAGCTTCAGCTGCCCGCTGACGGTCATGCCCCCGCAGAACGCATCCGCGGCGATCTCCGTGCGCGACAGGCGGAGGGCGCTGCCGCCGGGGTTCTCGATGCTGGCCGCGGTCAGGTGCAGCCGGCCGCCGATCCGGCAGGTCCGCATCTGCACCTCGCCGCGGGCCCGCAGCCCGGCCAGGTCGACGCCGGCCCCGGTGACGCAGCCATCGGCGACCAGGGCCGGCTGCCCGGGGCTGGCGGCCAGCTCCGCGCCCGCGAACGTGACCTGGGCGGCGACCTGCGCGTTGACGAGGCTGACCTGGCCTTCCCGCACGGTCAGCCCAGCGCCGTCGAAGTCTCCGAGGGCGGCCCGGTCCAGGTTGAGCGCGAGCCCGCCCGGGTTGCTCAGCGTGGCGCCGGTGACGCTGAGATTGCCGCCGACCCGGGCCCCGATGAACCGCAGCTGCCCGTCGGCTTCCGCGCCGGGGAGCCACACGCCGCCTTCGACGGCCAGCCCGCCGCAGCCGAGGGCGCTGCCCCCGGGATTGCTCAGCCGGGCGCCGGCGAGGTCCAGGCTCGCGCCGACGCGGGCGTGCCGCAGCCTGGTCTCCCCGGTCACGGTGATGCGCTCGCCGCAGAACACGCCGCCGATGGTGGCGTGGTTGGCGTCGATGGCCACCGACCCCGGTGCGGTGACCGTCGCGGCGGTGGCGTCCACCGTGCCGCTGACGTGCGCGCCGCGGAGCGACACGGCGCCGAGGACGGCCGTGCCCCGGCAGTTGAGCGGCCCGTCCACCGTCAGGTCCTCGCCCGCCAGCGCGATCTCGCCGGTGCCGGAGCCGAGGGTGGCGTGGTCGGTGCAGAGCTCACCGGAGATCCTGGCGCCGTCGAGCCGCAGCACCGTGGCCACCGTGCTGCGGTGGAAGTTGAGAATGCCGTCGGCGCGCATCCGCGCCCCGTTGAACCCGGGCAGCTGGCTGCCGACGATCCGCACGGTCCTGGTGGTCGCTTCCACGAACCGGACCGGCTCGTCGAAATGGCACTCCTCGCAGACCAGCGCGCAGGTGACCGTCGCCCCCATCAGGTCGAGCCGGCCGGTGACCCGCACTCCCCGCAGCCGGATCGCGGGGAAGCTGCCGGCCGCGGGCTGGCCGGCCCCGAGCAGCAGCCCGGCGATGATCGCGGCGCGGACCTCCTGCCCGCGGCCGGGGCCGTCCGCGCCTGCCGCGCCGTTGCCCGGGCTGCCGGGCCGCAGATCGAGCCACGCGCCGCTCGGAAATGCCGCCCACAGCGATTTCTCTGCCGCGCTGAGATCATCAGCCGCCACGCAGACAATGGTGGGCCAATGATCATGGCGCGGCAAGGCGGAATGGCCCGCCCGGCAGCGCCGCAGGCGGTGCCGGGTCAGCCCGCGGCGGAGTTGCCCGGCGCGGGGCCCTGCACCGGAGACGACACCGACCAGGGGCCGAGCGAGGACGGGCTGGCGACCTGGCTGCCGTCCGGCCCGGCCACCACCGCCAGGCCCAGCGCGCTGCCGGCCACGAGCCGGTGCCAGCTCCAGAACCAGATGGTCAGCCCGTCGCCCCAGGTGCCGGGGGCCGGGCTGCCGGTGACCGTGACCGGGTCGCCCTGGCCGGCCAGGCTGTAGTAGAGCGCGGCGTGGGCCGGCGAGAGGTTCACGCATCCGTGGCTGACGTTGACGATCCCCTGCTGGGCCACGGACCAGTCCGCCGCGTGGATGTACATGCCGCTCCAGGTGAACCGCACCGCGTACGGCACCAGCAGGTCGTAGTCGGCGCCGACCATCCGGACCGGGTTGCCCTTCTCCAGGGTCAGGTAGGTCCCGTTGGGGGTGTCGTAGCCGGGCCTGCCGGTGCTGATCGGCCAGCTGCCGAGGACCTTCCCGCGGTACCAGGCCTTCAGGTAGTGGCTGCGGGTGCTGAGGGTGACGATCAGCGACGGGCCGATCCGGAAGTCCTGGGTCAGGTCGGCCGTGCCGTAGACGCCGGGAGCGGCCCGCAGGCCGTCGAAATGGCCGGTGAACCGCACCCGGGTGTTCTGGGGCCAGTAGTCACGCGGCCGGAAGTAGAGGGTCTGGTCGCCGTTCCAGGACCAGGCGCCCACCACCCGCCTGGAGGTGGTGAGCTCCAGGGCCCTCTCGACGGCCGCCTTGCGGGTGACCGGGCGGCTGAAGGTGAGGACGATGGGCATGCCCACGCCGTAGGCCTGCTGGTAGCCCTCGAGGATCTGCACCCCGATCGTGGCGGGCGGGGTCATGGTACGGAACGAGGACGCGGCGCTGACCGCCTGCCCGGTGCCGGACCTGCCCGTGGCGGTCACCCGGTAGGTGCTCGAGGTGTGCAGCGCCCACCGGCTGTGCCACACCGTGCCGCCGTGGCTGACCGTCCCCTCGACCGGCCTGCCGTGCAGGGTCACGGTGATGCCGGTCACGGTGGCGTGCACCGGGGTCACGGTGACCGCGCCGCCGGTCGTGACGTCCCGGCTGCCGTCAGCGGGTGAGATCGTCAGCGCCGCCGCGGTGGGCGGCGGGCTGGTCACCGGCGCGCTGGCGGCCGGCGGGCGGGGCGCGCCCTGGCACGCGGCGGCGGCCAGGGTGACCGCGCCCAGCAGGGCGGCCGCGCCGGGCAACGCCAGCAGGCGCGCGCCGCGCCGGTGCCGGTGCTGCCGCCCGTGCTGTGCCGCCGGAACCGTCATGAGTCCCCCGCCTGCTATTGAGCCGCGGTGACGCGGCCGCCGGGAGAGGCGAACGGGCCAGCGGCGCGGGACCTCCTGCCCCGGGTCCGCGGGCGGGCGGCGGGGTCAGGAACGGCCGGCCGGCAGGGCGGTCAGCAGGACGTCACACACCGGCGAGCCGGGGCCGGGGCGGGTCCGGGCGACCTTGCGCCAGCCCCAGGAGCCGAAGGCCCGCTGGGCCGGGGCCGCCGCGGGCAGCACGGTGAGCGTCGCCCGTTCCTCGGGCCGGCCGGTGAGGATGAGGTCGTGCAGGGCCCGGGCGATGCCCTGGCGCCGCCAGGGCGCGCGCACCAGCAGGTCGGCCAGGGCGAAGGTGCGGCCCGGATGCTCGGTGGTGACGTCCTCGGGCAGCGGGGCGGTCAGGTCACGCCACCAGGAGGTCGACGGGCGCAGCGGCATCCCGGACGCGTACCCGACCAGGTAGCCGCCGTGGCGCGCCTCGGCCAGGACAAAGCCCGGCTGCCGGCACTGGACCCGGAACCGGGCCGCGAACGCCGCGGCGTCGCCGTCGTGCCCGTACGGCGGATCGCGGTAGACCTCAGCGTGCAGGGTCTGCAGCTCGTCAGCGTGCCCGGCGGCCTGCCGCCCGCCGAGCAGCCCGTACGTGATCTCCGGTGCCGGCACCGTCACCTCCTCACCAGGTTTCCTGAACAACCGGCCGGCCCGCCTGCATCCCGTTTCCGCGTCCCGCTGACCCCGCGGCCCGCGGGTGAGCGTGCCGGGCAGGCGGCCCCGTTCGCCGCTGCCTGACCGCTATGGTCGGTTGCGTGGACGCTGGCGATGCCGCCGAGAGTCAGGCACTGCGGCTCGGCGATGGCCGCAGCCTCGGGTACGCGCAGTACGGGCAGCCGGACGGCGAGCCGCTGTTCTACTTCCACGGGCATCCCGGCTCGCGCCTGGAGGCGCGGTTCGCCCACGAGGCTGCGGCCGGGGCCGGCCTGCGGGTGATCGCGCTGGACCGGCCGGGTTACGGGCTGTCCGACGTGCAGCCGGGCCGGGCCATCACCGATTGGCCCGCCGACGTCGCCGAGGCCGCGGGGCTGCTCGGGATCGGCCGGTTCGCGGTGGCCGGCGGGTCCGGCGGCGGCCCGTACGCGCTGGCCTGCGCCTGGCGGCTGCCCGGCCTGGTCAGCCGGGCCGCGGTGATCAGCGGTGTGGGCCCCTGCCAGGCGCCCGGCGTTACCCGGGGCATGCGCTGGCAGAACCGGATCGGCTTCCAGTGGGGGTCGCGGTGGCCGGCGCTGGCGCGGGCCCTGATGCGGTCCATGCAGCGCAACATCGCCAGCCGCCCCGGGCAGACGATCGAGGCCCTCGCCCGCGCCATGTCCCCGGCTGACGCCGCGGTCGTCCGCCGGCCGGAGGTCCGCGACCTGCTGATCGCCGACATCACCGAGGCGTTCCGCCAGGGCATCGACGGCGCCGCCGGGGATGTGGTCCTGCTCGGCCGGCCATGGGGGTTCTCCCTGCGGGAGATCCAGCCCGAGATCTACCTGTGGCAGGGCGAGGCCGACACGCTCGTCCCGGTGGCGATGGGCCGGTACCTGGCGGCCGAGATACCCCGCTGCCACGCCACCTTCCTGCCCGGCGAAGGCCACCTGCTGATCATCGACCGGATGCCGGACCTCGCGGCGGCCCTGCGCCGGGCGGCGCCGCCGGCGTGATCACGCCCGCCAGCTGGCCAGCAGCTCGCCTGCCCGCTGGCGGCATTCGGGGAGGCGCTCGGCGTACAGGCAGTACCAGATGGTGGGACCCCGGCCCGGGCGAGGAACAGGGCCAGGTCAAGCTCCCGCCGCAGCCACGCGGCCCCGTCGGCGCGGACGGCAGCGGTGCTGGCGGCGACCTTCGCCACCACCGGTGACGGGCTCAGGTGGACCACCACGTTCGCGCCGTCGGCGAGGACCAGCGGTTCGTCGCAGGGCACACCCAGCCCGGCCGCGACCGAGACCGCCGCGCGGACGGCAGCGGCTTTGACGGTCAGCGGCACCACCCCAGTATGGCCGCGTTCACCCCGGGCTGGCCCAGGCCGTGCAGCTGGCGCGCAGCGCGGCCCGGCGGGCCGGGTGGGACAGCACGTCCGCGCTGTCGGGTCCACCGGGCCAGCCGATCAGCTCTGCCCCGCATCCCGCCAGCCGTTTTCCCGGCAGCCGCCACGGCCGCCTGACCGGGGCTGGCCCGCCACGCGTCACCTGCTGCGCAGGCACGGCGCTATCCACCCTGAACCCTGCCGGGAAGGTGATGCCCTGCCCGGCGGCGACGGGTCGTCTGGCCGGCGCCAGAGGGGGGCCGGCGTGCTGGGTGTCGTGCTAGCCGTACCTGAAGGCTTCGGCTGCCACCCGCCCAGGCGGGATTGGCTACCTGCTCAAGGACCGGGTCGCCAACGTCGCCGAGTTCACCGACGCGATCGCGCGGGTCGCGGCCGGCGGGACCGCCTTCGACCCCGAGGTCGTCGCCGGCCTGCTGAACGCCAGCCGCCACGCCAGTGCCCTCGCCGCGCTCACCGCCCGCGAGCACGACGTCCTCGCCCTCATGGCCGAAGGCCGATCCAACAGCGCCATCGCGGCCCGCCTCGCCGTTTCCGGGCGGGCCGTCGAGAAGCACATCAGCAGCATCTTCAGCAAGCTCGGCCTCCCGCCGTCCGACTCCGACCACCGCCGCGTCCTCGCCGTTCTCACCTACCTCGGCACCTGAACCCGGCCCACCGCCCACGCCCTGCCCAGGCTTTGCCACCCCGTCAGTTCGGCGGCCGGGGCCGCCTGGCCGGCGCCCGCAAACTGTCGTACCCCCCAAGGACAATGTCAGGGACGGTCCGGAAAGGGCGGCCTGCAACCAGGGAGGATCTCATGCATCCGGTGATCGCCGAGTTCATCGTCGCGGAGCGGACCAGGGACATGCAGGCCGATGCGGCTGCGGCGGCCCAGGCCCGCCAGCTGCGCCGCTCGCGGCATGCCCGGCGCGCGTGGCTGTTCGGCGGTGGCTCGCGTTCCGGCCGTGGCCCGGCCGCGCTGCCTGCGCGCCGGCCGAAGGCGGCCTGAACCCTCATCCGAGGCGGAGGCCGGCGGGCAGCTGCGCGAGCTCGCCAGCACGGCCGGCCATTTCCCGCGCCCGCCATCCCGTGCAGGCGGGTCAGCGCGAGCGCAGGTAGGCCGCGAACTCCGGGGACCACACCTCGCCGTTGTCGTCGATCACGCCGTAGCGCCGCACCAGCGCGCTGTGCTCCACGTCGACGTCGACCGCGCGTCCCGAGGCCAGCTTGAGAAGCGGCTCCCACAGCTCTTCGCCGCGCATGAAGTCGGCCAGCTTCTTGTAGTAGGAGGAGAGGTCGGGCAGGATGACCTGCCCGATGTCGGTCGTCCCGTGCTCCACCATCCGGCAGAACGCCACCTCTGACAGGAAGGGATGCCCGGCCGCGTACTTCCAGGCGGCGTCGGGCGCGTCGGCGGCCAGCTCCGGGCAGCGGGCCGCCATGGCCCTGATCTGCTCATACTCCATCGGGCGCAGGTACATCGAGTCGCACACGCCCGCGAAGCTCGAGATGTCGGCGGCCTCGACCTCGATCCGGTCGATGGGGCGGCGGGCGACCGCCAGGGTCGCCATCGGGATCCGCTCGGGAAAGTAGACAAGCTCCCGCAGCAGGTTGAGGAACTCGCGGGCATCGGGGAAATGCCGGATCGAGTCGAACTCGTCCAGGACGACGACGAGATGGCCATCCGCCCGCCGCAGCCGCAGCAGCGCGTCACGGATCATGCGGTAGAGGCCGTGGATCGGGACCTCCTGGGCGCCGTCCGCGCTGCCGGCCGTCGTGAACGTCGCGTGCAGCGCCGTTTCCGGCGGGCACATGGCGAGGATGTCGGCGAACACCTCAGCGCCTGACCGGGTGGTGGCGATGTTGACCCAGCCGGTCGCGGTCCGCTCGTCGGGCGGCTCGGTGATGATCTTGTTGGCCAGGGAGGACTTCCCCATGCGCGTCAGGCCGATCAGCGCGGCGCTGCTGCGGGCCTGGTACAGGCGCCTGCGCAGCGCCGCGCTTTCCGTCTCCCGGCCGACGAACCGCTCGCCCGCGGCTATGGTCCCGTACCCGACGAAGGGGTTGGCCGTGCTCATGCCCCGTTCCCCACGCTGTTGGCTCTCAGCCACTCGCCGAACAGCCCCACCCTGATGCGCAGCCGCGCGGCGGCGTCACGTTCGAGTACCTCGCGCGCGAACAGGTCACGCACCAGCGCCGCATCGTCCGCGTCTATCTGCTGGGAGGTGATCAGCGGGTTCAGCGCGATGCGGGTCAGCAGCGCCAGGTACCTCTCCTTGGGCGCCAGCGCGACGGATTCCCCGGCGGCGGTGATGAGCGGGTCGAACTTGTCGATGGACAGGGCGGACGGGCCGGTGGTGAGATGCCCGAGCACGTCGCCCACCACCGACTCGGTGATGAATACCAGCCGGTTCCTGTTGAGGTGCTGGACCAGGCGGTCGCAGAAGATCTGGAGGTAGAAGGCGCTGCCCGCGGTGAGGCTGATCAGGCGGTCGAGGGAGGCGCCCTTGTAGCGCGACTCCCCGCCCATCATGATGGGGTCCTCGGCGAGCGCGCGCGCCTCCTCGCCGCTGAGGTAGCTGATCCGCTCGTCGTACGTCACCCCGAACTCGTTGGGGTAAGCCTCCTTGAAGCGGGGCATCGTGTCCTGGCCGACCAGGACCGCGTCGAACGTCTTGCTCTCGAGCAGCGACTTCCACTGCCGCATGAAGGCGGGCGTGAGCAGCCCTTCGCGGATGTACTCGTAGACGTAGGTGAACTCGTCGATGAGGAAAATCGGCCGGACGCCGCGCCATCCCTTGCGTGCCTGCAGCAGCCGGGTGGCAGCGCGCACGCTGCGCCGGAAGCTTTCGATCGGCGAGGCCTCGACCTGGAACTCCCGGGGCCAGTTGTGCTCCACCACGTCGGTCATGTCGAAGTCGTGCACGAGCCGCTCGTACAGCGCGTCGATGCAGGCCTGCACGAAGCTGCGTTCCGCCCTGGCGGTGTCGATGGTTCCCAGGCTGAGGTAGACGGCCAGGCTCGGCGGGCGCAGGCGGTTGGAGAGCTGCCGCAGCACCGAGGACTTGCCCGACCGCTTCTGCCCGTACAGCACGAAACACTGGCCGAGCGGCCCGGTGGTGACCTCGCTGTGGATGCGGTCGAGCAGCTCGCGCCGGCCGAAGAACATCTTCTGCTCCTCGACGGGGGTGCCGCCCGAGTACCGGCTGTAGGGGTTGGCGACGGTCACGAACCTGCGGGCCGGCTCGAGCACCGCCACCATGGTCCGGGCGGGGCTCTCCTCGATGTGGCCGGACGTGCAGCGGTACCGCAGGCTCAGCGAGATCGGGACCTCCCCCACGTCCAGCGCCGGGTCGGATACCTTCAGCCGCTGCACGAGCTCCCTGGTCTCACCGGGGTGCAGCGTCTGCACGAACCCGGTCTGTCCCTGGGCGCGCAGCCCCTGCGCCTGGCCCACGAGCAGCTGGACGCTCTCGACCGGCGCGTCGCCGGGCGGCAGCCCCACCGACACCGTGAGCAGGAAGGTCTGGTCCTCGCCCACGTAGAAGTGCTCCCGGGGGAGGAAGCTGGCGAAGTCCGGGGAGGACACGGCGTTGCGCAGGTAGCGGGAGTGCTCGGTATCCACCACGTATGTGAGCTGCCGCACGAGCGTGCGGAAGTAGGCGGGCGGGACCCGGCCGTTCCCGGCCGCGGAGTCCAGCGCGGCCGTGGCCGCCTGGATGTTCTGGCAGGCCAGCTCGTAGGCGGACTCGTGCCGCTCGAACTCGTTTTCCAGCAGCTGCCTGGCCACCGCGTCGAGGGCGTCGGCTATCGCGTTCTTCAGGTGGCTGGAGGCGCCGTTGGCCCCGGTCTCCTTGAGCAGCCTGGTGCGCAGATCCAGCAGCCAGGCGGCGGAAAGGTCGCTGCCCTTCTCATTGATGTAGGTGAAATAGAACGACTCGGGATTCACCGGGGGGCTCACGGCACGGCCCGGCGCCTTGGGCGGGCTCCTGCGCGATGGCCTGGCGTCGCCGCCGTGGGGGGACGGGCCGGACCCCGCGAGCGGGCGGGCCGAGATAATGGCGGCCTGCGGGACTCTCAGCTGGCGGCCGTCGTCGAGTTCGAGCACCAGCGCACCGGGCAGGACCGACACGAGCCGCGCTATCCGCACCCAGCGCTGGGTGCCCTGCAGCGTGATTTCGTACTTCGTGCCGGCCGTCAGGTTGAGGCTGGTGGCCACGACTCCCTCCCCCGGTCCGCGGCACACACGGCCACCCCAGACCGCATGCCGGTCATTGTGAGTGCGCAGCCTCGACATTACCCCGCGGGCCGCGGGAGGTGCCATGGCCTTGCCGCCCTGACCGGCACCCCGGCACACGGGCGCTGCGTAACCTTTGACGGTGAATTGGAACGCTGTGGCCGTTGTCGTGGGCGTGCTCGGGACCATTGTCGTGGCGTGGCAGGCGTATGAGACCCACCGCACCACGACATTGAGCCAGCGGACGCTGGAGGCTTCCCACTCGCTGGCGATCGACAGCGCCCGGAGCCGGCTGGACCAGGACGCACCCCGCATCGACGTGTACGTGGAGCAGGTCTCCGTCCTTTCCGGCGAGTCCGGGGAGGCGGCCGCTCCGCGCCTCGGCGCCGCCGGGGAATGGCGCCTGCCCGCGGACGCCGGGCGGCTGCTGCGGGTGCAGGCCCGGGTCAGGGTGGTCAACCTGATGGAGCACAGAACCATCCACCTGAAGGTCAGCGGCATGCACGATCCGGCCATGCGCGCCGACACCGAGGTCCTGCTGGTTCCCGCGGCCACGCTGTCCTACTTCCTGACGGCCACGTTCACGCTGAGCCAGTGGGCGGAGAACTGGGAGGCGCATCACGCCGGGAATGCCCTGCCGCACGTCGCCGAGGGCCGCGCGATCGCGGGCGACGACCGGGACGAGGGAGTCGTGGATACCTGGCCGCTGCGCCTGGCGGCCTGGCCCATCGAGCCGGCCGGGGACGAGGCGGGGATGTGGGAGCTGACCAGCGGCCGAGCAGGCGAGGACTGGTTCCGCATCGCGATCCGGCCGCTGCGCGAACGCAGCTACTGGATCTCCCAGCGCCGGAACATCCCGATGCCGGAACCGTCCTACGACAAGCCCGGGTAGCCGGCCAGCCCAATCGCCCGGAAACAGTACCGTTGTCCCGCACAGTTCCCCGGGCGAGACAGTTGGAGGGCCAGCGTGTCCGCCATCCCCCTGATCTTCACCAGCGGCTGGGCCAGCGGCATCAACTGCTACGCGGTGGTGCTCACGCTCGGCCTGCTCGGCAGGTTCGGGCACGAGCCCGCCGTGCCGCCCACCCTGGAGCGCTGGGACGTGCTGGCCGTGGCGGCGGTGCTGTTCGCCTGCCAGTTCGTGGCGGGCAAGATCCCCTACGTCGACTCGGCCTGGGACCTGGTGCACACGGCGGTGCGGCCGGTGCTCGGCGGGGCGATCGGCGTGCTGATGGCCCACCACGCGCACGGCCACCTGGTGCAGGCAGCCGCGGCGGCGGCGGTCGGCGGCGGCGCCTCGCTGGTCACCCATCTGGCCAAGACCGGCATCCGGCTGGGCGTCAACGCCAGCCCGGAACCGGTCAGCAACATCATCGCCAGCGTGCTGGAGGACCTGGCGGTGGCGGGCATGGTCGTATTCGCGCTGCTGCATCCGGTCCCGGCGGCCATCCTGGCGGCGGTCCTGCTGGGGCTCGGCCTGCTCGCCACCGTGCTGCTGGCCCGGCGGATCCGCCGGGCCTGGCGCAGCCGCCGCGCCCGCCGCCAGCAGCGCAGCGCCGCCCGCGCCGCCGGCGCCGTCAGCTGAAGCCCGGGCCGCCCGCCGCGCCGCGGGGTGCTCAGAAGAAGAAGACCCGGAAGAACCCGTACAGCCCGTACAGCAGGGCCCCGATCCCGCACGTCATGACGAAGACACCGCCATAACCGTGCGCGCCCGCCGCGATGCCGCCCGCGCCGAGGGCCGTCCAGAGGAGCCCGGCGATGAAGTTGTTTCCCCTGGCGACGGCGTCGGTGAATTCGCGCTTCCTGGCCATGGCCATCACCTCCGGGAATCAGCGGCCCAATTCCCCCCGGGGCGATGCCACATCAGGCCGTCACCAGCCACGGGAACCGCGGGAGAAGGGATGCGGGTCATGACCGGGGACTGGGAAAAAGCGTAGGGCAGCGCGCGCGGCGGGGGCAAGAAGCGGGCTTCTATGGACGACCGGCCGGCCATTGCCGCCTGCCTGGGCCCGCCGCCCGCGGGGCCGGGCGGTGATCGCCCTCAGCGGACAGCGATCGCCCACAGAGGAACCCGCTGCCGGCAGGCGGCCCGCCGGGACACAGTGAGCGCACCGGGCCGCACGGCCCGGCAAGCTACTTTGACGCCAAATAGTTTGACGCCAAAGCAAATCGGGTGAAGGCTGGCCAGGTGACCGGGAAGACGGCCGGGAAGACGGCGCGGGACCGCCAGGGGGCGGGCCGCGCCGCGAGCGGCGGGGCGCCCGCGGACCGCTCCTCGCCCGGCATGGCGCCCGCGGGCAGCGCCGCGGCCGGGCCGGGGGCAGAGCGGGCGGAATGGGGCTGGGTCTGGGGCGACCGGGACGCGCAGGTCCCGCTGGACGCCCCGCTCCCCGCGCTGATCTCGGTGGCGCTCCGCCTGCTCGGCGCGTTCCTCACGCTGTCCTCGCAGGACATCAGCGTCAGCCCGGCCGGGCTGAGCGTGCTGCGGCTGCTCGCCGCCCGGGACGGCCTCAAGTCCAGCGAGGTCGCGGAGCGCGGCTGGTGGACGCCCGGGACGGTCACCTCGGTGGCGGACGTGCTGGTCCGCGACGGCTACGTGGAGCGCCGCCGGGACGAGGCCGACCGCAGGGTGGTCCGGCTGCACCTGACCGGGCCGGGCCGCGAGGTGGTCGGCGAGGCGATCTCCGCGATGGCGCCGAAGTGGCAGCAGGCGTTCGACTACATCGACCCGGCCGACGAGCCGGTCATCCGCAGGTTCCTGGTGGACACCATCACCAGGTTCGGCACGCTGGTGCGAGAGGAGCGCGGCAATTGACTACTCCCCGCCTCGGAGGACGGGGATTCCGGCCCTCGCGGGCTGGGGTTCCTGTTTCGCCGCAGACTGCACGGGAGGTGCCTCCGCGTGTCTGACGTCTGCTCCGCAGGCATCGCCCAGGTCGCCCCGGGCTACGGCAAGACCTGCCGCAAGGATGTTCTGGGCCGCGTTGAGATCCCGATCGTGGCGGGTGCGGCAGCGCGGGCACGTCCAGCGCCGGGTGCTCAGGGACAACTCGGTGAGCACGTGCCCGCACGCGCTGCAGGTCTTGGACGAGGGGTACCAGCGATCGATCACGACCAGGTCCCGGCCGTGCCGCTGGCACTTGTATGCGAGCTGCCGGCGGAACTCCCCCCACCCGCAATCGGAGATCGCGCGGGCCCGGCGCCGGTTGCGGACCATGCCGGACACGTTCAGGCCCTCGACCACGATCAGGTCGTTGCCACGGACAAGTCGGGTGCTGGCACGGTGCAGGAAGTCCCGGCGGGCGTTGCGGACCTTGCGCCGTGCCCGGGCAACCTTGGCTGCGGCCTTGCGCCGGTTCGCGGAGCCTTTCTGGCAGCGGGCCAGCCGCCGCTGGTAGCGGGCCAGACGGCGGGCCTTGCGCTCCAGGTGACGCGGGTTGGCGATCCGCTCCCCGCCCGAGGTCACCGCGAAGTCCTTGATGCCCAGGTCAATCCCGACCGTATGGCCGACCGGCGCCAGCGGCGGCGGGTCACTGGAGTCGATGGCGAAGGTCACATACCAGCGCCCGTCCGGCTCCCGCGAGATGATCACCATCGTCGGGTCAAGCGCGGCCACGTCCACCTCCGGCCACGACCACACGAACCGCAGCGGCCCGTCGGTTTTGGCCAGCCGCAGCACACCGCCGCGCATCGAGAACGCGCTGCGGGTGTAGTGCGCGGACTGACGGGAACGGTGGGACTTAAACCGTGGGTAGCGGGCCCTCTTCTCGTAAAACGCCTGGAAGGCCTTGTGCTGGTGCCGCAGTGTCTGCTGGAGCGGCACCGAAGAGACCTCGTTCAGGAATGCCAGGTCCGGGTCTTCCTTCATCACGGTCAGCGCCCGATCGGTCTGGGCGTAGCTGGTTCTCCTGCGCTCGGTGGCGTACCGCTGGTGCCGGGCGGCGAGGGTGCGGTTCCACACGACCCGCACGCAACCGAACGTACGGGACAGCGCCGTCTGCTGGCCCTGGTCCGGATATGCCCGGCATTTATACGCCGTCCTCACTCGAACAGAATGGCGGAGAATGCCGTTAGAGTGCGGCAGACACGCCGAATACATGCTGGGCTGCCCCACTTCGCGGGGCACCTGATTCCTCCCCGGCCTCAACGCCGGGACAGCTCTCGGGAGGTTCAGTGACACAGGCCAGCACGCAGGCGCCGCCGGAGGCGGAGGTGGCACCGCCTGCCGGGTCCGCGATCCGGACCGAGGACCTGCGCAAGACCTACAAGACCTCGCGGGGCGACGTGCCCGCGGTCCGCGGCATCGACCTGAACGTGCAGACGGGCGAGTTTTTCGGCCTGCTCGGGCCGAACGGCGCGGGCAAGTCCACCACCATCGGCATGCTGACCACCCTGGTGCTGCCGACCGGCGGGCGGGCCTGGGTGGCGGGCACCGACGTGGTGGCCGACCCGGTCGGGGTCAAGCGGCGGATCGGGGTGGTCACCCAGAACAACACCCTGGACATGCAGCTCACGGTCACCGAGAACCTGGAGTTCCGCAGCCGGTTCTTCGGCCTGGGCCCGCGGGAGGCCAACCGCCGGGCCGCGCAGCTGATCGACGCGTTCGGGCTCGGGGACCGGCGCAAGGCCATGGCCACCGACCTGTCCGGCGGCCAGGCCCGGCGGCTGCTGATCGCCCGCGCGCTGGTGCACCGGCCCGAGGTGCTGTTCCTGGACGAGCCCACGGCCGGGCTCGACCCGCAGACCCGGGTCAACCTGTGGGACATCCTGCAGGTGCTGCACGGCGAGGGGCAGACGATCCTGCTCACCACCCACTACATGGAAGAAGCCGAGGCGCTGTGCGACCGGATCGCCGTGGTGGACCACGGCGAGGTGCTGGCGTCCGGCACGGTGGACGGGCTCAAGGAGAGCACCGGCGCGGACACGGTGATCACGGTCCGGTTCGAGGGCGCCGTGCCGGAGGAGCTCGCCGCCGCGGCCGGGCTGGACGGCCGGCCGGACACCACCCGGGTCGAGATCGAGCAGGACCGGATCCGGGTGTTCACCCGGGAGCCGGACGGCATCCTCGGCGACCTGGTGGCGGCGGCCACCCGCGCGGGCCTCATGGTGCGCGACGCCGCGCAGCTCAAGCCGAGCCTGGAGACAGTTTTCCTCACCCTGACCGGACGGGAGTACCGGGAATGACGACCAGCCCAGCAGCCCCGCCCGCCGCCCCGGCCGCCGTGGCCGTGGCAGCCCCGGACGCGGCCGGGATCGCCGCCCTGATCGCCGGGGCGCCCGCGCCGCAGCCGACCATGCTCAAGACCTTCGCCGCGATGATGGCCCGCGAGTTCCGGGTGCTGCGCCGCAACGCCATCTCCACCTTCATGCGCGCGATCATGCAGCCGCTGCTGTTCGTGTTCGTGTTCACCTACGTGATGCCGAAGATCGGCGGCGGCGTCATGCTCGGCGGCGCGGCCGCGGGGGCGGCGGCCAGCCACGGCGGCCCCACGTTCGCCACCATCCTGCTGCCGGGGCTGATGGCCTCCATGCTGCTCATGCAGGGCATCATGGCGGTGACGTTCCCGCTGATCATGGAGTTCTCCTGGCAGCGCACGATCGAGGACCGGGCGCTGGCCCCGGTGCCGATCCGGGTGCTCGCCACCCAGAAGATCATCGCCGGTGCGGTGCAGTCGTTCCTGGGCGCGATCATCGTGTTCCCGATCGTGCTGGTGGTGCACGCCGCCGGGCAGGCGCCCCATGTGCAGGTCAGCAGCTGGCCGCTGCTGGCGTTGATCCTGGTCGCCTCGTCGCTGCTGACCGCGGCCCTCGGGCTGCTGCTCGGCACGATGATGGACCCGCGCAAGATGCAGATGCTGTTCGCGGTGATCCTGCTGCCCGCCACCATGCTGGGCTGCGTGTACTACCCGTGGTCGGCGCTGGCGCACATCCGCTGGCTGCAGATCGGCGTGCTGGTCAACCCGATGGTGTACATGTCCGAGGGCCTGCGGGCCGTGCTCACCCCCGGCGTCGGGCACATGCCGATGTGGGCGATCCTGCTCGTGCTGCTGGGCGGGACCGTGGTGTTCGGCTACCTGGGCACCCGGACGTTCACCAGGCGCGTGCTCAACTGACGGTGAGAACCCTGGCCCAGGCACCGGCCCGGTCACCCGTGCGGATCAGCCGGGCAGGGCGGCCAGCGCGGCGAGCAGGTCCCGCTCGCGCTGCGGGCTCAGCCCGGCCCGCCGGTCACGCGCCAGGCCCTGCCCGCGTTCCCACGCCAGCAGGTCGGTGAGCAGGTCCGCGCGCGGCCGGTGGCGCAGCCCGGCGGCCGCCGCGGCGGCGCCGGACGGCCACGCGTGCGCGTCCTCGCCCGCGATCCACAGCGGCAGGGACTCCGGTCCCATCCATTCGGCGACGCCCTGCTCCAGCAGCCAGGCCGGGTCCGCGGCGACGACCGGCCCGGTGTGCCCGGCCACCGCCCGCGACTGCGTGATCCACTCGCCGAACGGGGCCTGCGGCCCTACGGCGTCGTAGGTGCCGGTGGTCCCCGCCTCCGCCGCGCCGAGCAGCCAGGCCGCGAGGTCGCGCGCGTCGATCACCTGGGTCGGCTGGTCCGGGCAGTCCGGCACCAGCAGCGGCGCCGCCGGCTCCCGGGCGGCGCGCGCCACCCAGTAGCCGGACCGGCAGCTCGCGTCGCCGGGCCCGCCGATCAGCCCGGCCCGCGCGATCAGCAGCCGCTCCCCCGCCGCCGCGGCCGAGGCCTGCTCGCAGGCCACCTTGGCCTCGCCGTACTCCTCGATGGTGACCACGTCCTTGCCGGTCGTGCCGACCAGCGGGGCGGACTCGTCAGCGCCGGGCGGGCCGCCGGGTGCGTACACGCTGGCGGACGACACATAGGTCCAGTGCCGGGCCCGGCCCGCCAGCGCGGCCAGCGCGCCCCGGACCAGGCCGGGCTGCCACGACACCTCCAGCACCTCGTCCCAGTCGCGGCCGCGCACCCCGTCGTAGGCGGCAGGAGCGCCGCGGTCGGCCGCCACCAGCACCGCACCGTCCGCGACCGGCCCGCTCGTGCCCCGCGCCAGGCAGGTCACGGCGTGCCCGCGGGCCAGCGCCTGCCGCGACACCTCGCGTCCCAGCCAGGCTGTGCCGCCCAGCACCAGAATGTCCATGCCCGCCACTCAAGCACGCCCGGGTCGCCAGCCGTCCTTTTTTCGCGAACGGGAAAACCCGGCGCCGGGCCCGCCCCTCCGCTCGCTGCCCTCCCCGTGGCCCTGGTCGTGAGCAGCCACCAGCTATTGCTGTTATCACCGCGCAACAGCTGGCCCCGCTGGGCGCGGGCGGCCGCCAGCCCTTGCCTCTTGCTGTTATCAGCATGCTTGATCGGCCGTCGGCGCAGCGCCGGAATTTTTGCGGTTTTCCCTGGACAAAACTGCCTGGATCAGTGGGTTTTCCAGCCAGATGCTGACGTTAGCGCAGCGGGCTTGCAGCACGGCGCTGATTTCCGGGGGGACAGATGACCATCGTCGCTGGTGCGGTGCTCCAGAGAATCGGCACACTGCCCGCAGCCGACTCCCTCGTCATCGGCGTGGTCATGCTGATCGCAGTCCTGCCACCCCCGTTCTGGGTGGTGGTGCGCGGCATCCAGCTCATGGCCCACGAAGGCGCACACGCGATCATCGGGTCCACTCAGGGCGGCCGGGTCGCCAAGGTGGAGCTGAAAGCCAATGGTGACGGGCTCACGGTGGTGACCGGGGGCCCAGCCCAGAGCCTGTCCCTCGTGCTGGCCGGGTATTTCGGCCCCAGCGCCTTCGGGCTGGTCGCGGCGGCGCTGGTCGTGCGGGGCCTGGCCGTCCTCGTGCTGTGGATCGCCATCGTGCTGCTTGTCATCCTGGTGTTCTCGGTGCGCAACACGTTCGGCGTGGTGCTGGTGATCGGTACCGGGTACCTGCTGCTGTCCGTGGCCCGCAGCCGGCTCGCCGGAGCCGAGACGGTGACGGCGTACGGCCTCGCCTGGCTGTTGCTGTTGTCTGGAGTCCGCAACGTCCTCGGGCGCAACATCGGCGCCGGGGATGCCTGGATACTGCGGGACCTGACCCATCTGCCGCGGGCGCTGTGGTTCCTGGTGTGGCTGGCCGGCACCATGGCCGCGCTGGTGTACGGCTGGGGCATGCTGGTCTGACCTCAGGGCCCGTCGTCCAGCAGGTAGCGGAAGTAGGAGCCAGGCTCGGTGAGGAACCGGCGCCAGGCCATCACCAGGTCCAGGTCCGCCCAGGTGGAGCGGCGGATTCCCCACTCCCCCAGTTCCAGGATGGTCGCCCCGGGCACGGCGGCCACCATCGGTGAATGCGTCGCGACGATTGCCTGCGACCCGGTCACGGCCAGGTCGTGCAGGAGCGAGACCAGGCTGAGGGAGGCGGTGAAGGACAGCGGCGCGTCCGGCTCGTCCATGAGGTAGAAGCCGGGCTCCTTCACCCGGCTGCCCAGCACGGCCAGGAAGCCCTCCCCGTGGCTCAGCTCGTGGAAGCGTTCCCGGACCCGGCCGGGGTTGTCCTCCAGGTAGCTGTACAGCCCGTGCATGGTGTCCGCGCGCAGGAAGTACGACCACCGCGGCCGGTCCGGGCCGCGGTCTGCGATGAGCTGCCGGCCGATCCCCGGCTCGCTGTCCCTGGTGCGGAACTGGGCGATGGACGACCCGCCCTGCGGGTTGAGGCCGCAGGCCTCCGCGATCATCTCCACCACCGTGGACTTCCCGCACCCGTTCTCGCCGACCAGCACGGTCAGCCCGCCCGGGATCGCCAGCCCCTCCCGGAGGATCTGCGCGACCGCCGGGACGGTGGCGGGCCAGCGGCCCGGGTCAATGCGGGCGTCCGGGCGCTGGCGGACGTGCCGCAGCGGCCGGCGGGTCTCGCTGTCCCACCGCGGGCCGCCGGTCCGTGCCATACCGCGATGATGCCCTCTCCTCTGACGCTCCGGGAGAGACCCGGGTCCGCCGGCCCTCCGGGCGGCAGCCGCCCCGCGCGGCCGGCGGCACCGGGCGGCATCGCGAGGTTGCGCAGCACTGACCCCGCGACCCAAGTGGGCGGGCCGCGGGGTCAGCGCTGCCGAGCAGCTGCGGGTTAGCTGCTCGGCCTCGGGATCAGGCAGTGGGTCTTCGGGTTCACGCCGACATAGTTCAGCGGCCCGGCGATGATCGTGACCGCGATGGTCCCTGCCTTGGCGCAGTTGGTGCTGCTGCTGCGGTAGTAACCGCGCTGCCCAGCCGCAACGACGCCGATGATGAGCCACAACAGCAGCACAGCCGACGCGATGCGCATTGCTACCTCCTCGGAAATGGCCGCCCGCCATTGCCGTTCCTTTTACCTCGAAAACGTGACATTAAGCATCTGCCTGCGTGCTGGTGGTAAGACGCCTGCGTGCGGCGGGATCAGCCCTGCGGCGGATGCCCGGACGGCCCGCAGGCGGGATCATGAGGCGGTGACCATGCCCGCGTCCTCCCCCGGCGTGCTCGCCGCCGGCGACCCGGCCCGGGCCAGGCCCGCTGGCCCGCGCGCTGGTGGCCGCCGCGGCCGCAGTCCCGATCACGGCCGGGTTCCGGGCCTGGCTGTGGTGGGTGGTGGGCGGCAGCGGGCTGGCCCGGCTCGCCCTGCTCACGCTCGTGGTGCCGGCCGCCACCGGCGCGCTGGCCCTCGCGGGCGGGCAGGTCATCCGCGCCGCCCGCCGTGCCCGCCCGGCCCGGCAAGCCTGACCGGCCCAGGCTCGCGGCGCCGATGAGTCGGCGGGCGGGAGGACGTCGACCCTGGTGACAGGTTCTGCAGCAGCCACGAGGGAGTCACCATGCCGACACGAGAATCCGCACCCATCGGAGCGCCCTGCTGGATAGAGCTGGTGACCTCCGACCCAGCCCGCAGCCGCGAGTTCTACACCGCCATGTTCGGGTGGGCCGCGGAAGAGCCGAACGAGGAGTTCGGCGGGTACTTCAACTTCACCAGGAACGGCTCCCGGATCGCCGGCGGCATGGCGAGCCAGCCCGGCATGGGCCCGTCCGACGCCTGGGCGGTCTACCTGGCCAGCCCGGACGCGGACAAGACCGTCACCGCCGCGGCCGAGCGTGGCGGCCAGGTGCTGGTGCCGCCCATGGCCGTCAGCGACCTGGGCACCATGGCCGTGGTGGCGGATCCAGGGGGTGCGGCGATCGGGGCGTGGCAGCCCGGCACTCACCGCGGGTTCACCGTCTACGCCGAGGACGGCAGCCCCGGCTGGTTCGAGCTGCTCACCCGCGACTACCAGGCCGCCGTCGCCTTCTACCGCGACGTGTTCCAGCTGGGCACCGAGGTGGCCGGCGACACCCCGGAATTCCGCTACACCATCCTGCGGCAGGGTGAGGAGCAGGTAGCCGGGATCATGGACGCGTCCGGGTTCCTCCCCGAGGGCGTGCCCGCCTACTGGACGGTGTACTTCGCGGTCGACGACACCGACACCGCGCTGACCCGGCTCACCGGCCTCGGCGGCACGGTGGAGCAGCCCGCCGAGGACACCCCGTACGGCCGGCTGGCCGGCGTGGCGGACCCGCTGGGCGCCCGGTTCAAGCTGGTCGGGCCGAACGAGGCCATGCCCGCCCGGGACACCGCGGGCTGAGAGGTGACAGGGCGATAACCCCGGCGGCGGCCCGGGATCCGTGCGGCTATGCCTATCGTGCCCGCACCCCGCCGCCGCGCAGAGCGATGGCGGGGCCGGGCAGCCAGCCTTGCCCGCTCTGCGACGTTCGCACCGGAATGCCCTTTCGCCGCCATGCATAGCCCGCCGATCCGCGGGCAGTGGACTGGGGTTCGGGAAGGAGGTCCCTTACATGGGCTTCATGGACAAGCTGCGAAACAAGTTCCAGATGGGCAAGGGGCGCAGCAAGCAGGATCTCGGCCGCGCCACCGGTGACCCATACCTGGAGGCGAAGGGCCAGAGCGAGCGGGTAGGCGGCGCCGCCCGGCAGGTCGGCGAGCAGGTGAAGGACGCCGGCAAGAGCGCGCGGGACGCGTTCAAGTAAGCCGCCGGGGGGCTGAGCACAGGCCGGCCGGGAGCGCTCCGCGCTCCCGGCCGGCCCGCGTCTGCGCCGGCTGCCGCTGCGGCGTGGCCGGGCCAGGCCATCCGCGGCGCCCCGTAAGGTCGCCGTATGCCACCCGCCGCCGCCGGCCGGACCGCCGTGCCGCGCGCCCGCCGGGACGCCAGCCCCGGCCAGTCCTGCCCGGCCTGCCAGAACGCTGCCCGGTCCGGCACCGTGCACGACCCGGTGCCCGTCTACACCCAGTACCAGTCGCCCGGCGCCATCGCGGCCATCGCCTACCGCGGCGCTGACCCGGCGGACGACCCGCTGTGGCACCGCTCCGGCGCGGCCAGCCCGGCCGAGTACGCCTACTGGTGCCGTCACGCCTGCGGGATGGCGTGCCTGCAGATGGTGCTGCACCACCGGGACGGCCGGACCCCGCCGCTGCTGGACCTGTTCTACGGCTGCGCTGGCCACGGCGGGTACGTCCGCCAGCCGGACGGCCGCGTCCACGGGCTGATCTACGCCCCGTTCGCCGCCTACGCGCGGGCGGAGCACGGCCTGGCCGCTGCCGTCCACCGGGAGCTGCCCCTGGCCGGGCTGCGCGCCGAGCTGGACCGCGGCCGCCTGGTGATGGCGTCCGTGCACCCGGAGATCCGCCGCCCCGGCCGCCCGGCCCCGGGCCGGGGCGGCCACCTCGTGCTCGTCATCGGCCACGACTCGCGCGGGCTGCACTTCCGCAACCCGTCCGGCCACACCGCCGCCGCCCGTTGTGCGGTCCTGCCCGGTGAGGTGTTCGCGTCTTTCTACGCCGGCCGGGGAGTAGCTCTGCGGCCCCGCTGACAGCCGGTCAGCCGGGCCGCGTGTCATCCGCCGCGTTCGGCGCGGCGGGCGACGGCGCGGAGCATCTCCAGGCGGATGAAGCCGGCGCCGCCCGCCCTGATCAGCAGCCAGTACGGGGCGAAGGCACGCCGGGCGGCGGGGTCGGTGGCGTGCACCCGGGTCTCGGCGGCCAGCAGGGTCTGCCCGCCCGGCAGCGGGGACAGCTGGAAGCTCATGGCGCCCTTGGCCCAGCCGGGTTCGGCGAAGCCAGCGAAACCCTCCGCGGTCCGGGTGGCCGCCGGGCCGGGCACCGGCCGCGGCCGCCAGAACCTGGCCACCGCGCCCACGACGACCTCCCGCCCCTCCCGCTGGGCCAGCACCCGCAGCAGCCCGGACTGCGTGACCGGGCCGCTCAGCCGGGACCGGCCCGCTGTCCGTGCGGCCATGAGCAGCCAGGTCAGCGGGAGCTCGCCGTAGGTGACCGCGTGCAGGGCCGCCCACACCCGCGCGGGCGGCGCGGCGATCCGCCGGGTGTAGCGGGTCCGGAAGTCGCTGCCGGGCAGCAGCTGGTCGATGAGCAGGTCCATCGTTGCCGCCAATTCTGTACGGTGCCGTTCAGAATGATAGTGTACGCCACCGTACAGAACCTGGCTCAGGGGGTGCCCGATGCCGCGCACGGCGCGTTTCACCCGGGACGACTGGGCGGCCGCCGCGCTGGCGGCGCTGGCGGAGGGCGGCCCGGCGGCGGTGGCCGTGGAACCGGTGGCCGCCCGGCTCGGCGCCGCCAAGTCGAGCTTCTACTGGCTGTTCGCGAACCGGCAGGCGCTGCTGGAAGCGGCCCTGCTGCGCTGGGAGCAGCGGCAGACCGAAGCGGTCATCCCCGGGCTGTCGGCCATCGCCGACCCCGCCGCACGGCTCCGGCAGCTGGCCGGCACCGCGTTCGCGGCCACCGGAACCGCGGACCTGGCGCTGACGCTGCTGACCGAAGCAGACGACCCCGTCATCCGGCCGGTGGTGGAACGGGTCACCCGGCGGCGGCTGGCGGTCATCGAGGCCGCCTTCGCGGAGCTGGGCCACCCGCCCGGGCAGGCCCGGCACCACGCGAGCGCGCTGTACGCCGCCTACCTCGGCACCGCGGCGCTGCGCCGGGCCGGCGCCGCCCCCGCCGACCGCGAGGGCTACCTCGCCACCTTGCTGGCCGCGTTCGGGGTGCCGCCGCAGGCCTGAGATCAGGCCGGGCCGGGGGCTGCGCGCCGCGCTGAGCTACCCGGCGCTCAGGTCCACCGCGATCTTCATGACGCCGGGGCTGCCGATCCGCGGCAGCGCGTCCGCGACCTCGTCCAGCCGGATCAGGTCGGTGATGAGCGGCATCACCCGGTCCACCGCCCCGGCGACCAGGTCCGCGGCCCGCTGGAAGTCATCGGCGGTGCAGCAGCTCACGCCGATGACGTCCAGCTCCCGGTGGGCGAGGATGCCGTAGGAGTAGGAGACCGGCCGGTCGGTCAGGCCGACCGCGACCACCCGCCCGCCGTGCACCACCGCGCCGAGCGCGTCGCTGAACGCGCCCGCGTGCCCGGTGGTGTCCATCACCACCTCGGGGGCCTCTCCCCCGCACCAGTCACGGATCTCGGCGGCCGCGTCCGCCGAGGTGCCGCGGTACACGGCGGCCGCGCCGGTGCGGGCGGCCGCGTCGCAGCGGGCGGCGACCGGGTCGACCACCATGACCGACGCGCCGCCGGCGGCCGCGGCCAGGCAGGCGGCCTGCCCGATCGGCCCGGCCCCGAAGATCACCACGTGCTCCCCGGCGGCGACCCGCCCGCGCCGTACCGCGTGCACCGACACCGCGGCCGGCTCCATGAACGCGACCGCTTCGGGCGGCACGTCCGCCGGCACCGGGACCACGTTTGCCGCGGGGATGGCCATCAGGTCGGCGAGCGCGCCGTCGCGGTGGATGCCCAGCACCGCCAGGTTCGCACACACGTTGGGCCGGCCGGTGCGGCACGGGTAGCAGGTGCCGCAGGCGAACACCGGGTCCACCGCGACCCGCTGGCCCGGCGCCAGCCCGGCCGCCTCCCCGGCCTGCTCGACGACCGCGCTGATCTCGTGCCCGGGGATCCGCGGGTAGAGCTCGCCGGCGGCGCCGAGATCGCCCTGGAAGTGGTGCTGGTCCGAGCCGCACAGGCCGACCCGCTCGATCCGCAGGATCACCTCGTCCGGCGCGGACAGCACCGGCTCGGGGTGCGAGATCACGTCGATCTGGCCGGGCTTGCTGGTCAGCAGCGCGCGCACGGCGCCTCCTTCGGGGGTGCGGCGGGCCTGGCCCCGGCCGGGGCGGGCAGCCAGGTCACAGCGGGTAGGCGATCAGGGTGCCGCCGTCCACCGGGTACACCGCGCCGGTCATGAAGCTGGACGCGCGGGACGCCAGCAGCAGCGCGATCCCGGTCAGCTCGGACGGGTCGCCCATCCGGCCGCCCAGCGGGACGGTCTTGCCCCACGCGTTGGTCAGGTCCGGCCCGCCCAGCTCGGCCGCGGCCCCGCCGATATTGGTGCTGTGGAACGGCCCCGGCGCGATGGCGTTCACCCGGACCCCGAACGGGGACAGCTCCAGCGCGGCCTGCCGGACCACGTTGACGATCGCCGCCTTGGACGCCACGTACGAGTAGCCGACCAGCGGGTCGGCGCGCAGCCCGGCGGTGGACGCGGTGGCGACGATGCTGCCCTCGTGCTGGCGTTTCATCGGCTCGGCCACCGCCTGGATGGTGCCGAGCACCCCTTTGAGGTTGACGTCCAGCACCTTCTGCCAGCGGTCCCAGTCCAGGCCGCGCAGTTCCCCGGCGGGCACGCCGAAGCCCGGGCTCATCGAGATACCCGCGTTGGCGAACGCGACGTCGACCCCGTCCCACAACCGCAGCATCTCCGCGACCGCGACCTTGAGCTGCGGCGGCGAGGTGACGTCCGCGACCGTGGCCCAGGCCCGGCCGGCCAGCCCGTCGAGCGACTGCAGGGCGCTGTCCAGCCCGCCGGCATCCACGTCGCACAGCATCACCCTGGCCCCGCACGCCACCAGCGCCCGGGCGATGGCCAGGCCGAGCCCGCTGGCGGCGCCGGTCACCAGGACCCGGCGGCCCTGGACGCCGATGAGCCCGTCCAGCGCTTCGCGTGCCAGCGCTTCCCGGCTGCCCGGCGGCGCTGCGGGGTCCACTGCCATCGCGACCTTCCCTCCATCGGCCCGCCGGCGGCCGGCCGGAGCCGGCCGCCGGTCACGCGCCGGGGCCCGGAACCGTCAGAGGTAGAGCCGCTCGTTGATCGGGATGCCTTCCTTCTGGCAGTACGACTCGTAGTGGTTGATGAACCAGAACACGTCGACCGTCTCGGTCACCCGCTCCTCTTCGTCGAGGAACTCCAGCGGCCCGTTGAGCCAGAAGAACGTCTTCATGCCGTGCTCGGAGTAGAGGGTGTGGGTGCGGCCCGGGCTCTCCCGCACGAAGTCGCCCGCCTTGCCCACCCAGTTGTACTCGAGGTAGCGCCAGCTGCCCTCGAGCACGTAGCCGGACACCGGGCCGCGGTGCCGGTGCCGGCCCAGCTCGCCGCCGGCCTGCACCCACAGCACGTTGGCCGCGCTGCTGCTGCGGACGTCGAAGGTCAGGTGCTTGATGAACACATTGGGAACGAACGGAACCCACGGGGAGCTCTCGTCCGCGATGTACCCCTCCTGCATGGCGTACTTGTCCCGCATCTTGTCGACCTGCGCTTCGATGGCGAGGTAGCCCTTGGTCACTTCTTCCGCTGAAGCCATGCCTGTTCCTTCCTGCTTCCGCAGGTCCGCCCAGCGGACGGGCCTTCATGAGCGCACGAACCGAAGGGTAAGCACGTCAGCGGCGGGGGGCTTGACTGTCAGCGCACGGATAGTTGACGCTGAGCGCACCGCGCGGTCCCCGGGCCCGCGTGCGGACCCTCAGCGAAGTTGGCCGCCATGACCCTCAGCTACTCCACGGCCACGGTCGACGATGTATCCCAGCTCGACTACTGGCGTGACGTCGTGTGCGCCACGTTCGTGCAGCTGGAGCTGGAGCCGCCGGAGCGCCACGGCGGCCGTTTCCGGGGCGAGGTCAGCGCCCAGGACCTGGACTGCGTGCAGGTGGCGACGGTCAGCGCGGACCCGCACTCGGTGGTGCGGACCCCGGCGGCGATCCGCCGGTCGCTGGAAGACGACTTCTTCGTCAACGTGGCCGTCCGCGGGCACCTCGAACTGGCTCAGGACGGCCGGGAAGCGGTGCTGCGGCCCGGTGATTTCACCCTCTACGACAGTTCCCGGCCGTGCCGGATCAGCGGCGTGAGTTCGTTCGAGCTGATCGTCGTCAAGGTCCCCCGGCAGACCTTCCTGGCGCACTGCCCGCTGGCGAAGGACGCGACCGCCACCGTCGTGCACGGTGACCGGGGCGCGGGCGCGCTGCTCGCCCCGTTCCTGCGGGCGCTGACCGCGCACGCGGCCGGCCTGCCGCCGGAGGCGGTGCCCCGGATCGGCGGGCACGTGCTGGACCTGCTGGGCACGGCCCTGACCGGGCGGACCGGGCCCGCCGCGCGGCGGGGTGCGCCGCTGCCCGGCCAGCTGGCGCGGGCACGCCGCTACATCATGAACCACCTCGCCGAACCAGGCCTCTCACCTGCGGTAATAGCGTCGGCGCTGGGGGTGTCAGTGCGCTACCTGCAGGGCATCTTCCAGGCGGAGGGGACGTCGCCGTTCCGCTGGGTCCAGGAGCAGCGGCTCGACCAGGCCGCCCAACTGCTGGCGGACCCGGGCCAGGCCGGCCGCAGCATCACGGACATCGCGTTCGGCGTCGGCTTCACCGACACCTCGCATTTCACCAGGTCATTCAAACGGCGGTACGGCACCGGCCCCCGAGAGTACCGGCGGAACCACTCGCCCAGCGCCTGACCTGACGGGTGCCCCTGCGGCCGCCGGCTACCGGCAGGGGGACGCACATGGCAGTGCAGAACGTGCGTGATTTCGGCGCGTTTGGCGACGGCATCCATGACGACACGGCCGCGGTGCAGGGGGCCCTGGACGCGGTCAGCGCCGCGGGCGGCGGCGTGGTGCTCGTGCCGCAGGGCACGTACCGGTTAACGGAAACCCTGACCGTGTACCCGCACCTGTCCATCCAGGGCGAAGGCGACCAGGTCTCCGTGCTGCACCAGGCCAACCCGGAAGCATCCGGGCTGCGCGGCGTGGACGTCACCTTCTTCGACGTGCGCGGCCTGCAGCTGCGGGGGCCCGGCACGGACTCGGCCAGCGGGCCTGGCATCTACCTGTCCCGCCAGGACAACCCCAACTGCGAAGCCATCACGATGGAGAACGTCCTCGTCTGGCAGTTCGGGGACTCCGGCGTGGCGATCTCACTGCCGATCGCCAGCACGTTCACCCGGGTCATCGCGCAGCAGAACGGGGCGTTCGGCATCTCGCTGTACGGTGGCGGCACGAGCTGCACGCTCACCGGCTGCTACGCCAACGGCAACGGCCAGATCGGGTACAACATTGGGCTGGTGTACTCGCACTTCAGCGGCTGTGCCGCCGACTCGAACGGCATCGGCTACTACGCCGGGCCGGGCTCGCGGAACCTCACCTTCAGCGCCTGCGGCGCCGAGGACTCGGTCAACCACAGCAGCGACTACGACGGCACCGCCTGGAAGATCGACGGCGCCAGCGACGTGGTGCTGAGCGGCTGCTACGCCGCCGCCACCAGCAACCGGTCTTTCCGGGTCACCGGCGGCGCCCGGTCCGTGACCCTGGTCAGCTGCACGGAGGCCGGGCCGGCCGCCGGCGCGGCGGCCTCGTTCCAGGTGGACGCGGGCTGCAGCGCGACGGTCGTGGGCTGGGCCTACGTCACTCCCCCGGTCCTCGCGCCCGGCACCACCACCATCGTCAACGACGGCGCCGGGAACATGACGGTCCCCGGCACGCTCCGGGTGGGCGGCACCGGCATGATGTGCCCGGCGGGCGCGCTGACGGCCGCGTTCACGGTGTCCGCCAGCACCGCGGAGACGGCGGTGGCCAGCCTGACCGTCCCTGGCCGGGAAGCGGCCGCTGGGACCCTCTACCACCTGCTGGCGTTCGGCGTGTTCACCGCGGCCGGCAGCAGCCCGGCGCTGACCCCGGCCGTCCGCTGGGGCGGGCCCGGCGGCACCGCGCTCACGTCGTCCGCCGCCACCCCGGCCCTGGCAGCCGGGGCGAACCGGCCCTGGCGGATGGAAGGCTGGGTCAACTTCGTGTCGGCCACCTCGTGCTACGCGATGCTGCACTTCGAGTACGGCACCGGCGCGACCAGCGTCACGATCCTGGAACTCCCCGCGACGGCCGAAGTCACCGGCCTGCCCACCAGCGCGGACGCCGCCCTCACCCTGACCCTCAAGTGGAGCAAAGCCGGCGCCAGCGCCTTCACCGTCCAGGGCGCCACCGCCCACCGCTGGTCCTGACCCAGCCAGCTGAGACCGGGCAGCATGGGCCGCGAGGGCGCGGCTGGCCCGCCAGCCGCGCCCTTACAGATTGGCGGCGGCCGTGCGTTCCTGCGGGGCACAGGTCCGGATGCGCTGTTGTGCGCCCCGCCAGTGACCGGGAGGCTGGGGGCATGCGGACCACGACGCTGGGCAGCAGCGGGCCCGCGGTGGGTGTGATCGGCCTGGGCTGCATGGGCATGACGGCGTCCTACGACCTGGAGACGCCGCGGGATGACGCCACCTCCATCGCGGTGATCCGGCAGGCGCTGGACCTGGGCATGACGCTGATCGACACCGCCGACGTGTACGGCCCCCACACCAACGAGGAACTGGTGGGCCGGGCGCTGGCGGGCGGCTGGCGCGAGCCGGCGGTGCTGGCCACCAAGGTCGGCCTCACCGCCGACTCCGTCCAGTCGGCCGACCCGGGTGCCAGCGCGCCGGGCGCTGCCCGGGACGGCCGCCCTGAGCACGTGCGGGCCGCCATCGACGGCAGCCTGCGCCGGCTCGGCACCGATCACGTGGACCTCTACCAGCTGCACCGGGTGGACCCACGGGTGCCGCTGGAGGAGACCTGGGGCGCGATGGCCGGGGCGGTAGCGGCGGGCAAGGCGCTGCACCTGGGCCTGTCCGAGGTGAGCGTGGCGGAGATCGAGCGGGCGCAGGCGGTGCATCCGGTGACGTCGGTGCAGTCCGAGCTGTCGCTGTGGACCCGCGACGCGCTGGCGGAGGTGCTGCCGTACTGCCAGCGCCACGGCATCGCCTTCCTGCCGTTCGCGCCGCTGGGGCGGGGTTTCCTGGCCGGGCGGTTCGGCTCCGGCAGCGACCTGCCGCAGGACGACTTCCGGCGCGGGCTGCCGCGCTTCCAGGCGGACGCCCTGCGCGCCAACCAGGCCATCGCGGACCGGGTCCGCGAGCTCGCCGGCCGGGCCGGGGGAACTCCGGCGCAGGTGGCGCTGGCCTGGGTGCTGGCGCAGGGCCGCCACGTGGTACCCATCCCGGGCACCAAGACGCCCCGGTACCTGCTGGACAACGCCGGCGCGGCGGACCTCGGGCTGAGCGCCGCCGCCCTGGCTGAGCTCGACGCCCTGCCAGCGCCCGCGGGCGCCCGCTACTGACCGGGCGGCACGGTGCTGCCAGGGCCGCGTACCGTACCGGCGTGGATGGGGGGACAACGATGAGCTCCGGCCGGTTCCGGGCATGCGTGGCGGTGTATGGCGTCCTCATCGACGGCGGACGGGTGCTGCTGGCACGCCGCGCGGGCTCCGGGTACCGGGACGGCCAGCTGGGGTTGCCGTCCGGTCACCTGGACGGCGGCGAGGACGCGGTGGCGGGGTTGTGCCGGGAACTGCGTGAGGAGCTGGCTGTCACGGTGGCGCGTGATCAGTGCACGCTGGGCACGGTGCTGCACCGCAACCGCGAGCGCCCCGGCGACGACGAGTACATCGACCTCTTCTTCCGGGTGACCGGCTGGTCGGGGCGGCCGGTCATTGCCGAGCCCGGGAAATGCACCGAGCTGGTGTGGGCGGACCTCGCCTGCCTGCCCGCGGACACCGTCGGCTACGTGGCCGGCGCGCTGCGGGCCATGCAGGCGGGGCAGCGGCTGGTCACCGTCGGCTGGAGCTGACCGGATCTCACGGGCCGGTGAGCGCGATCCGCGGGAAGACGGGCACGGCCGGTGCGGCGCTGTCACCCGAGAGCAGCTGGCCGCGCAGCCGGGCGGCGCCGCCGGGCAGGAACGGTTCTGCTTCCCGGGCCAGCAGCTGGCAGGCGGCGACCAGTTCGGCGAGGACAGCGTCCAGCCGCGGCCCGGCCGCGCCGTCGCCCGCCCGCTGCGCGCGTGCCAGTGCCCATGGCCGCTCCGCCTCCGCGAACCGGTTGCCCTCCTCCACCACGGAGGTCAGGGCTGCTGCAGCGGAACGAAAATCGAAGCGGGCCAGGGCCGCGTCGATGCGCCCGGGCAGCGCGTGGCAGGCGGCGGCGAGGGTGCTGACCGGCCCGCCCGGCGGGGCGCCCACCTGGCCGGCCCGGTAGCGGCGCACCAGTGTCAGCGTGCGGTTCACCAGGTTGCCGAGCCCGTTGGCGAGGTCGGTGTTGGCCCGGCTGACGAGCCGCGCCACGGTGAAGTCGGTGTCCGTGGTGCGGGCGGCTTCGCGCAGCAGCCACCAGCGCACCGCGTCGGTCCCGAAGCGGCCCGCCAGCGCGGCCGGGCTCACCGCGTTGCCAGCGCTCTTGGACAGCTTCGCCCCGTTCACCGTCAGGTACTCGTGCACGAACACGGCCGTCGGCAGCGGCAGGCCCGCTGACAGCAGGATCGCCAGCCAGTACACCGCGTGGAACCGGAGGATGCCCTTGCCGATGACATGGACCCGCTCGGCGGAGCCTGCCCACCAGTCCCGGTAGGCGGGGTCGCCGGTGCCGTAGCCGAGGGCGGTGACGTAGTTGGTGAGCGCCTCCCACCACACGTAGATGACCTGGCCGTCATCGCCCGGCACCGGGATGCCCCAGCCGCCGGCCCGGGCAGCCGGGCGGGACACGCTGAAGTCCCTCAGCCCGGCCCGCACGAACGCGAGCACCTCGTTGCGCCGGGTGGCCGGCTCGATGCGGACCTGGCCGGCCTGCAGGATCTCCAGCAGGCGGCCGGCGTAGCGGGACAGCCGGAAGAACCAGTTCTCCTCGGCCACCGGCTCGGGCGCCACCCCATGCTCGGGGCAGACCCCGCCGGGCAGTTCCGCCGGCTCGTAGAACTGCTCGCAGCCGGCGCAGTACAGGCCCTGGTAGCGGCGGCGGTAGAAGTCGCCCGCGGCGGCGCACCGCTGCCACAGCCGGATCACGCCCGCGGCGTGGCGGGGGTCGGCGCTGGTGCGGATGAAGTCGTCGAACGACAGCGCCAGCGGCTCCCGCAGCGCGGCGAAGCGGCCCGCGTTCGCGTCGACGAACTCTCGCACGCTGGCCCCGGCGGCCCGGGCGGCGGTGACGTTCTTGAGCGCGTTGTCGTCGGTGCCGGTGAGGAACCGGACCGGCTGGCCGCGCAGCCGCCGGTGCCGGGCGAGCACGTCGGCCTGCACCAGTTCGAGCGCGTGCCCGAGGTGCGGTTCCGCGTTGACGTAGGGGATGGCGGTGGTGATGTAGAAGCGGGTCATGGTGTGTCCTCTCCCGGCCCTGCCGCGCGGGGAGAGGAGGACAGCACGCCGTCAGGCCCCGCAGACAGGGGCCTGATACGTGGTGTGGGTCAGCGCACGCCGAGCAGCCCCGGGAGGGGGCGCATCATTCGCTCGTCGCGTGTCCGCATGCTCCCATGGTCGCACAGTCCAGGCGCATCGGCATTGCCGCGCCGCGGCGCCGGCGGCCTGCCGGGTCAGCCTTCGCCCGCTGGCGGGGCGGGGCCCCGGCGGGCGGCGAGCGCCGCCGACAGCGCCCATGACGCGGCCGCCAGCGCCAGGGCGGCGAGCAGCGGCGCGCCGGGCAGCCAGGTACCGGAATGCGGCTGCCCGGTGGCCGCAGCCGCCCGGATCGCCGCGTTCGCCGGTGAGATCCCGGCGACCAGCGCCGCGATCACGGCGCTGGCTGTGCTCAGGGCCGCCAGCGCGACCCGGCGGACGATCGGCGGGTTGCACAGCGCGGCGATGGCCGATCCCACGGCGGCGCAGCTGGCCGCGGTGATCAGCCCGGCTGCTGCCTCGCTGAGCCGGGCCGCCGCTCGCCGCAGCACTCTCCCCGCGCAGACGTTACCCGCCCCGCGGCTGGCACGCTGGGCCGCCGCGGCGCTGGGCGCCGGTGGCTGACACGCTGGGCCGCGGCGCGCCCGGTGGCCTCCCCTACCGCCAGTGCGGCGGCCTGGCCAGACCGGCGGGCAGGGCGGTCGCGGTGCCGCCGCGGGCCGCAGCGAGCTGGGGCTGGGTGACGAAGATGGCGCCGGTGAGGTCGGCCCCGCGCAGGTCGGCGGCGCGCAGGTCGGCCCCGAGCAGGTCCGTGTGCCGCAGGTCGGCGCCCCGCAGGTCGGCGCCGATGAGGTAGGCGCCGCGGAGGCTGGCACCGCGCAGGGCCGCGTCCCGCAGCCTGGCCCCGATCAGGTCGGCGCCCCTGCGGTCGGGGGCGCGGTCGGGGACCCCCGCGCGCACCAGGTCGCTGACGCTGGCCAGCAGCTCCCCCGCCTCCCGCCGCCAGGCGGTGACGTCCAGGCCGGCGAGTTCGGCGGCGCTGGCCCGGGTGAGCGCCTCCGTCCGGTCCCAGGCGGCGGTGAGCCCGGGCCGCAGCGCCGCGGCGGCGGTCAGGGTGAGCGCTTCGGCCAGGTACCACTGCAGCTCCCGGAGCTGGCGCATCACCCCGAACACCGCGAACATCGGGGCCGCGGTGCCCGGGTCCTGCCGCCAGTCCCGGCCGCCGAAGGTCACCTGGGTCACCTGCTGGCCCGCGCCGAAACAGTCGAACACGGCGCAGCCGGGGAAGCCCTGGCCGCGCAGGTCCGCGTGGATGCCGCAGCGGAAGTCCCCGAGCAGGTGCGGGCACGGCCGGCCCGCCGGCTTGCCGATCGCGAAGTCGGCCGACGCCGTGAACGCCGGGGCGACGCAGCACAGGGCGGCGCAGCGGCCGCAGTCCGCCCGCAGGTCCTGCCGTGGGTCGGGGTCCGGAACCACCCGCCCACCCTAGCCGCGGCCACGACCGGCCCCGCGGCGGCAGCTGGGGCGGCAGGCGGGGACAGTCAGCGACCCGGCCCCGCGGCGGCAGCAACGGCAGCGGCACCGGCCCGCAGGCTGCGGCTGGCAGGCCACAGCCGGCTCCGGTATTGTGGCCGTCGCCAGCACCAGCCGCCATGACCGGGAGGTGAGACCCATTTCTGCCTGTTCAGGCCGGGCGCTCTCCTGCCGGTACCGTGCCGCGCGCAGGTGAGCCGGGGAGCGCCTCCATCGGGAAAGGCGCCCGCCATCTCTGTTTCTGTGTCATCTCATGACCGCTCCGCCATCGTCGCCCGGCTGCGGGCCGCGGGCTGCGTGTTCGCCGAAGACGAAGCCGACCTGCTCATCTCATCCGCCAGTTCCCCCGCCGATCTGGCTGACATGGCCGGCCGGCGGGCGGCGGGCCTGCCGCTGGAGCAGGTCGTCGGCTGGGCCGGGTTCTGCGGCCTGCGGATCGCGGTCGGGCCGGGGGTGTTCGTGCCGCGCCGGCGCACGGAGTTCCTGGCCCGCCAGGCCATCGCCCTCGCCGGTGCGGGCAGCGGCTCCGCCGGGCCGGTGGTGCTCGACCTGTGCTGCGGCTCGGGCGCGCTCGGGGTGGCGGTCGCCGCTGCCCTGCCCGGGGCGGACCTGCACGCCGCCGACATCGACCCGGCGGCGGTGCGGTGCGCCCGCCGCAACGTCATCCCGGCCGGCGGCCGCGTGTACGAAGGCGATCTGTTCGGGCCGCTGCCCGCGGCGCTGCACGGCCGGGTGGGCCTGCTGCTCGCCAACGTCCCCTACGTGCCCACCCGCGAGGTCGCGTTCCTGCCCGCGGAGGCCAGTGCGCACGAGCCGCTGGCCGCGCTGGACGGCGGCCCGGACGGCCTCGATGTCCTGCGGCGGGTGGCCGCTGGCGCGCCGCGCTGGCTGGCGCCGGGCGGCCACCTGCTGACCGAGACCAGCGACCGGCAGGCCGCCGGGGCCGCCGGCATCATGGCCAGCCACGGCCTGACGCCGCAGGTGGCATCCGATGGCGGCCTGCCTGCCACCGTCGTCATCGGTACCATGCCCGGCGCGCCGCCCGGGTGATGGCGGCCCGCGGCTGGCCATCCGCAGGGCGGGCGCCAGCTGGCAGCGGTCACCGTCCGCCAGCCGTCCCGGCCCGGCGCGGGCGGGGTTTCGGGGCGCTGGACGCCTTCAGCTTCGACCGCAGCGCCCGCCGCGCGGCCGGGCCCAGGGTGGCGGCCACCTCGGCCAGGACACCCAGCCGCTCCAGCGCCGCCAGGGCCTGCGCCGCACCGGCCGGGTCGACGCCGTCGTAGAGCTCGATGCCGATGAACGAAGCGCTGATAGCGCGGGCAAGGCCGCCCATGTCGGCGAGCTCGCCCAGCGGGCTTCCGGACAGCACCCGCGTGACGACCGTCTCGATGTCGGCCGCCCAGCGCGACATCGCATAGCTGGCCGCCCGCGCGAGCACAGGGTCGCGCATCCCCCCGGACATGAGCTGCGCCATCATCGCCACGTTGCCGGCGGCCCGCTCGCGCTCGTGCAGTTCCCGGCCCAGCTCAAGCAGTTCCGGGAGGGTCGTTACCCGGGCCAGCCGGTCCCGGTAGAAGTCAGCGGCCTCGTCGGCGGCCTGCCGGCAGGCGGCTTCCAGCAGTTCGCTCACGGTGCCGAAGTGGTAGAAGATCAGCGCCTGGTTGACCCGTGCCTCAGCGGCGATCGTCCGCGCGGACGCGGCCGCGGCGCCCTGCTGGCGGACCACGTCCGCGGCCGCCCGCAGCAGCCTGGCGCGGGTATCGCTCACCGCCGGGCCCGCATCCTCGGCAGGACGGTCAGGCCGGCCACCAGGCAGGCCAGCGAAGCGCCGGTCACCGAGCCGAAGACGGCGCCTTCCACGGCGGCGAACGGCGCGGTCGGCAGATACGCGACCACGCCGACGATGAGGCCGGTGAGCGCGCCGGCGCAGGCGCCGGCGCCCGCGCCCCCGGCCACCATCAGCCAGCTGACACGTACCAGGGTCAGGGCGGGAGGGGCAGGGCCCGCGGTGGCCGCGGCAGGCCTGACGCCGTGGGCGATCAGCGGTCCTGCGGCAGCCGCGGCCACCACCCCGAGGACCATCAGCACGGCCCCTGCCGGCCCCGGCACCCCTATCCCCCCGCGGCACAAGCGCACGCCCGCGAGCTCGGCGGCCAGCGCCACGAACGCCGGCACGACCCGGGTGGGCCATGTCCGGGCAGCGCCGCTGACGGTGACGGCCAGGGCGAGGCCCGCCAGGACGCCAGTCAGCGCGCCGGCCGCCGCCCCTCCGACGGCACCGAATGACGTGCCGACCACCGGCCACGCGACCGTCCCGGCGGCTCCGCCCAGCACCGCCCCGGTGCCCGCGAAGAACGCGGCGCCACGGGCGGCGGCCGCCAGCATCCCCTTGCCCGGCTTCCGCATGGCTCCTCCAGGCCGAGTTGAGCACTCGCTCAAGTTCAGCTTATCCCTTCTTGAGCAGCCGCTCAAAGGCCGGCGTCGTCGGGGGCGGCAGCGACCGCCATCAGCCTGGCGAGGGCGCCGGCGCCGGGGGCGGCACGAGTGACGGCGGTAGCCAGGGCGGTGCACGACCTCGCGTTCCCCGGCTGAGGTCATGACTCGCGCCCGCGGGCGTCCCGGGCGAGGGACGGCAGCTGGGCGAGCAGGAGGACCGGCAGGGCGATGACGCCGATCAGGCTGCGGGCCAGGATCGCCGGGTCGTGGAGGCCGAAGCTGAGGGTGTAGCCGAGGTAGCCGATCAGCACGCTCCAGCAGGCCCACCAGGCCCACCACTGCCGGGCACGCAGCGGGATCGCCACGATCACCAGGAACAGCACCGCGAAGACCAGCTCGTGCAGGGCGTAGCCGCGCTCCAGCAGCGTGATGTAGTGGGCGGCGCCGGGCTGGGCCGCCCTGAACGACGCCCAGCCGGTCCCGGCGACGCTGGTGAAGGTGCCCGCGTGGTCGCCGGGCAGGCCGGTGCCCGCGTCGGCGGCCAGGTCGGACGCCACCGCGAACAAGTTGAAGGCACCGAGCAGCAGCTGGCCGGCCCAGGCCGCGGTCCGCCACCAGGGTGCCTGCCGGCCGGACGTGTGCGCTGTCGCTGCTGTCATCGTGGATCCCCTTCCGGGCGGCCCGCCGGGGCGGGAGGCGCGGTGCTGCTGATGCGGCCCAGCCTCGCGGAGCGGGCCTGTCGTGCGCGTCGTGCGGGGATCGCATCCTGCGGATACGTCACTGGCAGTACGGGTGAGTACCGGCACAGCAGTGCCGGCCGGCGGTGAGCCGCGGCGGCGGGCAGGGTGCCCGGTTACCGGCCGGCGCCGCCGGGCTGCACGAGACGTGACTCGTAGGCCAGGACGACCAGCTGGGCACGATCGCGGGCGCCGGTCTTGGTCAGGATCCGGCTGACATGGGTGCGGGCGGTCAGCGGGCTGATCACCAGCCGGGCGGCGATCTCCTCGTTGGACAGCCCGGCCGCGACCAGGGCCAGCACCTCCCGCTCCCGCTCGGACAGCATGCGCAGCGCCGCCGGGTCGGGGGCGGCGGGCTGCGGGCCGGCCGCGAACGCTTCGATCAGCCGCCGGGTCACGGCCGGGCCAGCAGCGCCTCCCCGGCGGCGACCACCCTGATCGCGTGCAGCAGCTCATCGGTGCTGGCGTCTTTGACCAGGTAGCCGCTGGCGCCCATGCGCAGGGCCGCGAAGATCTGCTCGTCCTCGTCGTAGGTGGTCAGGATGATGATCCGCACTCCCGCCAGCGCCGGGTCGGAGGTGATCGCCCGGGTAGCGGTGAGCCCGCCGGTGCCGGGCATCCGGATGTCCATCAGCACGACCTGCGGCCGCAGCTCGGCGGCCAGCGCCGCGGCCTCGGCGCCGTTGGCGGCCTCACCAGCGACCTCAACCTCGCCGGAGGCTTCCAGCAGCACCCGGAACCCGGTCCGCACCAGCTGCTGGTCGTCGGCGAGCAGCACCCTGATCACGGGTCACCCGCCCGGGCAGGCACCCGGGCGGTCACCCGGAAACCATCCCCCGCCGGGGCCGCCGTCAGCACGCCGCCCAGGGCGGCGACCCGTTCGGTCATCCCGGCGATCCCGTGACCGCCAGGGCCACCGCCGCTGACGGCCGGGTCAGCGGCTGGCCGCGTGCCGTCGTTCACGACCTCCACCGTCACCGCCTCGCCGTCGCGGGCCACGGCCAGCCGCACCGCGGCTGGCTGGGAGTGCCGCAGCACGTTGGTGAGCGATTCCTGCACCACCCGGTACACCGCCTCGGCGGCGGCCCCGGGCAGCGGCGCCTCCCCCAGCTCCACCTGCGCGTCGACCCGGATGCCGGCCTGCCGCAGCGGCTCGAGCACGACGGCGACCTGGGTGGCCAGCGTGCCCGCTGGCACCGCGCCGCCGGGCTGGCCGCTGGCGCGCAGCTGGCCCAGGGCCTGGCGGATCTCGGTCAGCGCGGTGCGGCTGATCGTCTCGATCGCCGTCAGCGCGTGGCGGGCCCGGTCCCGGTCGCTGTCCAGTACCGCGGCGGCCATCCTGGCCTGCACGTTGACCGCGGCGAAGCTGTGGCCGATCACGTCGTGCAGGTCGCGGGCGATCCGCAGCCGCTCCTGATCGGCCCGGCGCCGCGCCTCCGCCTCCCGGGTCTGCTCGGCGAGCTCGGCCCGCAGCCGGCTCGGCTCCAGCAGCTGCCGCCGCGAGCGCACTGCCGCCCCCCACGCCAGCGACGCGAGCGCCCAGCCCGGCGCCGCCCAGGTGTATGCGGAAACCCGGCCGCCCTCCGCGGTTGTCAGCCAGGCCCGGGCGGCCACCACGATGGTCACACCGGCGCCGAGCACCAGCGCGGTGGGCCGCTCCACCGCGGTCCCCGCCGAGTACAGCGCCACCATGACCGCGATCAGCAGCGGGCCGCCGGGGTAGTCGCGCACGGCGAAGACCACCAGCGCGCCGATCACCACCGCCAGCACCGGCAGCGGGATCACCCGCCGCGCGGCCACGGCGGCGCACGCCAGCACGGTCAGGGTGTAGGCCAGCGGGTCCAGCGGCCGGGTCCCCGGCTGAGCGGCGGCGGCGTGCGGCGCCAGCAGCCCGCCCGGCACTCTCACAGGCCGACCGTAGGCGATCACCTGCCCCGGCGCCAAGGGGACGGCGCGGCCGGCGCAGGGGTGGCCCGCGGGGCCGCTGCCGCTCGCGGACACCTTCACGATCGGGGACGGCCTGACCGCCGCCTGCGGGTGACCGCCATCCGGCCGGCCCGCCTGCCGCCAGCGGCCGGCCTCGCCGTTCCCGGCTGGCAGCCAGCGCCCCCTGCCGGGCGCCGGCCCCGGCGCATGCTAGGAAGTCCGGTGTGTGGGGATCGTGGTGGCTGGACCTGCTGCTCGGCATCGCAGCAGGCCTGCTGGTGACCTGGCTGGCGCTGATCGTGGCGCTGGTCATCGCCCGGCCGCGGGACGGCGCGTGGCGGGAGGCTGTGCGGCTGCTGCCGGACCTGCTGCGGCTGCTGCCCCGGCTGGCCGCTGACCCCGCCCTGCCGCGCAGCGTGCGGGCCGGGCTGGCGCTGCTGCTCGGCTACCTGGCGCTCCCGTTCGATCTGATCCCCGATTTCGTCCCGGTCGTGGGCTATGCGGACGACGCCGTCATCGTGGCCGTCGTGCTGCGCTGGGTCGTGCGGCGGGCCGGGATCGCCGCGCTGCGGCGCCACTGGCCGGGGACCGCAGACGGGTTCGCCGCGCTGTGCCGCCTCGCCGGCCTGCCCGCCGGGGACACACCCGGCGCTGCGGGCCGGCTGCCAGACCGCGAGGACTGATCCGGGTGGGCCAGCGGCAGCCATGAGCACCGTTGCCGGCGGCCGCTCACAGCGTGCTGGGGGATGCTGCGGTCGGCGCGCGCACGGCCGCCCGCCCGCGATAGCGTCCATGACCGGGCCGGTGCGAAATATCCCGGATGAGCACCTGGGGGGTTCATGACATCCGCCGCTCGGCGCACTCTGCGGGCTGGCGTGCTGCTCGGCGGGGCGATCGGTGCCGCTGCCGCCGCCGTGCTCGCCCGCAAGCTCGCCGCGGCCAGGCCGGTGGCACCGCAGGCGCCGCCGGCCCGCGCCTGCCTGCCCCCGGAGGCCGTGCTCGTCACCAGCCCTGACGCCGGGGGAAGCCGCGGCTTGGACGCCGCCCGCGCCGCCATGCAGAGCCACGGCATCCGGGTCACCGCGCAACTGGACATCCGGCGCCTTGACGAACTGCCGGCGCTGACCGGTGACGGCGAGGCGCGGCTGGTGGTCGCGGCCGGCGGTGACGGCACGGTGGGCGGGGTCGCCGACCGGCTGGCCAACAGCGCCGCCGTGCTCGGCATCCTGCCGCTCGGCACCTCCAACGACTTCGCCCGCTCGCTGGGGATCCCGGCCAGCCCGCAGCGGGCCGCCGCGCTGCTGGCCAGCGGCAAGATCTCCACCGTCGATCTCGGCCGGCTGCAGGTGCCCGGCCAGCCCGCCCGGCATTTCGCGCACGCGGCCACCGTGGGGATGAACGTCAGCTTCGCCCGGCTCGCCACCCGCGCTTCGATGCGCGCCCGGCTCGGGCGCTTCACCTACCTGGCCGCGGCCGCCAGCGCCTTCCGCGAGCGCTCCACGTTCGACTGCGAGCTGCACCACGGCGGGCAGGCCGAGAAGCTCACGCTCACGCAGCTGTCGGTGATCAACGCTCCGGTCTTCGGCGGTGCGCTCGGCCTCAGCGTGCCCGGCTCCAGCCCGGACGACCGCCTGCTGGACGTGCTCGCCATCGGGGACATCCCGGCCCGCCGCATGCTGCTTGCCGTGCTGTTCCTGCTGCTGCGGATCCGCCGGCCGGTCGCGGGCATCCGTGCCCTGCACGTCACCAGCCTGCACGTGCACACCGAACAGCCCCTGGACGTCTCCCTGGACGGCGAGGTCGCCGCCAACCTGCCCGGCGACTTCGACGTGGCCGGCGAGGCCCTGCGCATCATCACCCCGCAGGACTTCGAGGACATCGACGACTGACACCGGCGGCCGGTCCCGTGTCCCGGCCAGCGCGCCGCCACGGTCAGGCGACCACCCGGACCGTCGAGGAGCCGTCGGGGAGGCGGCGGACTTCCAGCCGCTCGGGGACCCGGTCCTTGAGCTCGGCCACATGGCTGACGATGCCGACCACCCGGCCGCGGTCGCGCAGCTCGTCGATGACCGCCATCACCTGGTCGAGGGTGTCCGCGTCGAGGGAGCCGAAGCCCTCGTCGATGAACAGGGTGTCCAGGTCCACTCCCCCGGCCTCCGCCTTGACCACGTCGGCGAGGCCGAGGGCCAGGGCGAGCGAGGTGTAGAAGCTTTCGCCGCCGGACAGGGAGGCCGGGCCGCGCTCCTCGCCGGTGTGCCGGTCGATGACCGACAGGGTCAGGCCGCTGCGGGTGCGCCTGCCTTCCGCCTCGTCTGTCCGCACCAGCTCGTACCGGCCGGCGGACATGGCCGCGAGCCGCACGTTGGCGGCTGCCACCACCTGGCTGAACCAGTGCCGCAGCACGTAGGTGGTGAGCGCCACCCGCCGCTGCCCGTCGGTGCCCTTGGCCAGGGCCGCCAGCCGGATGACCGCCTCGGTCCGCTCGGCCAGCCGGTCGTGCTCCTCCTCCGCCCGGTGCACCTCTTCCTGCCGCCGCCCGAACCGGTCCGCCCGCTGCCGGGCCCGGTCGCTGGCCTTCTGGGCGGCGGCTTCCGCCGCCCCGGCCAGGGTCAGTTCCGCGGCGGCGTCCCGGGCCGCCTGCTGCACATCGTCCGCGGCAGCCGGGTCGAGGCCCGCCAGGTCGGCGGCCTGGGTCGCATCGGTCAGGCTGGCCAGGGCGGCCGCCCAGGCGGACACCTCCGCCTCCAGATCCGCCAGCCCGGCGGGGTCCAGCGCGGCCGCCTGGGCGCCGGCGAGTGAGCCGAAGCCACGGCCGACCGCTTCCCGCTCCGCCTGCTCCCGCGCCCTGCCCTGGGCGGCGATGGCCCTGGCGAGCTCGTCCAGCGCGGCCGCGAGCTCGCGGTCGCGGGCGGACGCGTCCCGCAGCGCCGCCTGCCGGATGGCGACCGACGGGTGATCCTGTGCGGCCTCCGCGAGCCTGGCCCGGAGTGCGGCGAGCCTCTCCCCGTCCGCGGTGGCCTTCCCGCTCACCAGCGCCGACTGCTCCCGCGCGGCCTGCAGGCCGTCCCCGATGACCTCCAGCTCTGCCCGCGCGGCCGCCAATTCGGCCTCCAGGCGGGCCACGTCCTGCGCCGCCACGTCGGCCGCGGTGATCCCGGCGGTCAGGGTGGCCACCGAGGCCGCCAGCTCCGCGGCGTCCCGGCCATCCGCGACCGCCAGCTGCCGGTCCAGCTCCCGCCGGGCTTCGGCGTGCTCACGCTCCAGCCGTTCCCGCTCCACGGCAGCCTCGTCACGCGCCAGCCGGGCCTCTTCCACCTGCTCGGACGACACGGCGTCCGCGTCAGCGGACGCCGGGGCCGGGTGCTCATCCGAGCCGCACACGGGGCAGGGCTCGCCGTCCGCCAGCTCGCCCGCGAGTTCGGCAGCCATGCCGCTGAGCCGCGCATCCAGCAGCGCCTGATGCTCATCCACCAGCGCCTGATGGTGATCCACAGCCTCCAGCAGCTCCGCCTGTGCCGCCGCCACCACCGGCGTCAGCTCGGCGACTTGCCGCGCCGCGTCGAGCTGCCTGGCCGCCGTCTCCAGACGGCCCCGGGCTGCCTCGCCGCCCGCCGCGGCTGCGCGCGCCCTGGCGCAACCGGCTTCCAGCCCGCCGATCCGCTCCGGCAGCGCACCGCGCGCCTCGGCCAGTTCCGCCACCCGGGTGGCGGCCTGCCCGGCATCCTGCTGCAGCGCCGCCAGGGCGGCTTCCTGCCCGGCCAGGCCGGCCTCTTCATCCACGAGGTGCTGCAGCTGCGCGGCCTCGCGGGCGGCCTGCTCGGCGCGGGCCGCGATATCCGGGCCGCCCTGCCCGGCGAGGAGGCCGGGCGCTGGCTCGGGGACCAGCCTCAGCAGCCCTGCCCGGGCCACCCCGGCGGCCGCCTCCGCCTCGGCGGCGGCCGCCAGCAGCGGCCGGACCGGCTCGGCCTGCCGGGCCGCGGCCAGCCGGGCGGTGCGCTCCTCGTGCCCGGGCCGGGTGGCCTCGTGCTCACGCAGCTTCGCCAGCGCGGCGGTCAGCCGGGTCATCAGGCCCGCCTGCTGCCGGGACCGCTCGCTGGCCTCGCGGGCGGCGGCCAGCCGGGCCTGCGCGGCGGACAGTTCCTCATCGGCCCCGGTCACCGCGGTGGCGAGGTCCGCCGCGATCTCCTTCAGCCGGACTGCGCGGTCCGGGCCCGGCAGGGCGCACAGCTCTTCCCGCTCACCGGTGTCCAGGCCGGCCGCTTCGGCGGCAGCCGACACGGCCGCGTCGATGACCGCTTTCGCCTCTGCCCGGGCGCGGGTCGCCTCCGTGCGGCGCTGCTCCAGCTCAGCGGTGATGCGGTCGTACAGCTCGGTGCCGAACAGCTTGGTCAGCAGCGCCCGCCGCTCGTCGTCGCCGCACCGCAGGAACCGGGCGAACTCCCCTTGCGGGAGCAGCATGACCTGCGTGAACTGGGCGCGGCTGAGGCCCACCGCCTCGGTGACCAGGTCGCCGACCTCGGCCTTGTTCGAGGACAGGCTGACCCAGCTGCCGTGCTCCAGCCGCTGCAGGTGGACCTGCATCGCCTGGGTCGTGTAGCCGTCGCCGCGCTTCTTCAGCCGCTGATGCTCGGGCATCCGCCAGATCCGGTACCGCTGGCCGCGCAGCGAGAACTCGACCGTGACCGACGGCTCCGCGTCCGGCGCGGCGAAGTCCGAGTGCAGCCGGTCGTGCCCGGAGCCCTCCCCGGACAGCCCGCCGTACAGGGCGAACGTGACCGCGTCCAGGACGGTCGTCTTGCCCGCGCCGGTGGGCCCCTCGAGCAGGAACAGCCCGCTGCTGGCGAGCCGCTCGAAGTCGATGACCTGCTCGGTCGCGTACGGCCCGAACGCGCACAGGGTCACGCTGTGCAGCCGCATCAGGAACCGCCTCCCGTCAGCGCGGGCTCGCCGCCGGCCTGCTGCGCGGCCTCCACCGCGTCCCGCAGCACGGCCCGCTGCGCGTCGTCGGGCGGGGCGCCGCCCGCGTACTCCACGAACAGGCCGCAGACCTCGGCTGGGTCGGTGGTCTGCGCGAGCCGCCGCAGGTCGGCCTCGGGCCCGGTGAGGCCGCCCTCGGGCGCGAAGTCGAGCACCAGGGTGTGCGGCCACCGCTCCCGCAGCCGCTCCATGGGGGCGGCCGGGCGCACCTGGTCGGTGAGCACCGCCTTGACCCACGCGCCGGCCAGCCCGGCCAGGTCGCCGTCCGCGCGGGCCAGCAGGTCCGCCAGCCGGCCCCGGACCTCCCGCAGCGGCCGCGGCACCGGCACCGGCAGGTACTCGGTCTCCACCCGCCCGTCCGCCCCGATGTCGGCGAGCGTCACCGACTTGACGTGATTTTTTTCGGAGAACGAAAAGGCAAGGGGCGAGCCTGAATAACCGGCGGCCCCGTCCCCGGCGGACACGGCCTGGCGGCCGTGCAGATGGCCGAGTGCCAGGTAGGTGAAGCTGCCCAGGGCCGAGACCGGCGCCTCGCCGACACCGCCGACGCGCAGGTCCCGTTCGGAATCACAGACCTGGCCACCGGTGACGAGGGCATGCGCGAGGACGACGGTGCGGGTGAGACCGCGGGCGCTGGCGTCCGCGCGGATCCGGCTGGCGGCCGCCGCGAGCACGGCCGCGTGCGACCGCTGCGCCTCCAGCTCGGTCATGACCGCGTCCGGGAGCAGGTACGGGATGCCGTAGATGCCCACGTCACCGCCGGAGTCCGCGACGATGACCGGCCGGGCCAGGTCAGCGACCCGGGTGCGCAGGTGGACGCCGGCCGCTTCGCTGAGCCCGGCGCCGAAGCCGAGCCGGACCGCGGAGTCATGGTTGCCGCTGGTGAGGACGATCGGGATGCGGGCCTGCGCGAAAGCCAGCAGGGTGCGGTCCAGCAGCGCCACCGCGTCGGCGGGCGGGACCGCCCGGTCGTAGATGTCGCCCGCCACCACCACCGCGTCCGCCTGCCTGCTGACCGCCTGGTCCAGCAGCCAGTGCAGGAAGTCCGCCTGGTGGGGCAGCAGGTCCGCGCCGTGCAGGGTCCGGCCGAGGTGCCAGTCCGAGGTGTGGATGAGCCTCATGGGTGCCCGCTCCGCTCCGCTGGGGCGCCGGGCCGGGCCCGGGCAGTGCCCGGATCCGGCAGGACGCACCCATGATGGCGAAGGGCGCCGACAGTCTCAGGCCGGCTCGCCGGGAAAGTTACGCCTTGCGGGCGACGGCGCCCCAGCCGGCCACGTCCTCGCCCTCGTCCCCGTCGCCCAGCTCGGGCCGCCACTGGTCCAGCTGCACCACGCCCGGCGGGACCAGTTCCAGCCCGGCGAAGAACCGGGTGACCTCTGCCTGGCTGCGCCGGGTCTGCGGGGTGACCACGTGCGCGTTGTAGGCCTGGGCGCCCCTGGCCACCAATTCGGGGCGCACGTCGCTGGCCGGCTGGGTGATCGCCAGATAGCTGCCGGGCGGCATGGCGTCCATCAGGCGGCGGATGATCCCCGCCGGGTTGGCCTGGTCCGGGATCAGGTGCAGCACCCCGACCAGCATGACCGCGATCGGCTGGCCGAACTCCAGGGTCTGCGCCGCGCCCGGCAGGATCGTGCCGGGCTCCCGCAGGTCGGCGTCGATGTAGGCGGTCCTGCCCTCGGGGCTGCCGGAGAGCAGCGCGCGGGCGTGGGCGAGGACGATCGGGTCGTTGTCCACGTAGACGATGCGCGCGGACGGGATGATCGACTGGGCGACCTCGTGGGTGTTGCTCTCGGTCGGGATGCCGGTGCCGATGTCGAGGAACTGCCGGATGCCCGCGTCCTCCGCGAGGAACCGGACCGCCCGGCGCAGCCAGGTGCGGTTGGCGCGGATGTCGCCGATGATGCCCGGCCGCACCGCCATGACCTCCTCGGCCGCCGCCCGGTCGGCCGCGAAGTTGTCCTTACCGCCCAGCCAGTAGTTGTAGACCCGGGCCGGATGGGCCACCCCGGTGTCGATCTCAGGAGGCATCTCCCGGCTCGGCGTTATGCCCTGGAAGAAGCCGTCTGTCATGGGGAAGCCTCCGCTGAGCGCGAACCATGGCATTTGCCGGGATTGGTGGTGAATGGCTCCAGCGTATAGGCAGCCGCGCGCGCCGCGGGTCACCATGCCCCCCCGTCAGCGCCGTGCCGGCGGCACCGGCTGCCCGCGGGGGTGGCCGGGCGCGGCCCGGTCAGCCCCGGGTGGCGGGCTGGTAGCGGGCCACCGAGAAGGCCACGATCAGCGGGATGTCGACCGCGTAGACCAGCAGCATGAGGCTGAGCACGGTCAGCACCGGGCCGGGCGTGCGGTCGAGTACGAACACGAACTCCAGCATCCCGGCGATGACCGCGTAGGCGGCCAGGGTCCACCCGCCGACCACCCGGAACGTGTGCCAGGCGAACTCCCGGGCCCGGGTCAGGGCCGCCACGGCCGCCGCCAGGGCGAGCGCCGCCGCAGCGAGCGCGGCGATGGCCGGCGCCAGCGGCGGCGGCTCCGGCAGCCGCGCGGCCAGGCCGACGCCGCCGGCGACCACCAGGATGAGCGCGGCCACGGCCCACTGGGTGACCGGGGGGAGACGGCGGCCCGCGCCGGGCGCCCCGGCCGACGGCGCCCCGCTCGGGGCCGTCGCCCCCGGCGACTCCGGGGCCTCCGGCTGTTGCGGCGCGCCGGTCACCATGTGGCGATCCTGGTCATGATCACCAGCGTGGCCACCTGCAGGATCCCGGTGATCCCGGCGGTGTAGACGAAGCGGCGCATCAGCTTGCCGATCAGCTCGCCGTCCGGCTGCGGCTTGCGCAACTCGAACAGCACGGCCACGTTGGCGGGCTCCAGCAGCCCGAGCGCGATCACGGTCATCACCCCGACCACGATGAACGAGGCCGTCAGCCACCAATGCCGCGGATACCCGGCGTCCAGCACGCCGAGGTGGCGGGCCAGCTGCCAGCCGGACGTGAGGGTCATGGTCACCAGCGTGGGCATGATCAGGAGCATCTTCGGCATGAACCGGGAGGCGAACTCCACCCGGGCCGGGACGGACAGCCGGCCCAGGATGGGGCCCACGATCAGGCCGACGAACAGATCGATGCCGGTCCACAGGCCGCCGCCGGCCACATGGAAGAAGTCCAGCGCCCACAGCCAGTTGCCGGCGATCGCCACGACCAGCAGCACCAGCACCGCGCCCACCACCGGCAGCCCGGCCAGCGGCACGATGGTCCGCGGCGGCAGCACCGGGCCGGGCCCGGGCGGGTGGTGCCCCGCGGGCTGCGGCCCCGCCCCCGGCCGGGCGAGGTCCTGGGTGACATCGGCCATGACGCCCCTCCGTGTCGCGCGCCACGCCTGCCGGCCCGTCCGGCCCGGGCGATATGCCCCATACGGTAATGGACGGGCCAGGCCGCTGACCATGGCCCCGGCCACGGCCGGTGACCATGCCCGGCCCGGTCAGGGGACCGTGACGAACACCTTCCCGGTCACCCCGGACTCGGCTGCCTGGTGGGCGGCGACGACGTCGGACAGCGGGAAGTGGTGCCCGGGCAGCTCGCTCAGCGCGCCCTCGGCCACGGCCGCCGCGACGTCGGCGGCCGCCTGGCCGAGGGCCGCCGCCGGCACGCCGTACAGCAGGATGAACCGGAGCACCACGTTCGCGGTCATGCAGGCGCGCACCGGCAGCACCGGGTCCTGGGCCTCGGCCGCGTAGGTGACGATCACCGTCCCGGGGCCGGCGACGGCGAGGTCGAGGCCGAGGTTGGCGCCGAGCGCCACTTCCACCACCCGGTCCACCTGCGGGGCCACCGCCTTGATCTGCCCGGCGGCGTCCGGGTCGCGGTAGTTCACCACGTGCGCCGCGCCGGCCTGCCGGGCCAGCTCGGCCTTTTCCTCGCTGCTGACCGTGGCGATCACGGTGGCGCCGGCCCGGGTCGCCAGCTCGACCGCGAAGTGGCCGACCGCGCCCGCCCCGCCGGCGACCAGCACCGTCTGGCCGGCCACCGGGCCGTCGGCGAACAGGCAGCGGTGCGCGGTCATGGCGGGCACGCCGAGGCTGGCGCCGAGTTCCAGCGACGCGCCGTCCGGCAGCGGCACCGCCTGGTGCTGCGGCACGACCGTCCACTCGGCCGCGGTCCCCCAGCGGCGGCCTGCCGCGGCCAGCCAGAGCCAGACCCGCTGGCCGACCCGGGCTGGGTCGACGCCCTCCCCGACCGCGTCGATGACCCCGGCGCCGTCCTGGTGCGGGATCTGGAACCCGTCGATGGGCCGCGGGGTGGCCCCGCTGCGCGCTTTGTAGTCGGTCGGGTTGACCGCCGAGACCTGCACCAGCACCCGCACCTCACCCGGGCCGGGCTCTGGCCGGTCCACCTCCTCGACCCGCAGGACATCAGCCGGTCCGGTGCGGTCGTACAGGGCGGCTTTCAACGTTCGCCTCCTTCGGATCGCGGTCTGCGTCTGGGATTCTCCCACTGCCCGCCCCGGCGCCACTGATGCTTCTCCCGCACAGCCGCGCCACCAGGGCAGACAGCAGCGCGGGTCCCGGGAGTGGCTCCCGGGACCCGCGGGCTGCGCGCTGAGGGCGCCGCGGCTGCGCTCAGGCCTGCAGCACGGCCTCGATCTCGAGGTGGAGGGTGACCTTGTCGCTGACGACAGCGCCGCCGGTCTCCATCACAGCGCTGAAGTTCACGCCGAAGTCACGCCGGTTGATCTCGCCGGTGGCGGTGAAGCCCGCCCGGGTGCCGCCGAAGGCGTCCGGCCCGAAGCCGTTGACCTCCAGCTTGAGCGGCACGTCCCTGGTCACGCCCTTGAGGGTGAGCTGGCCCTCGAGGACGAAGTCGCCGCCGTCCTGGCGGATGCCGGTGGACCGGTAGGTCATGGTCGGGTAGGTCTCGACCTCGAAGAAGTCGGCCGACCGGATGTGGTTGTCGCGCTGCTCCTGGCCGGTGTCGATGGAGTTCAGGTCGATCTCGGCGGTGACCGAGGACTCCAGCGGGTTCTCCCCGGTGACCAGCGTGCCGCTGAAGGCCCGGAACTTGCCGCGGACCTTGCTGACCATCATGTGGCGGACGACGAACTCGACGGTCGAGTGGACGGGGTCGATGCTCCAGGTCCCGGCGGCGTAGCCCGGGATGGCGGTGGCAAGGGAGGTATCGGCGGTCATGGCGCTCCGTTCCGTGGATTTGATTGAATACTCAACGAGTATCACGGCGACCAGAACGTTGTCAAACTCTCAACTATTCCCGCGTATACTGGCAGGGTGAACACGACTGGCACACGCTGGCTGTCCGCGGCCGAGAGGGAGGCCTGGGTCTCCTTCGTCCTCGGCTGCCATGCGTTCTTCGCATCGGTGGACGGGCAGCTGCAGCGGGATGCCGGGATGCCGCTCGCCTACTACGAGATCCTGGTGCAGCTGTCCGAGGCGCCGGGCCGGGCGCTGCGGATGAGCCAGCTCGCCGGCGCCACTTCCACCAGCAAGAGCCGCGTCTCGCACGCGGTCGCCCGGCTGGAGGAGCGCGGCTGGGTGCGCCGCAGGGACTGCCCCACCGACCGCCGCGGCCAGATCGCCGAACTCACCGACGAGGGTTTCGGGGTGCTCGCCGCCGCCGCGCCCGGCCACGTCGAGCACGTGCGGCGGATCTTGTTCGACGCGCTCTCACCGGAGCAGGTGAGCCAGCTGCACGCGATCATGGAAGCCATCCATGAGGCCGTGGGGAACCCGCCGGCCTGCGAGGACAGCCCCGGCTGCCCGTAACCCCCGGCGCGGGCCGCCCGCTGGCGGGTTTCGCCGTAAGATCGCCAGCTATGGAGCAGCGCGTCCTGGGCCGGACAGGCCGGCCGGTATCGGTCATCGGGCTGGGCACCTGGCAGCTCGGCGCGGACTGGGGCCAGGTCAGCGAAGCCGCGGCACTGGAGGTGCTGGCGGCCGCCGCCGGGGCCGGGGTCACCTTCCTCGACACCGCCGACGTGTACGGCGACGGCCGCAGCGAGCAGCTCATTGGCCGCTTCCTGGCCACCGGCGCCCAGGTCATGGTCGCCACCAAGATGGGCCGGCGGGTGCCGCTCGACCCCGCCCTGTACACCCTCGCCAACTTCCGCGCCTGGGCCGACCGGTCCCGCGCCAACCTCGGGGTCGACCGGCTCGACCTGGTGCAGCTGCACTGCCCGCCCCCGGCGGTCTACTCCGCCGACGCCGTGTACGACGCGCTGGACACGCTGGTGGCCGAGGACCGGATCGCCGCCTACGGGGTGAGCGTCGAGACCTGCGACGAGGCCCTGGCCGCCATCGCCCGGCCCGCCGTCGCGAGCGTGCAGATCATCCTCAACGCCTTCCGGCGCAAGCCGCTGGAGAAGGTGCTGCCCGCGGCCGCGGCGGCCGGGGTGGGCATCATCGCCCGGGTCCCGCTCGCCTCCGGCCTGCTGACCGGCAAGTTCCGTCACGACACCGCGTTCGCCGCCAGCGACCACCGCAGCTACAACCGGCACGGCGAGGCATTCGACGTCGGCGAGACCTTCTCCGGGGTCGACTACGACACCGGGGTCGAGGCGGCCCGCGAATTCGCGGCGGTCGCGCCGCCCGCGGCCACCACCGCGCAGGCGGCCCTTCGCTGGGTGATCCAGCAGCCGGGGGTCACCACGGTGATCCCGGGCGCCAGCAGCCCGGAGCAGGCCCGGCAGAACGCGGCGGCCGCCGCGCTGCCGCCGCTGTCGCCCGCCGAGCTGACCGCCATCGCGGACATCTACGACCGCCGCATCCGCGCACAGGTCCACGGCCGCTGGTAGCGGGGTTACCCGGCACGGCCCGGCAGGCCCGCTGATACCGGCAGGACGCGGAACCGCGCCGGCCGCCCGTGATTGGCCGGTCCGGTACCGGGTGCCGCACTGATTGCCCGGCAGCCGGCCCGGGCGGCCCGCCCCATTGGCCGGGCCCGGCATTAGCCAGCCCGGTCATAGACGATTGGCCGGCCGGGCCGGCCCAGCCAGGCAGCGGATTAGTTACTCGCCAGTACTCGTTTACCCGCGGGTGTTTGCCATCCGGCGGCCGGGAGATTGGCCGGCTGCCCGGCCGCGGATCGCACTCGGCTGGCTGATTTCTGCAAAAGCGGGGAGATTTGCTTATCAGCCGCCGAGCGTCAGGTGTCTGCCGGGTAGTCGTACGCCGACTGCCGGGTGATGAGCCGGGCCCGTTCCCGCAGCGCCTGCCTGCGCAGGTGCTGCAGGTATCCCGGCTGCACCGGGAACAGGCGCTCGCACGCGAGGATGATGTCGCACGGCGGAATGCGGCTGCCGCGCTCGTACTCACCCAGGTTGCTGTGCGCTGACAGGCCGATTTGCTGGGTGAGCTCCCGCTGGGAGATGCCCAGCTCCAGGCGCAGCCTGCGCAGTTCGGCCCCCAGCCAGCGGACGGCGCCGCGGACCGGGTGGGGGGAATCCTCGGGCGCCTGCGCGGTGCCGGTGCCGCGCCCCCGCCAGGGCTCGGTCTGGACTAACCGACGGGAACGGCGCGCATCTCCGTTGCTCTGCTCGGGCATGTCCGGTATTCCTTTGCGGATCCGAAATTCGCTGTGCCGGCATGCGGCGCACGCCGGCCCCGCCTGGCCCCCCGGTGTCAACCCCGCTCGCCCGGTTGCGCTCGCCACACTGTCACCGGAGACAGGCCGCCGCGGACCTCCTCCCTTTTACCTAGAAACCGGCCACTGGCGCACGTTACCCGCCGACACTTCCGTCTTACCTTTACAGCCAGTTACTAATCGGGCTAAGCGGCTTAGTGGAACGTGCCTAGGCCAGATTGTGACCTTGCGTAAACCGCGACGCCCGCCTGTATTGGACGGTCATTGGACGGCGGGTGGACGGTGATTGGACGGTATCTGGACGGCAGCAGGCAGCGGTGCCGAAACGCATGTTAGGAATCGGTTGCGCATCGCGGACCGCCCGCGGAGCCGGATCCACAGCCAGGGCAAACACACGCAGAGTAGCTGAATGGTAGACGAGAGTGGACAAACGGTACGAGCTTTACTGCCTCACCGATCGTCGTTTCTACGACTCGCCCGACGGTGCCGTGGCCCGCGATGCTGATTTCCGCGTGAGTTCCCGTTCGCTCCCGCCGGGATGGGAGCGGGTGCACTGGGACGAGTGGCTCATCCACCAGCCGCCGGGAACCGCCATTCCCCCGCAGGGATGGAAGATCCACGTCTCGGCCTGCGGCCACAACGCCGACGACGTTCTGGCGGAGGTCTGGGATTACTGCGTTCCCCGGAATATCTCATTCAAGTACCTGCGCAGCCGGCGAACCCTGCACATGCGCAATGCCAAATACGCGCCCCGCGAGGCCAGCGGGAAACTGGTGACCATCTACCCCCTGGACGGGCAGCAGTTCGGCCTCATCCTGCGGGAGCTGGGCGCCCTGCTCAGCGGCCAGCCGGGCCCCTACATCCTGAGCGACCTGCGCTACGGCGCCGGGCCGCTGTTCGTCCGCTACGGCGGCTTCACCCGGCGGCACTGCGCCAACAGCAAAGGCGAACTCGTTCCCGCCATCGAAGACGGATCGGGCCGGCTGGTGCCGGACGAGCGGCGCCCGGTGTTCTCGGTGCCGGAGTGGGCCGCGCTGCCCGCCTGCCTGGAGCCGCACCTGGCCGCGCGCAATGCCGTGAGCCTGGCCGCCATGCCATACCAGATCACGCGGGCGCTGCATTTCTCCAATGGCGGCGGGGTCTATGTGGCCACCGACATGCGCACCGGGGAGCAGGTGGTGCTCAAGGAGGCGCGGCCCTACGCCGGGCTGGACGCCACCGGGGCCGACGCCGTCGAGCGGCTGCGCCGCGAGCACGACATCCTGGCGCATTTAGCCGGATTGGCCGTCGTCCCGGAGGCCCGGGACTACTTCGAGCTGGGCGAGCACCATTTCCTGGTGCTGAGCTACATCGACGGCCAGCCGCTCAACTCCTTCTTCGCCCACCGCCATCCGCTGAGCGGCCCGCAGGCGGATCCCGCAGACGTCGCCAGTTACACAGAGTGGGCACTGGCGATCTGCCAGCGGGCTGAGGAGGCGGTTGCAGCAATCCACGCCCGCGGCGTGATCATCAACGACCTGCACATGTTCAACATCATGGTCCGCCCAGACGGCAGCGTCGCGCTGCTGGACTTCGAGGTCGCCGCCCTCGCCAGCGAGCACCGCCGCCCCACCATCGGCAACCCCGGCTTCGTCGCTCCCCGCGACCGCACCGGCTACGCCATCGACCGCTACAGCCTCGCCTGCCTGCGGCTGGCCATGTTCATCCCGCTGACCACCCTCTTCCCGCTGGCGCCGGGCAAGGCCGCCGAGCTGGCCGAGGCGGCGGCGGCACACTTCCCGGTACCCCGCAGCTTCCTGGACGAGGCGGTCCGGGAGATCACCGGCCCGGCGGCCCGGCCACGGCCGGGCCGGGCGCCCCGGTTCGAGCCGACAGCAGCCGGGCTGCGGCGGGCCAGCAGCGCCCTGACCCGGGCGATCATGGCCAGCGCCACCCCGGAGCGCCCGGACCGCCTCTTCCCCGGTGACATCCACCAGTTCGCCGGCCCCGGCGGCGGCCTCAACCTCGCCTACGGCACCGCCGGGGTCCTTTACGCCCTGCACCAGGCCGGCCAGCGGGTGCTGCCCGAGCACGGGGAGTGGCTGATCAGCCGCGCCACCCAGCCGGAGCGCGGCACCCGCACCGGCCTGTACAGCGGCCTGCTCGGCATCGCCTGCGTGCTGGAGCGCCTCGGCCACCCCGAAGCCGCACTCAAGATCGCCGGCATCTGCCTCGGGGAGAAGTGGGAGCAGCTCGGCAGCGACCTGCACGACGGGCTGTCCGGCATCGGCCTGGCCTTCCAGCACCTCGCGGACACCCTGGGCGACCCGGCCCTGCGCGACGCGGCCGACCGCGCGCTCGGCATCGTGGCCGGCCGTGACCCCCGGCGCCCGGAGGGCGTCCGCGCGGGCCTAATGCGCGGCGCCAGCGGCCCGGCACTGCTTTTCGTGCGGGCCTACGAGCGCACCGGTGACGCGGGCTACCTCGATCTCGCGGCCGCCGCGCTGCATAGCGAGCTCGACGGCTGCGTGGCCAGCGTCAGCGGGGCGCTGCAGGTGGACGAGGGCTGGCGGGTACTGCCCTATCTCGGCCACGGCAGCGCGGGCATCGGCATGGTCATCGACGACTACCTGGCGCACCGGCCCGACGAGCGGCTGGCCGCCGCCGTGCCGGGGATCCGGCTCGCCGCGAGCTCGCAGCTGTACGCCCAGTCCGGCCTGTTCAGCGGCCGGGCGGGGCTGATCCTCTACCTCGCCCGGCAGCGGCCGGATGACCCGGTGGCCGCCGCCCACGTGCGCAGGCTGGCCTGGCACGCGATCGGCTACCAGCGTGGCGTCGCGTTCCCCGGCGACCAGCTCTTCCGGCTGTCCATGGACCTTGCCACCGGAACCGCCGGTGTGCTGCTCGGCCTCGCCGCACTGGCGGGGCACGGCCTGCCCGGCCTGCCCTTCCTGGGCGAGCCAGCCGGGCGCAGCACAGCCGGCCCTCAGGCCAGTGACCAGCCCCACCACGGTCTGGCACTGGATGGCCCGGAACCGGGCCTCTTGCAACGGCGCGGGAACCGCGGAGGAGGTGACAAGAATGGCCCTTCTGGACATCCAGGTGCTGGAGCCCGTTGAGGGCGGCCACGGCGGCGGCGGCAGCCACCTCAGCCTGCTGCTCTGCGACAGCCTGGTCAGCGTCACGCTGTGCTGACACAGCGCACACCCAGGTGACGATGGCCTGGGGCGGTGGCTCAGTGCGCCGCCCCAGGCCATCCGCGGTGCCCACGCTCCTGCCGCCGGAGATGACGATGACCTCGCAGTCCGCGGCGCCCGCGGCCGCCACCCGCATGACCACGCCGGGCGGGCTGCTGCTCCGCCTGCTCCGCCGCGGCCGCGGCTGGGCCGCCCTGCTCGTGCTGGCCGCCCTCACCGGGGCGGCGGCGGAGATGCTGCTGCCCGCCGCCATCGGCGGCGCGGTGGACAGCCTGCCCGGGCTGGCCGGGGGCCAGGCCACCCGGCAGGCGCCCTGGGGTGCGCTCGCCAGGGCGGCCGGGGTGCCGGCCGCTGCCGGGCCGGCCGCCTGGGTCGCCGTCATCGCGGCGCTGGCCGCGGCCGCCGCCGGCTGCGGCGCGTTCAGCCAGCTCGCGACCGGTGCCAGCACCGCCAGCGCGACCGCGTGGCTCCGTCACCGCCTGATCCGGCAGATGCTGGCCTGCGGCCCCGCGCTGACCCGCCGGTTCCCGCCCGGCGACGTGGCCAGCCGGGTCATCGGCGGCGCGGCCGAGGCTGGCGGGGCCGCCGCCGGGGCCGCCCTCGCCGCCGCCGCGGTCATCCCGCCGCTCGGCAGCATCGTGGCGCTGCTGCTGATCGATCCCTGGCTGGCCCTGGCCCTGGCGGCCGGGGGCCCGGCACTGGCCTGGATGCTGCGCCGGTTCCTGCTCGACACCTCCGATACCGTGACCCGCTACCAGCAGGCACAGGGCGCCATCGCGGCCAGGCTGCTGGAGGCGCTGGCCGGCGCCCGCACCATCGCCGCGGCCGGCACGGCCGCCGCCGAGGTCAGGCGGATCCTGGCACCGCTGCCGCACCTGCGCGCGCAGGGCGAGCGGACCTGGCGCATTCTGGGCCGGGCCTCGGCGCAGAGCACACTGCTGGTCCCGCTGCTGCAGGTACTCGTCCTGGCCGCCGGCGGCCTGGAACTCGCCGCGCACCGGATCACCCCGGGCGAGCTGATCGCGGCCAGCCAGTACGCCCTGCTGGGCGCGGGCGCAGGCGCGGCCATCGACCAGCTCAACCGGCTCGCCCGGGCCCGGGCCGGTGCGGCCCGGGCCGCGGATCTGCTCGCGGTGCCGGCGCCCGGCTACGGAGCCAGGACGCTGCCGGCGGGGCCCGGCAGCGTGGAGTTCCGCGGGGTGACCGCGCGGGCGGACGGCGAGGTGATCCTGGACCGGATCGACCTGGCGGTACCGGGCGGCGCCGCCGTCGCGATCGTCGGGCCGTCCGGCGCGGGCAAGTCGGTGCTGACCGCGCTGGCGGGCCGGCTGGCCGACCCGGACGAGGGACAGGTCCTGCTGGACGGCGTGCCATTGCCGGAACTGGCCCAGGCCGAGTTGCGGCGGGCGGTGCAGTTCGCGTTCGCCCGGCCGGCGCTGCTCGGGCAGACCGTGGGGGACGCGATCGGATTCGGCGATCCCCCGGCCCGGCTGGCCCAGGCGGTCGCGGGGGCCCGGGCGGCCCGCGCGGACGACTTCATCCGGCGGCTGCCGGAGGGCTACGGCACCGCGCTCGCGCAGGCGCCGCTGTCCGGCGGGGAGGCACAGCGGCTCGGCCTGGCCCGGGCCTTCGCCCGCTCCCCCGGTGCCCGGCTGCTGATCCTCGACGACGCCACCTCCAGCCTCGACACCGTGACCGAGATGCAGGTGAGCCAGGCGCTCACCGGCGAGTTCGGCGGACTCACCCGGTTCATCGCCGCGCACCGGGCCAGCACGGCCGCCCGCGCGGATCTGGTCGCCTGGCTGGACCGGGGCCGGCTGCGGGCCTGCGCGCCGCACGGCGAACTGTGGGCCGACCCCGGGTACCGGGCCGTGTTCAGCAGCGGGACCGGGCCAGCGCCTGCCAGCGGGGCCGGCCCGGCGCCCGGCAACGGGGCCGGCCCCGCGTCCGGTAACGGGACCGCCCCGGCGTCCGGTAACGGGACCGCCCCGGCGTCCGGTAAAGGGGCAGGGCCGTGACCGGCAGCCGGGCACGGACCGCCCGCGCGATGGTGCTCAGGACGCTGCGGGAGCGGCGGCGCGACACGGCGTGGCTGGCGCTGTGGTCGGCGGCCGAGGCGCTGCCCGCGCTGGTGTTCGGGCGGGCGGTCGCCGGGGCCATCGACGCCTTCCGCGCCGGCGCCGTGCCGGCCGGGCTGGGCTGGCTGGGGGTGCTGCTGGCAGCAGCCCTGGCCGGGGCGGCCGCCAGCCGGCAGTCCTTCGGCCGGCTGGCAGCCATCGTCGAGCCGCTGCGCGACCGGCTGGTCACCGCGGTGGTCACGGCGGCCGTGCGGCGGTCGGCGGACGCCGTGCGGGGGGCGGACACCGGGGCGGTGGCCCGGATCACCCACCAGGCCGAGATCGTCCGCGACAGCTTCGGCGGGCTGCTGATGACGCTGCGGACCGCCGCGTTCACCGCGGGCGCGGCGCTGATCGGGCTGGCCACGCTCGCTCCGCCGGTGGCGTTGCTGGCGGCCGGGCCGATGCTGGCCTCGCTGGCGCTGTTCGCGTGGCTGATGCGCGCCCTGGCGGACCGGCAGCGCCGGTACGTCCTGTCGGAGGAAGCGGTGGCCGCGGCGGTCGCCGTCGCGGGCAGCAGCCTGCGCGACATCACGGCCTGCGGCGGCGAGGCACACGTGGCCGGCCAGACCGGCAGCCTGGTCGCCGCGCAGGCGCGGGCGGGCCGGTCCCTGGCCGGCCTGACCGCGTGCCGCACCCTCGTGCTGGCCGTGGGCTGCTGGCTGCCGGTGCTGCTGGTCATCGGCACCGCGCCCTGGCTGCTGCGGCACGGTGTCACGCCCGGCGGGGTGATCGGCGCGCTCGCCTACCTCACCGGCGGGCTGCAGCTGGCCCTCAGCACACTGGTTCAGGGCACCGGCAGCGCCGGGGTCCGGATGGCGGTCACGATGGAGCGCATGCTCACCGGCACCGGTGACGAGGCCCCGCCGGGCGGCCCGGCGGCGGCCCGGCCGGCCGGCGCACCAGCCCGGCCGACCGCCGCGGCGGCTGGCCGGGCACCCGGCGCGGACCCGGCCGGCCCGCCGCGCCTGCCCGCGGGCACCACCGTGCGGCTGCGCGGGGTTACCTTCGCCTACGGCCGGCACGCTGACCCGGTCATCCGGGACCTCACGCTGGACATTCCCTACGGGGACCATCTGGCGGTGGTGGGGCCCAGCGGGATCGGCAAGTCAACCCTGGCCGGGCTGATGACCGGCATGCTCCGGCCGGACCGGGGGCAGGTGCTGCTGGGCGGGGTCCCGGCCGGCGAAGCGGACCCGGCGGAACTGGCCAGCCGCCGGGTGCTCATCCCCCAGGAGGCCTACGTCTTCACCGGGACGGTCCGGGACAACCTCGCTTACCTCAGTCCCGCCGCCCGCACCGCCGACCTGGCCGCCGCCGTCGCAGCGGTGGGGGCGGCGGGCCTGGTCAGCCGGTGCGGCGGGTACGGCGCGTGGCTGGACCCGGGGTCCCTGTCCGACGGGGAGCGGCAGCTGTTCGCGCTGGCCCGGGCCTACCTGTCGGCGGCCCGGCTGGTGGTGCTCGACGAGGCGACCTGCCATCTCGACCCGGCCGCCGAGGCACGCGCGGAGACGGCGTTCGCGCAGCGGCCGGGCACCCTGGTGGTGATCGCGCACCGGGCCACCTCGGCGCTGCGGGCACGCCGGGTGCTGGTCCTCGACGGCACGAGCGCGCAGGTGGGCGGGCACTGGTCGCTGCTGGCCGAGTCAGCGCTGTACGCGGATCTGATCGGGCACTGGGACACGCCGGCGTCCGGCCCGGCCGGGCCGGACGCCGCCCTGGCGCCGGAGACGGCCCGCTAGCCCGGCTCCATCAGGTCCGCGATCGCCGCCGGGCCGGGGCCTGGCTCGCCCCGCAGGCCCGCCACCACCCCCGCCTGGTCCTCGGCGCCGCGGTTCTGGCTGAGCTTGCGCTTGCCCTCCACCGCGGTGACCGTCACCTCGATGCCGACGATGGCGCGCAGCTGCCCGTTCAGGTAATCGGGCGGGGCGTCACTGACGGCCCACGGCTGCGCCCGGCCCTCCTCGTGCCGGGCGGTGAGCCGGCTGACGACATCTCTCAGCCACTCCGGGTCACGGTGCACGGTGACCGGCCCGGTCAGGTGCACGGTCACGTAGTTCCAGGTGGGCACGACCCGGCCGTGCCTGGCCTTGGCCGGGTACCACGACGGGGACACGTACGCCTGCGGGCCGTGCACGATCGCCAGTGCGACGGAGCCGGGCGTGACGGACTCCCACTGCGGGTTGGCCAGCGCCAGGTGCGCGAGCAGCCGGCCGTGGCCGCCCGGCCCCGGCTCAGACCTGTCCCAGATCACCGGCACCAGGCTGGCCAGCGGCCTGCTGCCGCCGAAGGTGACGAGGTCCGCCGCGCCCGCGGCGTCGACGAAGGCCCCGATCTCGGACTCGTCGCGGGCGGCGAAAGCGGGAGGCAGGTACATGCCCGTGAGCTTACGCGGCGGCCGGGTCCCGGCCCGGCCGCGCAGCGCAGCCGGGCGGGCGCCGCGGGCCGGGAAGCGGGGCGCAGCCTGACGCCCTGTCACCGGGGGCTGACGGGCCGCCATTTCCCTTCCGGCTGTGGCGCATTGTTCGCCTTTTGCCTGCTGGGGCTGGTGCGCCATTGCTACATTGGGGCGCCGTCCGGGAGGGCTAGGGGAGGTCACATGTCCAGGGGGCTCGGGCACACCGGGGAATCACGATGACCAGGGGCACCGCCCCCGCCTCGCGGCGGGCCGAGGGCGCGAGCTGGCCCAGGCGGCACCGCAACCAGCTGGCAGGGTTCGCCGCCGCGGCGGTGGTGCTGGCCGGGGGCGTGCTGGCGTTCATGCCGCGCCAGCAGCCCGTCTCGCGCCCGGTCGCCGCCGACTGCGGCCTCGTGCACTGCTCCGCCACCCTGCCGGTGCTGGCCTCGTCAGGCCAGCCGGGCAGGACGCCCGGTACCGGCAAGCACGCCAGCGCGGGCGGCCGGGGGTCCGCGCCCGCCAGCAGCCACCCGGGCCTGCCCGCCACGCCAGGGCCTTTGCCGTCGCCGGTGGCCGTGGTGCTGCACACCTCCGCGCCGCCGGCCCCGCCGCCTCCGTCCCGCCCGCTCACGGTCGGCTACAGCGTGGTGCAGAGCCGCAGCGGCTTCGGGGGCACCCGCTTCGTGAGCCGGTTCACGCTGGTGAACCACACCGGGTCGGCCATCACCGGCTGGGCGCTGCAGGCCGGGCTGCCGCACGCCTGGGTGCGCTGGGTGAGCCCGTCGCCCGGCGGCTACCCGTGGTACCGGGACTGGTCCCCGGTCCGGGACGGCATTGTCATCAGCGGCGCGCGCGGCAGCGAGGCCATCCCGGCGCACGGCACGCTCGTCCTGTACTTCTCCGCGGAGGGCTCCGGCACGGGCCTGTCCAGCTGCACCATCAACGGGGCCTCGTGCTGAGTGGCACGGAACGCCTGCGGGGACGGCAGCCCGTGCCGGAGCGGCCGGCGGCGCCGGTAGGCTCCTGCCATGTCCAGCAGGGAAGAACTAGAGGCCCTCTCCTCGCACGAACTCCACGACCGGGCGGTCCATGTCGCCATGCGGCACATGGACATCGGGTTCCTATGGGATCTGCTGCGGGCGATCCCGGCGTCGGAGGCGGCACGCGGCCGCGTGGATCTCGCTGCCGCGGACGTCACCCAGATGTCCGCCATGATCAGCGATGCGCTGCGCTCGGGCGAGGGGGACGAGGCCGATTCCCTGCGCCCGATGTATCTGGACTACCTCGAGAAGCACGAGGGCTGAGGCCGCCCTCCCGGCGGGCGCGGGCGGGTGCGCGCCTTCGCGGCATATCCGGCGGGATAGGGAAAAATCACCGGGCGCCTGGTGTCATCTCCGCCGCGCCGGTCATACACCGGCCAATGGCGTAACGGTTCCCGACTGCCTGGGGCACGGCTATGAGCGGCAACGAAGTGCGGTGGCGGCCCCGCCGCGGCCAGCCCGCCCGGCGGGGCCGGTCAGGCCGCGCTGGCCTGGCCGCCCCCGTCGGCGCACACCCGGTTGCGCCCGCTCCGCTTGGCCTCGGCCAGCGCCGCCCCGGCGGCGCCCAGCAGGTCCGCGAAGGCACACCGCGGCTGGCTCAGCACGGCGATCCCGATGGACACCGTGAGCCGGAACACGAAGCCGGCGTGACCGCCGCCCTCGATCGCGATCGGCTCCGCGGCAATGTGGTCGCGCAGCCGCTCCGCGAGCAGCCGGGCGCCTTCCAGCCCGGTGCCGGGCAGCAGGATGGCGAATTCCTCCCCGCTGAGCCGGCCGACCAGTCCCTGCCCGTAGACCTTTTCCACCACGGTGCGGGCGATGTCGCGGAGCACCTGGTCGCCCGCTGCGATCCCGGCTGTTTCGTTCACGCTGCGGAAGTGGTCGATGTCGATCATGATGACCGCGAGCGGCGCCCTGGTGCGCAGGGCGCGGAAGAACTCCACTTCCGCTTCCCGGTGCCAGGTGCCCGCGTTGAGCAGCCCGGTCTTGGAATCCATGCGCGCCTGCGCGACCAGCTGCGCCTGCATGAGATATCGGCGGTAGAGCACGACCGACGGCAGCGCCAGTGCCATCAGGACCGGATTGATCGCCACGACCAGGGCGAGCGACGCTCCGAATGTCAATTCGATCAGGTCGGAAACGAGGCCTTCCCGGCTGCCAAAAAGATCTCGGATTCGCGTGGCCGGGTCCACCAGTCGCATCGCGACGAGGATCAGGGCAACGTTGACCGCCCAGGCCAGCGCCCCGCAGCCAGCCACCACGGCGGTCCAGGCCAGCACGTGCACGCCGGTGCCGGGTGCGGTGCCCGCAGCGGCCGCCGGCAGCCGGTGAAAAAGCCAGGAAGCCGCACCGTACGCCAGGCTGATGGTGGCATTGCTGAAAACCCGCCGGTAGACCACCATGCCGCGCTGGCGCCACAGTTTGTAAATCAGCAGCGGCACCGGCGCGGCGAGTGCGTAAAAAGGTGGCAGGACCACCGTTATCGCCAGGTACCATACCGCTTGCAGGTCACGGACTAGGGTCCCGTGGACTTCTTTTACGGACCGCGTCGATTCAATGGTGATAATGCCGCACGCGACCAGTGCCGCAAAGACAGCGATGTGCGCCAGGCGCATCTGCGCGTGCAGGCCGGCGGCGATGGCGACGCCGACGGCCAGGGCCGTTACGCCGCAGATGTATGCCTGCGGGAGGGCAGGGAGAGTCCAGACCTGCCATTCACGGACCCGCCGGACCGTCGCGTAAACGTCCCCTGCCGCTGGACCTTTAATGCGGAGAGCAGTCATCAGAGCGGCTCCCGCGGCAATAACTCGGTATCAATACGCAGAACACGTGCAATTTCTGAGAACGGAAATAGTCCGGTTCATTTTCGCAGCAATGGCAGTGTGTGTCAAGGCCGGGCACCGCGGCCCGCTGCCGCGCGCGCCCAGAATTACCCGGCCGCCCGTCCCTGGCCAGGGACTGAGCACTCAGGAAGGAGGCCGCTATGCGCGTCGAATGGGGCTGATCGCCCGACCCGGCAACCCGGACCATCCGCACCCCTGAGGGAGGCAGCCATGCGCGTCGAATGGGGCTGATCGGGCCAGGACACCACCGCACGAAATCCCGGAAGGAGGCCGCTATGCGCGTCGAATGGGGCTGATCGCCCGACCCGGCAACCCGGACCATCCGCACCCCTGAGGGAGGCAGCTATGCGCGTCGAATGGGGCTGATCGCCCGACCCGGCAACCCGGACCGCCCGCACCCCTGAGGGAGGCAGCCATGCGCGTCGAATGGGGCTGATCCGCGGCACCGCGTCAGGCCGCCGCAGGCGTCACTGACGATGTTCTCCGCCAGCTGATCGCGAGGCTGGCGGCCAGTACGGCGCCGAGCCCGCCACTGATCCCGATGACCATGGCCGGCCCGGCCAGGCTGGCAATGGCGCCAGCCACGATGAACCACAGGCCCTGCAGGACCTGCATGCCGCCGTTGGCCAGCCCGAAGGCCTGGCCGCGATGCCCGGCCGGCACATCCGCCACGAACGCCGCGTTGGCCGCGACCTGATAGGACGCGCACGCCCCCGCGACGGCGAACAGGACCAGGGACAGGGCGAACCCCGGTGCCGCCCAGAAGCACATGAGCACCGCGCAGGCGGCGACCGCTAGCGGGCCCATCAGCCGCCGCTGCCAGGCCGGCCGCAGCAGCCGGCTGAACACCGCGGCGCCGGCCACGGTGCCCAGCGGCATGCCCGCGAACACCAGCCCGGTGGTGACAGCCAGCGGCAGCCCGCGGAACCGGGCCGCATACGGTGCGGCCAGGCTCATCGGCGCCGCGTAGAACGCCACCAGCCAGCCCAGCAGCATGAGTGTCCGCAGCCGGGGGTTGCCGAACACCAGCCGCACGCCCGCGGCGATCCCCCGGAAATGGGAGGCGGATGCCGCCCCGGCCGCGGGCGCTGCGGCCGGGCGCTTGCGGACTCCGGCGGCGAGCAGCACGGCCGACGCCGCGAACGTGGCGGCGTCGGCCAGCAGCGCGAACCGGGCGCCCACAGCCGCCACCACGACCCCGCCGAGCGCGAAGCCGGCGACGATCCCGGTCTGCAGGGTGATCTGGGTGACCGCGGTGCCGAGTGCGTACCTGGGCCCGGTGAGGACGTCCGCCACCAGGGCCGACCGCGCCGACTTGAACGGCGAGTCCAGCAGGGTGACGGCGAACAGCAGTGCGGCCATGACCACCAGCGCGGCGCCGGACCGGCCGAGCGTGATGATCACTGCCATGACGCTGACCAGCGCCATCCGGGCAATGTCCGTGGTGATCATCACCTCCCGCCGCGGCAGCCGGTCCGCGAGCCCGGACAGGCCGATCCCGCCCAGCAGCCAGGGCAGGAAGGTGATGGCGTAGGTCACCGCCGTCAGCAGCGGCGACCGGGTCCGGTCGTAGACCAGGATGGTCATCGCCACCCGGGCCAGCTGGTCGCCGGCGATGGACAGCAGCTGCGCGGCCCACATCGCCCGGAACTCCGGGTTCGCCAGCACCTCGGCGAAGGACGCCCGGCCCGCCGCGGCGCGGGCAGGCGCCCGCCGGGCAACCGCCTCTTCTGCCGCCTCTGCTGCCGCCCGCTCCCGGCCCCGTGCTGAGCCGCTGGCGGGCGGGGGCCTGTCCCCCAGGCTCTCCACGCCGTCTCCTCCACGGCACCAGGCTGCCGGCGATGCCGTGCCCCCATGATGAATCACCATGATTGGGACGAAAACCACGGGTAGCTAAAGTGTCACTGCCCGCGTCACGTCAGGCCGGCAGCGGCGTGGCCGCTGGCGGGACCAGGCGCTAGGCCTCGCCGGGTGGCAGCTGCGTGGGCGGGATGGACGGGCCGGGCAGCCGGCCGGGCCGGCCGCCGCCCTGGCCGGGCCAGCCGCCGCCGGGCCAGGCGGCACCGCCTCCCGGGCTGCCGGCGCCGCGGGCGCCGGCCCCGCGCCACCCGGCCGCAGCCGAGCCGCGCGCGAGGATCTTCTCCAGGGCGGCGCTCATGCTGCCATCCTGGACGATGATCCGCCGCACCACCGCGATGAGGGCCGGGATGGCCCAGAAGTCGCCGCAGACCCAGAGGATCGCCGCGCCGATCTGCTGGTCGGCGAACGGGGGCAGGGTGACCCCGGGCACGTGGCCGTACACCGAGAACCAGGAGGCCTGGGTGAAGATGCTCATGGCCATGGCCAGCACCCACATCACCACGTTGGTGACCAGCAGGGCGCCCGCCTGCGACACGTCCGGCATCCGGCGGCGGAACGGCGGCGAGGGGATGAACTGCAGCCAGAAGAGCACCCCGGCCCCGAAGTAGCTGCCGTGCATCAGCCAGATGTGGACCACCTGGTTCGTGGATCCCAGGTCGAACAGGACCGGGATGTGCCAGGCGACCATGACCAGGCTGAACAGGGTCACCGATACCCAGGGCCGGAGCAGGAAGCCCGCGGCCGCCCGCAGCGGCCGCGACCAGCTTCCGCGCAGCGCGCCCCGGGTGACCCCGTGCCCCACCCGCCGCGGCAGCGCGTCCAGCAGGGGCTGCCAGGGCGCGCCCGCGACCACCAGGGTCGGCGCGGCGAACATCAGCAGCAGGTGCTGGACCATGTGCACGAAGAAGTACCGGTCCGACCAGTAGTCGAGCGGCGACTGGACCGACAGCAGCAGCACCGCCAGGCCCCCGTAGAAGGCCAGCGAGCGGAGCCGCCGCTGGCGGGTCCGCTCGGGGCGCGACCGCTTCGCGAGCCTGGCCAGGCCGATCTCATGCCAGCTGACCAGCACGATCGCGACGATCATGAACGGGTCCAGGGACCAGTGATCGACCAGGTAGCTCATAAGATGCCACTTAACCAGACAAGCCGTAGCAACGGGGATAGACAGCGACACCAGGCCGCATCCGCGATCCTACGCGGGCCGGCCCGCCCCGGCCGGGCGGGCTTCCCCCGGGACACCGGGTCCCGGAACTCGCACAACCGGGTCTGAGCCTGCAGAATCAGGGGAAGAACGATCATCGACGGATGATCATCGCATAACGGCGCAGGGGCAGCTGGGCGGAGGGCCGATGCGACTGGCTGACGGCAGGCACACCCCCGGGCGGATGCAGCCTGTCACGCTGGTCACCACGGTCGTCACCGCAGCCGTCCTCGGCATGGCGCTGCTCACGTCGGCGGGCCAGGGCGCCGCCCGGCTCGCGGTCCGGCTGGCGGCTGCCGCCAGCACCCTGTCCCGGCAGGCGCCCGCCGCGCCGCCGTCCCTGCGTGACGGGAAGTACTTCACCGGCACGCCAGCCGTGGGAGCGCTTTTCTACACCTCCGCCAGCGGGCTGGGCAGTCATTTCTGCACCGCGAGCGTGGTGGACAGCCCGTCGGAGGACCTGGTGATCACCGCCGCCCACTGTGTCAGCGGGACCGGGCCCGGCCAGCTGGCCTTCGTCCCGGGTTATCACGACGGCCAGCGGCCGTACGGGGTCTGGCAGGTCACCCGCGTCTTCGTGGACCAGGCCTGGGCAGCGGGCGAGAGCCCGGACGACGATGTGGCCTTCCTGGTGGTCAAGCGCAGCGGATCCCGGTCCCCGATCCAGGCGCTGACCGGCGGCGAGAACCTGGGCACGGGCTGGGACGCCAGCCAGCCGGTGCGGGTCATCGCCTACCCGGGCAGCCAGCAGCGCCCGCTCACCTGCCAGGCACACACCCGGCCGTTCGGCTCCCATCAGATGGAGTTCGACTGCGCCGGCTACACCGACGGCACCAGCGGCGGCCCGTTCCTGGCGCGGTACCGCGCCAGCGCTGGCGAGGGCACCGTCATCGGCGTCATCGGCGGGTTCGAGCAGGGCGGCGACACCGCGGCAGTGTCCTATTCGGCCCGGTTCGGGCCCTCGGTGCGCGCGCTGTACCTGCAGGCGGTAGCCGGGAGCTGAGCCCGGCACCGGGCCCGGGACGCGGCCTAAGCGGGCCTGCCCGGCGGGGGCACGAGCTGGTCGATCTCCGCCAGCTCCGCGGCCGCCGGTATCCACTCCGAGGCCTGCGCGTTGGCCTTGACCTGGTCCGGCGAGGTGGCCCCGGCGATGACCGAGGCGCAGCCGGGCTGGGCGGCCAGCGCCCCGATCGCCACCTGCAGCAGCGTCACCCCCCGCTTGGATGCCCAGCTGGCGAGCGCCTCCACCCGGTCGAGCTTGTCCTCGGTCACGTAGCCCTCGCGGCTGGCCAGCCGCGTGCCGGGCGGCGGCGCCTGCCCGCGCCGCACTTTGCCGGTCAGCAGGCCATTGGCGAGCGGGAAATACGGCAGCACCCCGACATTGAAGTGCACGGCCGCGGGCACGACCTCCGCCTCCACCGCCCGTTCCAGCAGCGACCAGTGGTTCTGCGCCGACACAAAGGGCACGCTGCCCGCCTCGCGGGCCAGGTGGGCGGCGTGCGCGAGCTGCCAGCCGGAGAAATTGGAATGGCCGAGATAGCGCACTTTGCCTTCGGTCACCAGTTCGCCCAGCGCGGCGAGGGTCTCCCCGAGCGGGGTGACCGGGTCGGGGGTGTGCAGCTGGTAGAGGTCGATGTAGTCGGTGCGGAGCCGGCGCAGCGACCGCTCCACCGCCCGGCGGATGTAGGCACGGCTGCCCTTGCCGCCCGCGGCCGGGCCAAAGCCCATGTCAACGCGCTGGTGGCCGAACTTCGTGGCCAGCACGACCTTGTCCCGGCGGCCCGCCAGGACCTCGCCGAGCAGCTCCTCGGACTCGCCCTCGGAGTAGATGTCGGCCGTGTCCAGCAGGGTGATGCCGGCGTCGATCGCCGCGTCCACGACCGCCCTGGTGCCGGCCAGATCGACCCGCCGGCCGAAATTGTTGCAGCCGAGCCCGGCCACGGAAACCTGCAGCCCCGAATCACCAAGAGATCTGTAGCGCATGGGCCCGCTCTCGTCGATGCCATCCGGCCGGACACGACTGTAGCCGCCACCCCGGGTAGCGTTTTTTGCACCCCTGGCGGATAGCGTCCTTGCCTCTCCGCCACTCCCCCGTCATCATGGTTTATGACGCAACGTATTTGGCTAGTTACTTTGCGTTGGACGAGTTGGACAGCGGAGTGCTGTCCCAGGCCCGCGGGTGAGCCCGCTGACGGGAGGGGAACTGCCCCGTGGCACCCACGACCATCACCGGGACTCCCCCCGCAGCCCGCACCTCCCGGCGCAGCCTCACCATCAGCGGCTGCCGGAGCCAGGTGGCTCGTGCCCGTGCCTTCGTCGCCCGCACCCTCGGCCCGGAGCATCCCGGCACCGAGGTGGCCGTTTTACTCACCTCCGAGCTCGTCACCAACGCGGTCCTGCACAGTGACTCGCGGGACGGCGCCGGCCCCGTCACGGTGGTGGTGGCCCGGCTGGGGGGCTGGCTCCGGATCGAGGTGAGCGACGCCGGCTCGGCGTGCAGCGCGCCGGTGGTGAAAAACGACGTGTGCGCCAGCAGCGGGCACGGCCTCTTCCTGGTGGACGCGCTCGCCCAGGAGTGGGGCTACAGCCGGGGCGAGAGCCGGACGACGGTCTGGTTCAGCCTCGCGGCCTGACCGTTCACCTGCCAAAAGAACGCTCTCAGCCCGGCCACCGGCGGGCGCGGCGGCCGCAGCCGTCCTCAGCCGCGCGGCCTGGCTCCCCGCCGCCCGCGCCGGGCCTGGCCGCCGCTGGCCGCGCGCGGCCGCTTCTCCCGCAGCCGCATCGACACGTGCACCGGGGTGCCCTCGAAGCCGAACTCCTCCCGCAGGCGGCGCTCGATGAACCGGCGGTAACCGGCCTCCAGGAAGCCCGACGTGAACAGCACGACGTGCGGCGGGCGGATGCCCGCCTGGGTGGCGAACATGATCTTCGGCTGGCGGCCGCCGCGGGCGGGCGGCGGGGTGGCCGCGACCAGCTCGCTGAGCCAGGCGTTGAGGCGGCCGGTCGGGATCCGCGTCTCCCAGCCGTCCAGCGCGGTCTGCAGCGCGGGCACCAGCCGGTCGGTGTGCCGGCCGGTGGCGGCGGAGATGTTCACCCGGGGCGCCCACCGGGCCGTGTAGAGCTGGCGGTCGATCTCCCGGTCCAGCTGCAGCCGCCGGTCCTCGTCCACCAGGTCCCACTTGTTGTACGCGATGACCAGCGCCCGCCCGGCCTCGATCACCATGGACACGATCCGCAGGTCCTGCTCGGTGAGCGGCTCGCTCGCGTCCACCAGGACGACCGCCACCTCGGCCCGCTCGAGCGCGCCAGCGGTCCGCAGCCCCGCGTAGAAGTCGGCCCCCTGCGTCTGGCTGGCCCGCCGCCGGATCCCGGCGGTGTCCACGAACCGCCAGGTGATCCCGCCCAGTTCGATGAGCTCGTCCACCGGGTCGCGGGTGGTGCCCGCGCGGGAGTCCACCAGCACCCGTTCCTCGCCGGCCAGCTTGTTCAGCAGGCTCGACTTGCCGACGTTCGGGCGGCCGACCAGGGCCACCCGGCGCGGGCCGCCCGGCGCGGGGGGCCGCTCGGGCGGGGACTCCGGCAGCGCCGCCAGCACCGCGTCCAGCAGGTCGCCGCTGCCACGCCCGTGCAGCGCGCTGACCGCCCACGGCTCCCCCAGGCCGAGGGACCAGAACGCGGTGGCGGCGGGCTCGCCCGGCATGTCGTCCACTTTGTTGGCCGCGACCACCACCGGCTTGCCGGACCGGCGCAGCACCGCGGCGACCGCCGCGTCCGCGTCGGTCACGCCCACCACCGAGTCCACGACGAACAGGACCGCGTCGGCGGCATCGACTGCCAGCCTGGCCTGCTCGGTCACCAGCGCGCCGAGGGCGCGGGTGGGCTGGCCGGGCTCGGCTCCCGGGACCGCCTCCCAGCCGCCGGTGTCCACCAGGGTGAACGCGCGGCCCCGCCAGAAAGCGTCGTAGGCGACCCGGTCGCGGGTCACCCCCGGGGTGTCCTCCACCACCGCCTGGCGGCTGCCCAGGATCCGGTTGACCAGGGTGGACTTGCCGACGTTGGGGCGGCCGACCACGGCCACCACCGGGGCTGGCGGGGCGGGGGCGTACCCCTCGCCAGGCTCGCCGCCCGCTTCCGCGTCCCAGCTGCCGTCTTCCCCATCCCAGCCGTCCTCGCCCGGCCAGTCCCCGCCGTCATCCCAGCCGGCGTCCTGCCAGCCGGCTTCCGTGCCGCTGGTGCCGCCGGTCTCGTTCGCGGGGCCGGGGTACCCGTCGCCGTGCTGCGTCACTGGCCGGCCCGCCCGGCGCCCGCCTGCTGCCACTCGCCCGCGGGGGGCTTCCAATCCTGCGCCGCATCCGCCGGCCGCCCGCCCGCCTGCCGCTCCGCCGCCAGCGCGGCGATCAGCCGCACGACCTCGTCCAGGGCCAGGGTGGTGGAGTCCACCTCGACCGCGTCGGCTGCCCGCGCCATCTGCGGCGCGTCCCGGCGGTCCCGGCGCTCCTGCTCACGCTGGGTGAGCTCGGCGGTGGCGGCCGGGTCGGCGGCCAGGTCGGCGCTGCGGCGGCTGGCCCGCACCTCCTCGCTGGCGGTGAGGAACACCTTGAGCGTGGCGTCCGGGGCGACCACAGTGCCGATATCGCGGCCCTCCGCGACGATCCCCGGCCCGGACGCGCAGGCCCGCGCGATGATGTCCTGCTGCAGCGCGACCAGGTGCGCCCGCACCGCGGGCACCGACGCGACCGCGCTGACCGCGTTGGACACCGCGCGGGTGCGGATGGGGCCGGACACGTCCTGGCCGTTCACCGTGATCCTGGGGGCTGCCGGGTCGGTGCCGGACTCGATCAGCGGGTCCGCGGCGTGCTCAGCCACCGCTTCCGGGCTGCCGGTGCCGATGCCCTCCGCCAGCAGCCACCAGGTGAGCGCCCGGTACATCGCGCCGGTGTCCAGGTAGCGCAGGCCGAGCGCGGCCGCCACGCCGCGGGCGGCACTGGATTTGCCGGACCCGGCCGGGCCGTCCACGGCGATGACGAGGCTCTTGCTCACCCAGTGATGCTATCGAGATCGCCGCTGTGCCCTGGCCGCTGACGGCCGCGGCGGTGCGCCGGCGCGGGTCAGCCGCGCACCGGCCAGCCGCTGGCGGCCAGCGCGGCGGTCAGGGTGGCCACCGCCTCTGGGCGGACGGTCAGCTCGGCCACCCCGACCGGCAGCCCGGGTGAGTGCTCGATGCCGATGTCCTCGATATTGACGCCCGCCTGGCCCGCGGCCTGGAACAGCCGGGCCAGCTCGCCGGGCTGGTCGCGGATGACCACCTGCACCACCGCGTCGGCGCGGGCGGGCTTGCCCCGCTTGCCGGGGATCCGGGAGGTCCCGGCGTTGCCGTGCGCCAGCAGCCCGGTCAGGGCCTTGAGGGCGGCGGGCGCTTCCGGCACGGGCGGCTCCCCGGGGGTCCCGGGCGCCTGCCGGGCGGCCGGGTGGGCGGCCTCTGCCAGCGCCTCGGCCGCCATCGACAGGTCGGCCGCCACGTCGGCCAGCACCTGCGCGACCGGGGCGGCGTTGGCGCCCAGGATCTGCGTCCACAGGTCGGGGTCGCCAGCGGCGATCCTGGTCACGTCCCGCAGGCCCTGCCCGGCCAGGGCGAGCGCGCTGCCCGGCGCTTCCGCCAGCCGGGCGGCCATGGCGGCGGAGACCACGTGCGGCGCGTGGGAGATCAGCGCCACCCACCGGTCGTGCTCGGCGGCGCTGGCGGTCACCGGCTCCGCCCCGCAGGCCCGGGCCAGGCCGGTCACGGCGGCCACCGCCGCTGGCCGGCTCTCCGGCGCCGGGCAGATCACCCAGGGCCGGCCGAGGAACAGGTCGGCGCGGGCCGCCGCGGGCCCGGACCGCTCCCGGCCGGAAATCGGGTGACCCGCGACGAATGTGGACAGATCACAGCCTAGTTCCCGCGCCTGGTGCAGCGGGAAGCTCTTCACGCTCGCCACGTCGGTGTACCAGTGCGCCAGCCCGCAGGCCTGGGCGGCGGCCAGGGTGGCGGCCACGGCGGCGGGCGGCACGGCCAGCACCGCCAGCTCGGCCGGCGCTGGCGCGCCCGGCGCGGGGCCGGCAGGGGCGGGGGGCCAGGGCCCCGGCAGGACGGTGCCCGCGCCGATGTGCTCGGCCAGCCGGGCGGACTGCGGGTCGTTGTCGGCCAGCCAGACGGCTGTGCCGCGTTCCCGCAGGGCCAGCGCGACCGAGGTGCCGATCAGCCCGGTGCCGATCACGACCGCGCTGGCGGGCAGGTCCCCGCCGGGCCTGCCCGGTGCTCCGCTGGCGGCCGCCGTGGTCACTGCGCGATGTCCAGCCGCAGCGCTGCCGCACCGCGCAGGTAGACGTGCTGGATGGCGGACCGGGGCTGGTCCGTCTCGACGTGCATGAGCACCCGGACGACGTGCGGCATCGCCCCCGGCACGCTGATCTCAGCGGCGCAGATGAGCGGCACCTCCTGGAAGCCGATCTTGCGCGCCGCCAGCGCCGGGAACTCGGCCGTCAGGTCCGGGGTGGCGGTGAACAGGACGCTGATCACGTCGTCGGGCACCAGGTTGTTGCGGGTCATCATCGCGGTCACGAGCTCGGTGGTGCCCTCGATGACAGCAGCCCGCTCGTTGGCGTCCACCTGGACCGCGCCGCGGATAGCCCTGACCGCCACCAGTTCGCTCCTTTGGTTGCCCCGCGCCCCGCCGGGCGCCGCCGCCACTTCTGCCGCCCAGCGTATCGGCTGGCCGGCACCGGGGGCCGCCGGCCGCTGCCGGCGTCAGAGGCCGACGGCGGCGTACAGGTCGCCGATCTCGCGGGTGGACAGCGCCCGGGTGGTGCCGGGGCGCAGCGATCCGAGCGCCACCGGCCCGATGTGGGTGCGGACCAGCCGCCCCACCGGGTGGCCCGCGGCGGCCAGCAGCCGCCGCACGATGTGCTTGCGGCCCTCGTGCAGGGTGATCTCCACCAGCGCCCGGCCCGCCGCCCGCTCCACCACCCGGAACCGGTCGGCGCTGGCCACGCCGTCCTCCAGCTCGATGCCGGTGGCGAGACGGCGGCCGAGGTCGCGCGGGACCGGCCCGGGCACGTCCGCCAGGTACGTCTTGGGCACGCCGTAGCGCGGGTGGGCCAGCCGGTGGGCGAGCTCGCCGTCGTTCATCAGGAGCATGAGCCCCTCGGTGTCGTAGTCCAGCCTGCCCACGTGGTAGAGGCGCTCCGCCCGGTCGCCGAGGTAGTCGGCGATGGTGGGGCGGCCCCGGTCGTCGGACATGGTGGTGAGCACGCCAGCGGGCTTGTTCAGCGCCAGGTAGACCAGGTCCTGGCGGGCCGGGATCCGCCTGCCGTCCACCCGGATCACCTGGTGCTCGGGGTCCACCCGCGCCCCGAACCGGCGGACGATCTCACCGTCCACCTCGACCCGGCCCTCGCCGATCAGCTCCTCGCAGTGCCGCCTGCTGCCCACCCCGGCCGCGGCCAGCACCTTCTGCAGCCGGATGCCGCCAGGGACATCGGTCAGCGAGTCGCGCTCGCCGTCCCCGGGGGCGTCGTCCGCGAACCCGCGGGCAGGCCCGCCGGGGCGGCCGCGGCCGGGCTGCTCCGGCTGGCGGCCGCGGCTGGGCTGCTCCGGCTGGCGGCCGCGGCCCGGTTGCTCCGGCTGGCGGCTGCGGCCCGGTTGCTCCGGCTGGGCGTCCCGGCCGGCCCGGCGCCCGCCGCGTGCCCGGGCCGCAGCGCCGTCACGGGCCTGCGGCCCTGGGCCGTTACGAGCCCGCGGGCTCATCGCCGGACTCCTCGTTCTCCTCGATCTGGTCGGGCAGGAACGGCGCAAGCTCGGGCAGGTCCTCCAGGCTGGCCAGCCCGAGCCGCTCCAGGAAGTACCCGGTGGTCCGGTACAGGATGGCACCGGTCTCCCGTTCCGTGCCGGCCTCCTCCACCAGCCCGCGCAGGCTCAGGGTGCGCATCACGCCATCGCAGTTGACGCCGCGCACCGCGGAGACCCGGGCCCGGCTCACGGGCTGCCGGTAGGCGACCACGGCGAGCGTCTCCAGCGCCGCCTGGGTCAGCCGCACCTCCTGCCCGTCCCGGACGAAGCGCTCGACCACCGGCGCGCAGGCCTCCCGGGTGTAGTAACGCCAGCCGCCCGCCACCTGGCGCAGCTCGAAGCCGCGGCCCTCCTGGTCGTAGGAGGCGGCGAGCTGGCGCAGGGCGGCGGCAACCTCGTGCCGGGGGCGCTCCAGCACCTGGGCCAGCACCACTTCCGCCACCGGCTCGTCGACCACCAGCAGGATCGCCTCCAGGCTGGCCGCCAGCCCTGGGGCCGCCTGGCGGGTGTCCCCGGCGTCCCCGGACTCGTCACCGTCCCCGGGCTCGCCGCCGTCCCCGGTCCCGGCCGCCAGCTCATCCGCATCCCCGCCCGCCGCACCGCCCGCGGTGCCGGGGTGGCTGCCGGGCATCCCGCCGTACTCCACGGCGGGGACGGCTTCATCCGGCTCGCCGTCGTCCGCGGCTGCTCCCCCGCCCGCCGGCGCTCCGGTCTCTGCCGGGGCGTCCGCGTCCGGCTGGGCGCCGGCCGCCGCCAGCGCGTCCGTCTCCGCCTGGGCGGCCGCTTCTCCCTGGGCGTCCGTGCCCGCCTGGGCGTCCGTGCCCGCCTGGGCGTCGGTCTCTGCCAGCGCGTCTGTTTCTGCCTGGGCGTCTGTTTCTGCCTGGGCGCCGGTTTCTGGCTGGGCGTCCGGGCCGGCCGGCCCGCCAGCCCCGGTCAGGTCCTCCCCAGGGACGTGCTCGTCCCCAGCGGGCGTCGTCACTCGCTGTCCTCCTCCGGCCCGGCCGCGTCCCCGGCGGTCCAGGTGACGTACAGATCGCCGAACGGCGTGTCCTGCTCCAGCGCGACGCTGCTCTCCCGGTACAGCTCCAGCACCGCCAGGAACCGGGCCACCACCTCGTACGTGCCCGAGCAGTCCGCTGTCAGCCGGGCGAAGCTGGCCCGGCCGAGCTCCCGCAGGCGGCGGCGGAGCACCGCCGCCTGCTCGGCCACGGTGGTCAGCGGCGCGTGGATGTGCCCGGTGGACACGACCGGCTCGGGCCGCGGCGCCAGCGCCAGCGCGGCGATCCTCGCGAACTCGGCCGGGCCGAGCCCGAGCAGCACTTCGGGCAGCAGCTCGGCGAACCGCGGCTCCATCGGCACCCGCCGCGGGAACCGGCGGGCCTGGACGGCCATCCGGCCGGCCAGCACGGCGGCGACCTCCTTGTACGCGCGGTACTGCAGCAGCCGGGCGAACAGCAGGTCCCTGGCCTCCAGCAGGGCCAGGTCCTCCTCGTCCTCCACCTCGCCGGCGGGCAGCAGCCGGGCGGCCTTGAGGTCCAGCAGGGTGGCCGCCACCACCAGGAAGTAGCTCGCCTGATCGAGGTCCCAGCCCTCGGCCCGGGCCCGGATGTAGGCGATGAACTCGTCGGTGACCTGGGACAGGGCGACTTCGGTGATGTCCAGCTTGTGCTTGGAGATCAGCCCGAGCAGCAGGTCGAACGGTCCCTCGAACACGTCGAGGTGGACCTCGAACCCGCCGGTCTGCCCGCCGCCCGCCGCCTGGGCACCACCGTCCTGGGTCCCGCCGGGCGGGACGGCCCCGCCCCCGGTCTTACCGGCCATGACCTGCTCCCCCAGCACGCTCGGGGTCACGGGCGGCCCGCCGGATCCCGCCCGGCGGCACCGCCGAGGCGGCGCGCCACCAGGCTCGCCTCGCCTTCGAGCGCGAGGTCTGCGAGGAGCACTGCGATCGCCTCCCGGACCAGCCTGCCACGATCAACGGTAACTCCGTAGCCGCGCAGGGCGAGCCGGGCGCGTTCCAGGTCAGCAAGTTCCTGAGCGGACAGGGACACCGTGACCTTCTGCGGGTGACACTCGCGCCCGCTCGCCTGCTGGCCGAGCTCCCCGGCGGGGCCCGGCGCGGCGGGACGGAGCAGTTCGGCGACTCCCGGCAGGCTCACCCGGCGCGGACGAGACCTGCCTGCCGCCACCGCTCCAGTACCTCCTTGGCCAGGTCACGGTAGGAGTTCGCGCCCATGGAAGCGGGGTCGAAGCTGGTGATCGGCTCCCCGGCCACGGTGGCGTCCGGGAACCGGACGGTGCGGTTGATGACGGTGTGGAAGACCTTGTCGCCGAAGCCGGCCACCACCCGGGCCAGCACCTCCCGCGAGTGCAGAGTGCGGGGGTCGTACATGGTGGCGAGCAGGCCGTCGATGCCCAGGTTCGGGTTCAGCCGGGACGACACCTTGTCGATGGTCTCCATCAGCAGGGCGACGCCGCGCATGGCGAAGTACTCGCACTCGAGCGGGATCAGCACGCCGCTGGCGCAGGCGAGCGCGTTCACCGTCAGCAAGCCCAGCGAGGGCTGGCAGTCGATGAGGACGATGTCGTACTCCTGCAGCACCGGCTCCAGCACCCCGCCCAGCACGAACTCCCGCCCGACCTCGTGCACGAGCTGCACTTCCGCGCCGGACAGGTCGATGTTGCTGGGCAGCAGGTCCATGCCGGTCACGTTGGTCTTGATGACTGAGTCCGCGGCCTGGACGCCGCGCTCCATCAGCAGGTTGTAGACCGTGGACTCCAGCTCGTGCGGCTGGATGCCCAGGCCGACCGACAGGGCGCCCTGCGGGTCGAAGTCCACCAGCAGCACCCGGCGGCCCTGCTCAGCCAGGGCCGCGCCCAGGTTGATGGTGGTGGTGGTCTTGCCGACGCCGCCCTTCTGGTTGCAGACGGCGACGATCCGCGCGGGGCCGTGCGTCACCAGCGGCTCCGGGTCAGGAAACATCGGCAAGGGGCGCCCGGTGGGCCCGTACCCTGGTTGCGCGTCGTAGGCCGCTGCCACCAATGTGCCGCACCTCCCCGGCGGACTGCACAAAATTGCTCCGCTGGAACCCGGACTTTAGGGCTTGACAGGGCCGGCAGCAAGCCGACTCACCGTCCGTGCCCGCATCCGCCCGGATCCGGGCTTCTGCCCGGTGCGGGTTCATCTGCTGCGGAACGGGGGCCGCGCGGCGGTCAGCCGCGGGCCCGCGGGTGTGCCGCGGCGTAGACCTCACGGAGCTTGTCCACTGTCACCAGCGTGTAGACCTGCGTCGTTGTCACTGAGGCGTGGCCGAGCAGCTCCTGGACCACCCGCACGTCCGCGCCGCCGTCCAGCAGATGGGTGGCGAACGAGTGCCGCAGGGTGTGCGGCGACACGCCGGACAGGCCCGCCCGCCCGGCCGCCGACCCGAGCACCCCCCAGGCGCCCTGCCGGGTCAGGCGGCCGCCGCGGGCGTTGAGGAACACGGCCGGGCTGGCACTGGCGCGGCGGGTGGCGCTGGCCAGCGCCGGCCGGCCGCGCACCAGGTAGGCGTCCAGCGCGTCCCTGGCGTACCGGCCGACCGGCACCACCCGCTGCTTGCCGCCCTTGCCGGACAGCCGGACCGTGGCGCCGCCGAGGTCGTCCACGTCCAGGGCGACCGCCTCGGAGATGCGCGCCCCGGTCCCGTACAGCAGTTCCAGCAGCGCCCGGTCGCGCAGCGGGCGGGGGTCGCCGTCGTCGCCGCCCGCGCCCGCCGCGTCGATCAGCCGCTCCACGTCTGGCACGGCGATGGCCCGGGGCAGCCGCCGGGGCGGCCGTGGCGGCCGCACCGCGCGCGCCGGGTCATCCGGGGTGAGCCCCTCGGCTGCGGCGAACGCGTGCAGGCCGCGCACGGCGGCCACGGCGCGGGCGGCGGAGCTGGCGGCCAGCGGCGGATGCCCCTGGCCGCCCTCGCGCAGCCCGGCGAGGAACTCCGCCACGTCGGCGGCGGTCACCCCGGCCAGCACGGCCCGGCCCCGCTCATCCAGCCACTGCTGGTAGCGGGCGAGGTCCCGGCCGTAGGCCGCGAGCGTGTGCGCGGCCAGGCCGCGCTCCACCGTCAGGTGGTCGAGGTAACGCCGGACCGCGCCGGCCGTGCCGGTCAGTGCACCACCTCGCCGGCCGGGGTGCAGGGCAGGCCGTGTGCCTCGGCAACCGGCTCGCACGTCAGCACGCCCTCGTGGGTGTGCAGGCCGCCGGCCAGCGCGGGGTCGGCGCGCAGCGCGTCGCGCCAGCCGCGGTTGGCCAGCTCCAGCGCGTACGGCAGGGTGACGTTGGTCAGCGCGTAGGTGGAGGTGTGCGGGACGGCGCCGGGCATGTTGGCGACGCAGTAGAACACCGAGTCGTGCACCCGGTAGGTGGGCTCCGCGTGGGTGGTCGGGTGCGAGTCCTCGAAGCAGCCGCCCTGGTCGATGGAGATGTCCACCAGCACCGAGCCCGGCTTCATCCGGGCGACGAGGTCGTTGGGCACGAGGGTGGGCGCCTTTGCCCCGGGCACGAGCACCGCGCCGATGACCAGGTCAGCGTCGATGACCGCCCGTTCGATCTCATAGGTGTTGGAGGCGACCGTCTGGCAGTGCCCCTGGTAGATCGCGTCAGCCGAGCGCAGCCGGGCGATGTTCTTGTCCACCAGCAGCACCTCGGCCTGCATGCCGAGCGCGATCGCGGCCGCGTTCATGCCCGAGACCCCGGCGCCCAGCACGACCACCTTGGCCGCGTACACGCCGGACACCCCGCCCATGAGCACGCCGCGGCCGCCGCCGTCGCGCTGCAGGTGGTGCGCGCCGACCTGCGGCGCCATCCGGCCGGCCACTTCCGACATGGGTGCCAGCAGCGGCAGCGAGCCGTCCGGCAGCTGGACGGTCTCATACGCGATGGCGGTGATGCCCGCGTTCAGCAGTGCGTCGGTGCACGCGCGGGACGCCGCCAGGTGCAGGTAGGTGAACAGCACCTGGTCCTTGCGCATCCGGTGGTACTCCTCGGCCACCGGCTCCTTGACCTTGAGGATCAGGTCGCCCGCCTGCCACACGTCGTCGGCGGCCGGGAGGATGGCCGCGCCCGCCGCCGCGAAGTCGCCGTCCGGGATGGCCGAGCCGGCGCCGGCGCCGGCCTCGATGACCACCTCGTGGCCGGCCCGGGCCAGCTCATGGACACCGGCCGGCGTGATCGCCACCCGGTACTCGTGGTTCTTGACCTCCCGGGGAATTCCCACCCTCATGACCGAACTGCCTCTCCGCTCTCCCGGCTGCCCGGCCCCATTGCCGGAAAGTCCGGGTCCTGACGGACCGTGACCGGCCGCCAGTCAGTGCTCGGGCGCGTCCGCCCGGCGCAGCGTCGCGAAGCCGCCCTGCCGGGCGGCATACGCGGACAAGATACCCACTGCGGTCACGCCATTGTGCAGGTCGCCCGCGAGGAAGCCGCCGACGGCCGCGGTCAGCGGCACCCAGCGCGTCAGCAGGTGCGCCTCCTCATGCGCCGGGGTGTGATTACGCAGCGTGAGTGGTGCCAGGCTGAGGCCGCGGGCGAGGTAGACCCGCACCCGTTCGCTGAGGATGCCCGGGGAGGTGAACACGTCGGTGAGGACGTGCCAGTCACGCGCCTGGTAGCCGGTCTCCTCGAGCAGTTCGCGCTGCGCGGTGGCGTGCGGCTCCTCCCCCTCGGCGTCGCGCAGGCCGGCCGGGATCTCCCACAGCAGGCGGCCCACTGGATGGCGGTACTGGCGGATCATCAGCACCTGGTCATCGTCGCCGAGGGCCACGATCGCCACCGCGCCCGGGTGCTCGAGCACGTCCCGGCCGGCGACCTCGCCGTCGGGCATGGTCACCTGGTCGGTGTGCAGCCGGACGAACGAGCCGCGGGCGCGCTCGGCGGTCCCCGTCACCGGCCAGCGCTCCGCCACGTCCCGCAGCGGCCCGCCGGATGGCGGCGCGTCCCCGGCCGCCGGCCCGCCGCCGGCCGCCCACTCGCCCCTGGTCACCCGCGCGCGCCTGTCACGCGCTGGCGGCGGCGCGGGCGGCCCCGGCCGTGCGGCCTGCCCGGGACTGCTGCAGGGCGGCCTCGACCAGCCCGCTGAACAGCGGGTGCGGGCGGGTCGGCCGGGACAGGAACTCCGGGTGCGCCTGGGTGGCGATGAAGTACGGGTGGACGTCGCGCGCCAGCTCCACGAACTCGACCAGCCGGCCGTCCGGCGACACGCCCGAGCAGGCCAGCCCGGCCTTTTCCAGCGCGTCCCGGTAAGCGTTGTTGACCTCGTAGCGGTGCCGGTGGCGCTCCTCCACCATCTCGGCCCCGTACAGCTTCCGGGCGAGTGATCCTTCCCGCAGCACCGCCGGGTACAGGCCCAGCCGCATGGTGCCGCCCATGTCCCGCTCGCCGGCCACCACGTCCTCCTGGTCGGCCATGGTGGCGATCACCGGGTGGGGGGTGTCCGGGTCGAACTCGGCGCTGTTGGCATCCGGCAGCCCGGCCAGGTTGCGGGCCACCTCGATGGCCACGCACTGCAGGCCCAGGCACAGGCCGAGCAGGGGGATGCCGTGGGTGCGCGCGTGGGTGACCGCGCCGATCTTGCCCTCGATCCCGCGCACCCCGAAGCCGCCCGGCACCAGCACGCCGTCCACGCCTTCCAGCTGCCGCGCCGCGCCGTCGGGGGTCTGGCAGTCGTCGCTGGTCACCCACCGGATGTTGACCCGGGCGTCGTTGGCGAACCCGCCCGCGCGCAGCGCCTCGGCCGGCGACAGGTAGGCGTCGGGCAGGTCCACGTACTTGCCGACCAGGGCGATGGTCACGGTCCGGGCGGGCCGGTGCACCCGCCGCAGCAGATCGTCCCAGTCGCTCCAGTCCACGTCCCGGAACGGCAGCCCGAGCCGGCGCACCACGTACGCGTCCAGTCCCTCGGCGTGCAGCACCCGGGGGATGTCGTAGATGGACGGCGCGTCCGCGGCCGCCACCACGGCTTCCTCGTCCACGTCGCACATCAGGCTGATCTTGCGCTTGAGGCCGCCGCTGATGGTCCGGTCCGCCCGGCACACGATGGCGTCGGGCTGGATGCCGATGCTGCGCAGGGCGGCCACCGAGTGCTGGGTCGGCTTGGTCTTCAGCTCGCCGGACGGGCCGATGTAGGGCAGCAGCGACACGTGCAGGAAGAAGCAGCGGTCCCGGCCGATCTCGTGCCTGATCTGCCGGATGGCCTCCAGGAATGGCAGCGACTCGATGTCGCCGACGGTGCCGCCCACCTCGGTGATGACCACGTCCACGCCCGGGCCGCCCATGTCGGTGATGCGGGACTTGATCTCGTTGGTGATGTGCGGGATCACCTGGACGGTGTCGCCCAGGTAGTCCCCGCGGCGCTCCTTGGCGATCACGCTGGAGTAGACCTGGCCGGTCGTGACGTTCGCGGACCCCTGCAGCCGGGTGTCCAGGAAGCGCTCGTAGTGGCCGACGTCGAGGTCGGTTTCCGTGCCGTCGTCGGTGACGAACACCTCACCGTGCTGGAACGGGTTCATGGTGCCCGGGTCGACGTTGAGGTAGGGGTCGAGCTTCTGCATGATCACCCGCAGCCCGCGCGCCTTGAGCAGGCGGCCGAGGCTGGAAGCGGTGAGGCCCTTCCCCAGGCTGGAGGCGACCCCTCCGGTGACGAAAAGGTGCCTCGTCGAAACAGGACGTGATGAGCGTATTGCCGCTGCCAAAGGAAGGCTCCCGTGGTCGGTGCGGTGCGGAGGGTCCGCCGGTCCACGGGCCATCAGGATATCAGCAGCCGGTCACCAGGGCCGGCACCGGCACGCGATGACCTGCGTTAGTGCCTGTCTGATGGGTCACAGGCGGGCGCCGGGGCCGGCGAAGCGGCCCGGCGCTGGACCCGCTGGGCCTGCCCAGCGGCCTGCTCGCCCTCCTCGGTGCTGCCGAACCGGGCCAGCGCCACCGCGCAGACGATGGCGAGCCCGAACCCGAGAACGGCGACCCCGCCCAGCCCTGGCCTGGTGTGGTCCCCGAGGAACATCACCCCGACCGCCGCGGGCGGGGTGGTCTCCGCCAGCACCACCGCGGCCGTCGCCACCGTGACGCTCCCGTCCTCCAGGGCGGTCGCGTAGAGCATGAACGACACAACCCCGGCGGCGGCGAGCGCGTAGGCGGCCGGGTCGCGGACGAGTTCGGCCGGGGAGAAGCCCGGCAGCACCCGGGCCGCCACCGCCAGCACGCCGTAGCCCAGGCCGGCCACAGCCCCGAGCAGCGGGGTCCGGAACGGTCCCCGGATCCGGGAGGCTGCCACTCCGGCCAGGCCGATGCCGGCCACCGCCACGATGAGCGCCACCTTGAACGCGCCGCTGACCCCGGTGGCCGGGTGCTCGCCCGCTGACGAGCCCAGCATCCCCACCCCGGCGACCACCCCGGCGACCGCCAGCCATTCCCGCCAGGCCAGCTCGAGCCGGATCAGCCAGGAGGCGACCACGGCCGTCACCGCCAGGTTCGCGGCGATCATGGCCTGCACGGCGAACAGCGGCAGCCGCCGCAGCGCGACCAGCTGCGCGGCGAAGCCCATCAGGTCCAGGACCAGGCTGGCGATGAAGTACCACTGCCGCAGCATGCGGACGACCAGCCCCGGGTCCACGCCGCCGAGCGCCGCGCTGCCGGTGTGTGAGCCATCGCTGCCGCGGCGGCTCGCCGCCCGCACGGCCATCGCCTGCATGACAGCGGCGATGCCGTAGCACAGAGCGGCGACCACCGCGGCTATCAGACTGGCCAGCACGACTACGACCCTACGCCGCGCGGTTTGTGCTCGGCCAGCCAGCGCCCAGGCTGCCTGCAGCTAGTTCCCATGCAAATAGGGACAATCTACCCTATTCAACATCATTCCGCGCGGGTGGGTCTGCGGTTCCTGTGATGGTAGTGGACTACTGCCCGGTTGCGGGCGATACCGCGATTTCCGCCCGCCGCGGGGCGGCCTCACCCGGTATCGGCGGAGGTGACAGGTCTCACACCGTGAGGACACCCTGGCGCGACAGTTCCGCGCGGGCCCAGGCCGGGCCGGTGAAGTGGACCCCCTGGATGCCGAGCGCGGTGGCGGCCGCCACGTTCTCGGCCCGGTCATCGAGGAAGACGACCTCGCCAGCGGCCGCCCCGAGCTGGCTGAGGGCGGCGCCGAAACAGGCCGGATCGGGCTTGGCCGACCGGAGAAAGCAGCTGAAGACCAGGTGCTCGAAGTGCCCGGCCACGGCAAGCGCGGCGATCGCCCGCGCCACGTCGGCGGGGGCGTTGGACAGCAGGGCCAGCCGGTGCCCGGCGGCGGCGACCTGCTCGATGAGCGCCACCGTGGGCTGCTGCAGGTGCAGCCACGACTCGATGTCGAGCCTGGTCAGCTCCGCGACCTTTGTGTCGCTGAAGGACCGCCCGAGGGTGCTGGCGACCTGCTGCCAGAACGCGGCGGCGTCCAGCTCGGCGGTGTCGTAACCGAGCCGGTGGGCCCAGTACGCGCCGGTGAACTCGTCCTCAGGGCACCCGGCCGCGCGGGCCAGCCGGGCCACCTCCGCCGCGGGCTGGTGCTGGCTGATCACCCCGCCGTAGTCGAAGACCACCCAGCTCATCTGTGTCCTTTCCCGCGGCGCGCCGGCACGGCCAGGCTACGAGGGCGCCGCTGCGGCGGCAAACCACCGGGTGGCGGCGCGGCCGCCGGATGGCGTGCTGGCCCCTGGGTAAGGGGCACCGCGTGGGGCAGGCGAGGGCAGCAGCGGCGGGGGCAGGCCGGCCAGCGGCGCAGGAGGGCCGCGGGCCGGGCCCGGCCCTGCCGGTGATCGGCAGCCTCGGCGAGCTCGCGGCCATCGTCCGCGAGCACGGCCAGGTGTACCTGCGTCATTCCCTGGGGCCGGACGCGGACGCCCACCAGCGCAGCCGCGACTATGAGAGCGGGCTCGAGCTGCCGGGCCTGTCGGCGGTGCCGCTGTCCCCGCCGGCCTGGTGGACCAGGCCGGCGCGAGACTGGCTGGCCCGGCAGATCTGCAAATACGCGCACCTGAGTGAGCGGGACAGCCGCCGGTACGCGTGGATCCTGACCGGCGAGGTGGCGGGGGCGGGCCCTGACTCCGAGCCGCTCATCGCCGATCCCCGTCCGGCCGGCCGGCTGGGCGGCCGGGCCCTGGCCGAGGCGCGCCGCTGCTACCGCGAGCGCTTCGAGGCGGGCCGGGACTCCGCGGGCTGATGCTCCGCGGCCACCGGGCCGCTGCCGCCGTTCAGGCTCCCTTCCGGCTCCTGCACGAGGGCGCCGGGTCTTTCCGAGGCTGCTTCCCACTGGTGCTGGCGGCCGGTCAGATCCCGGCTGCCTGCCGGATCTGGCTGACGGCCGCGTCTACCTGGTCAGCGGCCGATTTCTGCTGCTGGGTCACCAGGAACCTCCGGCATCGCTGCCTCAGCTCAGCCTGCGGCGGCCGGGGCCGGCAGCGGGCCGCCGCGCCACGACGGCAGGCTGCGCCGGCCGGTGGCGGCCTCGAAGGCGGCCGCGGCTAGCAGCCGGGTCGAGTCCAGCGTGGGCAGCGGTGACACCTCCGGCGTCACCAGCAGCGGGATCTCTGTGCACACCAGGGCTACCGCGTCGCAGCCGCGCTCCGCCAGGTCCCGGATCACCCGCAGGTATTCGCGCCGGGACTGGTCGGTGAACACGCCGTTGACCAGCTCGCCGAAGATGATGCCGTCGATGAGCTCGCGGCCGGCCGCGCCGGGCACCTCGGCGGCTATCCCCCGCGCCGCCAGCTCCCGCGGGTAGAGCGGGCCCTCCATGGTGTACCGCGTGCCCAGCACCCCGACCCGGCGGCGCCGGTCACGGGCGGCCTGCTCGGCGACCACGCTGACGATGTGCAGGCCCGGCAGGGCGAAATCGTCACCGGGGTGCTCCAGCGCCAGGTGGACGGTGTTGTCCGGGCAGGCGAAGAAGTCCGCGCCGGCCCGGGCGAGCCGCTGCACGCTGGCCGCCATGACGCCGCGGACGGCTGCGTAGTCCCCCGCCTCGTACGCGGCCATGCTGCGGGCCAGGGCGATGCAGTCGAGCGTCACATCGGGGTGGTCATGCGGGCCGAGCCGCCGGAACCCCTCCTGGCAGAACGCCCGGAAGCAGAGCGCTGCGCCCTCGGCGCTGTGGGCGAGGATCCCGAGATGCCTCATGGCCGCCCCGGCCCGCCGCGGCCGTCTGCCCCGCGCCTCATCAGACCCCGGCGGCCTGCATACCGCGCAGCTCGTGCTTGAGGTCCCTGATCTCGTCCCGGATCCGGGCCGCCACCTCGAACTGCAGCTCTGCCGCTGCGGCGTGCATCTGGTCGGTGAGCTGCTCGATCAGCGCGATCAGGTCGCCCCGGGCCGCGCCGCCGCCCTCGGCCGCGGACGGCCGGGCCCGCGAGGACAGCCCGGGCACGGGGGTCTTGCCCCTGCTCTGCTGCCGGCCAGCGCCGCCGATGAGCCTGTCGGTGTCCGCGTCCTCCCGGATCAGCTGGTCCAGGATGTCGGCGATCCGCTTGCGCAGTGGCGTCGGGTCGACCCCGTGCTCGCGGTTGTAGGCGACCTGCTTGTCACGCCGCCGGTTGGTCTCGTCGATGGCGCGCTGCATCGACGGGGTGACCTGGTCCGCGTACATGTGCACCTGGCCGGACACGTTCCGGGCGGCGCGGCCGATGGTCTGGATGAGGGACGTGCCGGAGCGCAGGAAGCCTTCCTTGTCCGCGTCGAGGATCGCGACCAGCGACACCTCCGGCAGGTCCAGGCCTTCCCGGAGCAGGTTGATGCCGACCAGCACGTCGTACTCGCCGAGCCGCAGCTCCCGCAGCAGCTCCACCCGCCGCAGCGTGTCCACCTCGCTGTGCAGGTACCGCGCCCGGATGCCCAGCTCCAGCAGGTAGTCGGTGAGGTCCTCGGCCATCTTCTTGGTCAGGGTGGTGACCAGCACCCGCTCGGACCGCTCCGCCCGGAGCCTGATCTCGTGCACCAGGTCGTCGATCTGGCCCTTCGTGGGCTTGACGATGACCTCCGGGTCGACCAGCCCGGTCGGGCGGATGACCTGCTCGACCACCTCACCGCCGGTCCGCTGCAGCTCGTACGGGCCGGGGGTCGCGGACAGGTACACGGTCTGCCCGATCCGCTCGCAGAACTCTTCCCACTTCAGCGGCCGGTTGTCGATGGCGCTCGGCAGCCGGAACCCGTGCTCCACCAGGACCCGCTTGCGGGACACGTCGCCTTCGTACATCGCGCCGATCTGCGGCACCGTGTTGTGGGACTCGTCGATGACGAGCAGGAAGTCCTCGGGGAAGTAGTCCAGCAGGGTGTTCGGCGGGCTGCCCGGCTCCCGGCCGTCGATGTGCCGGGAGTAGTTCTCGATGCCCGAGCAGCTGCCCACCTGGCGCAGCATCTCAAGGTCGTAGGTGGTGCGCATGCGCAGCCGCTGCGCCTCCAGCAGCTTGCCCTGCCGCTCGAGCTCCCCGAGCCGCTCGGCCAGCTCGGCCTCGATGCCGGCGATCGCCCGCTCCATCCGCTCCGGCCCGGCCACGTAGTGGGAGGCCGGGAAGACGTAGAGCTCCTCGTCCTCGCTGACGACCTCGCCGGTGAGCGGGTGCAGCGTCATCAGCCGCTCGATCTCGTCGCCGAACATCTCGATCCGGACGGCGAGCTCCTCGTAGACCGGGATGATCTCGATGGTGTCGCCGCGCACCCGGAAGGTCCCGCGGGTGAACGCCATGTCGTTCCGCGTGTACTGCATGCCCACGAGCTGGCGCAGCAGGGCGTCCCGGTCCGTCTCGCCGCCGACCCGCAGCCGGAGCATCCGGTCCACGTACTCCTGCGGCGTGCCCAGGCCGTAGATGCACGACACCGACGCGACCACGATCGTGTCCCTGCGGGTGAGCAGGGAGTTGGTGGCCGAGTGCCGCAGCCGCTCGACCTCGTCGTTGATCGACGAGTCCTTCTCGATGTAGGTGTCGGTCTGCGGGACGTACGCCTCAGGCTGGTAGTAGTCGTAGTAGGAGACGAAGTACTCCACCGCGTTCTCCGGCAGCATCTCCCGCAGCTCGTTGGCGAACTGGGCCGCCAGCGTCTTGTTCGGCTGCATGACCAGCACCGGCCGCTGCAGCCGCTCCGCCAGCCAGGCGACGGTGGCGGTCTTGCCGGTGCCGGTGGCGCCGAGCAGCACCGTATCCCTGAGCCCCGCGCTGACCCGCTGCTCCATCTCGCTGATGGCACGCGGCTGGTCACCGGCGGGCACCATGTCGGTGGTCACCTTGAAAGGCGCCACCCGCCGCTGAAGGTCGCTTACCGGCCGCATGACACCACTCCTCCCCGCAGCCCGGCCTGCCTCCATGCCAACGCCTGGGGCCGGAGCCGCTCTTCCCGGTGGTTCATAGCCGGGTCACAGCCACTCTAGGCCGGGGGTCTGACAGCGCGGGGCCGCCGGTCAGCTGCGCTTGGCCCGCGCGCGCCGCCGGAGTTCGGCCCACAGCTCGCCGACCTCCCGGTCGAGCTCGGACAGCGACCCCGAGTTGTCCACGATCAGCGTGGCCACGGCCAGCCGGTCGTCGCGGCTCGCCTGCGCGGCCATCCGGGCCTGAGCCTGCTCGCGGCTGAGGCCGCGCTCGCGGACCAGCCGTTCCAGCTGTACCCGCGGGGACACGTCGACGACCACCACGTCGTCGAACAGCGCGGCGCCG
>JBLMWU010000078.1:0-4447 GCA_050257395.1 Gemmatimonadota bacterium | reverse complement strand
GGCCGCGCAGGAGGATGGCCAGGCCCTGGCCGAATTCCTGCTCGGGCGGGACCTCGCGGGCGTAGCTGGCGGTCTCGGCCAGCAGCGGGTACCCGGCGGGTGACAGGGCGGCGAGCGCGGTGGTGCCGGGGCCGCCCAGCGGCCCGAGGTACTCGGCCTGCAGCGCGCCGGTGATGTAGGCGACCAGGCAGCGCAGCGCGATCACCCGCTGCTGGCCGGTGAACCCGGCGCCGGTCAGGGCGGCCAGCACAGCCTCGGACCAGCGCCAGGAGTTCGGCGCGGCGTGCCGGTGGGCCAGCAGCAGCGGGATGGCAGCCGGGTGCTCCGCGACCGCCCGCCGGACCCGCTCGGCCAGATCCGCGATGCGGGCCCGCCAGCCGGCCCGCTGCGGCCCGCCGGTGTCCACGCCCGCCAGGACGAGGTCCACGACCAGCCGCTCCAGTTCCTCCCGGTCGCTGACGTACCGGTACAGCGACATGGTGCCGACGCGCAGTTCCCCGGCGACCGCGCGCATGGAAAGCCCGGCCACGCCGTCCCGGTCGAGGACGGCGAGCGCCGCGCTGGCGATGGCGGTGCTGGTCAGGGAGCGTCGGCGGGGCACGGGTTGTAAGCGTACAGGTTACGCGTTAACGTAGGGGTACGCCGTACGCCTACGAGGGAGCGGACCATGCGGATCACCACCGGGGCCGTCATCGGGGCCCGCCAGTTGGCCACGGTCAGCGGGCCGCCGCTCGCGGTCCCCGACCCTGCCCGTCTCATCCACCTGCAGTTCCGGCGCTTCGCGGGCTGCCCCGTGTGCAGCCTGCACCTGCGGTCGTTCGCCAGCCGCCACGGCGAGCTGGCGGCGGCGGGCATCCGCGAGGCTGCTGTGTTCCACGCCCCCGCCGCCGAACTGCGGCCGCAGGTGACGGGCCTGCCGTTCGCCGTGATAGCAGACCCCGGCAAGCGGCTGTACGCCGAGTTCGGGGTCGAGTCGGCCAGGCGGGCGCTGCTGGACCCGCGGGCCTGGCCGGCCATTGCCCGGGGCCTCGCGGCGAGCCTGATAGACGTCGTGCGCCGCCGGCGCCCGGCCCCCGCCCTCCGCCCGCACGGCGGCCGGTTCGGGCTGCCCGCGGACTTCCTCATCGCCCCGGATGGCCGGGTGCTGGCCGTGAAGTACGGCGAGCACGCCAGCGACCACTGGCCCGTCAGCGAGGTGCTCGCCCTGGCCCGGGCCGCGCAGGACCAGCACCCTGCCGTCCCAGCCCCCGCCGCCGGGCCGGGCGGGCGGTGACGGCGATGCCCCGCAGCTCCCCGGCGGTGGCCAGCGGCCCTGCCGCGCCCGGCACCGGACCGGCCTCGCTCGCGCGCCGGCTCACCGGCCTGCGGCGCAACAGCACCGCCATCTCGGTCATGCTGATCGCCGAATACGGCCTCGGCATGGTGATCAACCTGTACGTCCGGGTGCCGGCGGCAGGCACGGGCGGCGGCGCGGCGATGCTGGCGCACCTGCCCCTCGCCGTGACGATCCACGCCGTCTTCGGCTTCTTCCTGCTGGTGGCGGCGGTCAGCGTGCTCGTCCGCGCCGCCCGCGCCCGCAGCGGGCCGCTGATCGCGCTGGCGGCGGGAGGCCTGCTGGCCATCATCGGAGCCGGGGCCGGCGGCGCCGTGTTCGCCGGCAACGGCCAGGCCGGCGCCTCCCTGGCCATGGCGCTCCTCACCGGGGCCGCGCTGCTCTGCTACCTCAGCGTCATCTCTGTCACCAGCCGCGCACATCACCGCACATGATCATTTCCCGGCAGACCCGCTCATCCCGGCTGGCGGCGATGAACTGGCTAAACAGCGGCAGCGGACCAGAGTAGCCTCGGCTGCGTGAGCCCGAACGACGCGGAGCTGGAGCGCCTGCTCGACCAGCATCCCGCGTGGCAGATCTGGCGGGTCGACCGTTACCTCGGCGGCCCGGCCTGGTGCGCCAGGCCGCGGGGCCGCACCAGGCCGGTGCTCAACGCCGACAGCCCCAAGCACCTCAGCGAGGCCATCGAGGAGCGGCAGGAGGGCTGGCTGGACTCGGCCGGGCCGGAGCTGCCGCAATGACCGAGCCGCCGCTGGCGCTCATCGACCACCACTGCCACGGCGTGGTCGCGGACGCCCTCGACCAGCCGGGCATCGAGGCGCTGCTCACCGAGGCCCCCGGGCCCCCGGCGCCGGGCACGTCCATGTTCGACAGCCAGCTCGGGTTCGCGGTGCGCCGCTGGTGCGCGCCGCTGCTGGACCTCGAGCCGCACGCACCGGCCGCCAGCTACGCGCGGCGCCGCGCCGAGCTCGGCCCGGCCGAGGTGAACCGCCGTTTTCTGCGCGCGGCGCAGGTGGACACCTGGCTGGTGGACACCGGCTACCAGGCCGGCCGCATCCTCACCCCGGCGCAGCTCGCGGAGGCGAGCGGGACACCTGCGCGGGAGATCGTCCGGCTGGAGGCGGTCGCGGAGCGGGTGGCCGTGTCCGGGGTGAGCGCGACCGGCTTCACCGCGGCCTTCGCGGACGCGCTCAGCCGGGCCGCCGCGTCAGCGGCCGGCCTCAAGTCCGTCGCGGCCTACCGGTTCGGGCTCGACTTCACCCCGCAACGGCCCAGCGAGACCGAGGTGCAGGCGGCCACGGACCGCTGGCTCGGCGCGATCGGCGGCGGCGCACCCGCCCGGCTGTCCGACCCCGTCCTGCTGCGCCACCTCATCTGGGCCGGCCTGGACACCGGGCTGCCGCTGCAGTTCCACACCGGGTTCGGCGACCCGGACGTGCGGCTGCACCGGGCCGACCCGTCGCTGCTGCACGACTTCCTGCTGGCGACCCAGGACCGGGGCACCGCGATCCTGCTGCTGCACTGCTACCCGTACCACCGGCAGGCCGCCTACCTGGCGAACGTGTTCCCGCACGTGTACCTGGACGTCGGCGAGGCGCTCAACCACGTGGGCGCCCGCAGCGCCACCGTGCTCGCCGAGGCCCTCGAGCTGGCGCCGTTCCACAAGATGCTCTACTCCTCCGACGCGTTCGGCCTGCCGGAGCTGCACTATCTGGGGGCCACGGGGTTCCGCCGCGACCTCGCGCGGGTCACCGGGACGTTCGTGGCCGAGGGCGCCTGGTCGGCCGCGGATGCCGGGCGGGTGGCGGCCCTCATCGGATCTGCCAACGCCCGCCGTGTGTACCGGCTCGGCGAGCGGTGAGTGATAGCGGGGTGGACCTCGGCGAGCTGGCCGCGCGGCTGCGGGCCGCGCTGGACCGGGAGATCAGCGGCGCGGTCCAGCTGCGCCACGAGCTGCACGCCGGCGCGGAGGTGTCCGGCGCCGAGCACCGCACGTCCGCCCGGATGGCCGCGGCACTCGGCGACCCGGATGCCGCGGTGCTCGGCGGCACCGGGCGGCTGATCCGGATCGGCCCGCCGGACGGCCCGAGCATCGCGGTCCGCGCCGAGCTGGACGCGCTGCCGATCACGGAGCTGACCGGGGTGCCGTGGGCCGCGCCGCCCGGCGCGATGCACGCGTGCGGGCACGACGTGCACCTGGCTGCGCTGGCCGCCGTGGGCCGGGCGGCCCGCCAGGTAAAGCTGCCCACCGCGCTGCTGGCGGTGCTCCAGCCGCGGGAGGAGGGCTTCCCCTCCGGCGCCCGCGACCTGGTGGCCGCGCCGGAGTTCGGCGCCCACCAGCCGCAGGCCGTGCTGGCCGTGCACATCCAGCACCAGCTGCCGCCCGGCACGGTCGCCGCGGTGCCGGGGACGGTGAACGCCGCCGCCGATGAGTTCGAGATCCGGATCGACGGCACCGGCGGCCACGCCGGGTACCCGCACCTGGCCGCCGACCCGGTGCCGGCGCTCTGCCAGACGGTGCTGGCGCTCCAGCAGATCGTCAGCAGGCGGACCGACCCCACGCACGCCGTGGTGGTGTCGGTCGGCGCGCTGGCCGCCGGCGACGCGCCGAACGTCATCCCGCCATCCGCGCACGCCCGGGGGACGCTGCGCGCCCTGGACGAGGCCGACCGGCCCGGCCTGCACGAGGCCCTGCGCGAGGTGGTGACGCACACCGCCCGGGCGCACGGCTGCCAGGGCAGCGTGACGATCTTCGAAGGTGAGCCCGCGCTGGTGAACGACGAGAAGCTGGCCGCCGCGGTGCTGCCGTGGCTGCACGCCGCGGAGCTGCCCGCCGGGCCCGGGTTCCGCTCCTGCGGCGCGGACGACTTCGCGATCTACGCCCAGGCCGCGCCCACGCTGATGATCTTCGCGGGGGCCGGCGGGGACGTCACCCTGCACCATCCGCGTTTCCTGCCCGAGGACGACAGCGTGCGGGTGGTCGCGGACGCGATGCTGGCCGGCTACCTCGCCGCCCTGGCCAGCATGCTGACCTAGCGGAGGCGGCGGCGGGGGGCGACCCGGCGCAGCAGGCCGGGGCGGCGCGGCGCGCCGAGCCGCCGCAGCGGGCCCAGC
>JBLMWU010000077.1:0-4051 GCA_050257395.1 Gemmatimonadota bacterium | reverse complement strand
CGCGCCCTGGGCCTGCCCGCGGGCTGGGAGCCCATGGGCGCGGTCGGCGTCGGCCACCCCGCCGCCCCGGCCGCTGACCGCCCGCCCCGCGACCCCGGCGACTTCATGATCACCCGCTGATCACCCGCTGGCCGGGCCGCGGGCCGGGGCCTTGACCATGGGCGCGGGCCGGGCGTAGACCGAAGGGGCCCGGCCCTTCTGCCCCTGCCGCCCCGAGGTGCGCATGCGTCGCTTAGCCGCCGTCTCCGGTGAGCCAGCGCAACATGCCCACCTCGCTGGCCGGGCCGGACTTCTACCACAGCGCCCTGGCCCAGCAGCTGACCAGCCAGTTCAATGAGCAGTTCACGCTGGCCACCGGCCCGATCCTGCCGCTGGACAACTACCCGGGCGACGCGACCGGGATCCAGTTCCTCGGCCACGGCGTGGCCGAGGCCGTCGCCGAGCCGGTCCGCCTGTACGGCGGCAGCGCCCTGGTGGTGCACCCGGCGCCGTAACAGCCGCAGCGTGGCAGGGATCAGGTACAGCCCGAACCCCATCACCAGCAGGCACAGCGCCCAGCTCAGGTACTTGCGCGCGCCGCGCATCCGGTACGCGGCGGGCAGGGCCCGGGCTTCCAGCGCCAGCAGGAACCCGAGCACGACCGGCAGCAGCAGCGCGTTCATCACCTCGGCGTCCACCGCGAGGCCGATCAGGTCCACGCTGGCGAGCACCAGCACGGCGCCCGCGACGTGCGCCAGCGTGTAGGTGAGGTAGAACGGCGCCGTCCGGCGGCCCGGCCGGGCGTCGAGCGAATGCCGCCAGCCGGAGATCTCCGCCAGCCCCCACGCCCCGGCCAGCGATGAGACCAGCGCGGCCACCAGGGCCGCGCCCAGCATGCCCGCGCCGAACAGCACCTTGGCTCCGGCCACCCCGAGCGAAGGCTGCAGCGCCGCGGAGATCTCGCCGACCGTCCCCAGCGGGGCACCCGGGTCCCGGCGGCCGATGGTGGCGGCCACCGTGACCACCATGGCGATCATGACGATCTGGGTAAGGACCGCCCCGGCCAGCGTGCCCAGCCGCTCGCGCCGTATCCCCGCCCCGGACAGGCCTTTGCCGATGACCGCGCCCTGCTGGTAGAAGATCATCCACGGCATGATCACCGCCCCGACATTCGCGGCCAGCAGGTACCGGTAGGAGCCCTGGCCCAGCGGCAGCGAGGTGAGCCCGTGCGCGAGCGCCCGGCCGCCCGGGTGCCCGAGGAGCATCGCCGGGATGAATGCCAGCTCGGCCAGGCCCAGCGCGATGCCGATCCGCTCGACCCGCCGGTAGCTGCCGGCCAGGGCGAGGCCGACCAGGAACGCGGTGGCCAGCGGGATGGTCAGCCACCGGGAGACGCCGAACAGCTCCCCCACCCCGGCGATGGCGGCGAACTCGGTGATCAGTGCGCCGATCGCGGACAGGAACAGGGTGCCCGCCGACAGCAGCGCCCAGCCGCGGCCGAACCGCTCGCGGATGAGCGCGCCGTGGCCCGTCCGGGTGACCACGCCGAGCCGGACCGTCATCTCCTGCACCACGTACAGGATCGGGATGAGGATGAGCTGGGGCAGGATCATCCGGTAGCCCCAGCAGGCGCCAGACTGCGACGCGGTCAGCAGGCTGCCCGCGTCGGTGTCGGCCAGCATCACCACCATGCCCGAGCCGGACAGCGGCAGCAGCAGCGCCAGCCACCGCCACCGCGCCTGCCAGCCAGGCCGGTCATCCGCCGCCCGGGGGCCGGCCCCGGCCTCGCGTGTCGCCACCGCTTCCTCCGGGGTCCGCACACATTTAGGTAAGCCTTACCTAAGTGGGATCACGGTATCGCTGGCTGCGCCACGGAAGGAATGTGCCGTTGGTCACCCGGTCCGCGGCGGACCCGGGGCGGGCGGCGGGCTTGCGGCCCTTACCCCTGGGCGAGCGGCAGCGGCGTGCGGGTGCCGCGCACCGAGCCGCACACGCCGTCGCTGGCCGCCGCGGCGGCCTGCCGCTCGGCGGACGGCTCCCCGTAGGTGGTGGTGCGCTGGCGCAGCGGCCGCCCCAGCGGCGCGACCAGCCCGGCGAAATCGCTGATGGTCTTGTAGGACCCGTTCTCCGAACCGGCCATCCGGCTGATGGTCTCCTCCATGAGCGTGCCGCCCAGGTCGTTGACGCCGCCGGCCAGCACCTCGCGGCACAGGTCGTCGCCGAGCTTCACCCAGGAGCACTGGATGTTGCCGATCGCGCCGTGCAGCATGATCCGCGACAGCGCGTGCACGGCCCGGTTCTCCCGCCGGGTCGGGCCCGGCCGGGCCAGCCCGGCCAGGTAGATCGGCGCGCTCGCGTGCACGAACGGCAGCAGCACGAACTCGGTGAACCCGCCGGTCCGCTCCTGGATGCCGCGGATCACCCGCAGGTGCCCGACCCAGTGGGCCGGGGTGTCCACATGCCCGTACATCATCGTGGCGGTGGTCGGTATGCCCAGCTCGTGCGCGGTGGTGATGACGTCGATCCAGGCGGACGCCGGCAGCTTGCCCTTGGTCAGCACCCACCGCACGTCGTCGTCGAGGATCTCCGCGGCGGTGCCCGGCACCGAGCTGAGGCCGGCCTCGCGGGCGCGGGTCAGCCACTCGCGCACCGGCAGGCCGGTGCGCGCGGCCCCGTTCACGATCTCCATCGGGCTGAACGCGTGGATGTGCATCTCCGGGCAGCGGCGCCTGACCTCGGCGGCGATGTCGAAGTAGGCGGTGCCGGGCAGGTCCGGGTGGATGCCGCCCTGCATGCACACCTCGGTCGCGCCCGCCGCCCAGGCCTCCTCGGCCCGGTCGCCTACCTGCGACAGCGACAGCGTGTAGGCGTCCGCGTCGGTGCGGCGCTGGGCGAACGCGCAGAACCGGCAGCCGGTGTAGCAGACGTTGGTGAAGTTGATGTTGCGGGTGACCACGTAGGTGACGTCGTCGCCCGCCGCGTCGCGGCGCAGCGCGTCGGCGAGCCCGGCCAGCGCCTCGAGCTCCGGCCCGTCCGCGTCCAGCAGGGCGAGCGCCTCGCTGTCGGTGAGCCCGGCCGGGCCGGCCTCGGCCCGGCGCAGCGCCGCCGCCACCTCGCCGCGCAGCCGCTGCGGGGCGCGGGTCCCGTTCGCGCCCGCGCCGTTCGCCCGGGCGCCGGGCGCGATCCTGGCGGCCACCTCCTGCCAGTCCCCGTACACCTCGGCGAAGTCGGCCCGCCGGTCCGCGCTGCGGCCGGTGGTGTCGATGCTGACGTGCAGGTCCGTCCGGCCCGACGCGTCGCCCCAGCCGCCATCGGGCTCCTGCCACGGCAGTCCCTGCGGCAGCGCGCCGTCGCGGGCCAGCCCGGTGGCCGGGTCGGCGAGCGCGGCCACGTGCCCGGCGAGCCGCGGGTCCAGCCAGGGCTCGCGCAGGTAACCCGGGTAGATGGTGAGCCGCTCGCGCAGCGTCATCCCTGCCGCCGCGGTGCGCCGCGCGAGCTCGCCGATCTGCGGCCACGGCCGTTCCGGGTTGACGTGGTCGGGGGTGAGCGGCGACACGCCGCCCCAGTCGTCGATGCCGGCGGCCAGGATCAGCCGGTACTCCTCGCCGATCAGGTTCGGTGGGGCCTGGATCCGGATGGACGGCCCGAGCACCAGCCGGGCCACCGCGATGGTGGCGGCCAGGTCGGCCAGGTCCGCGTCGGGCATGCCGCGCATCTTCGTGTCCGGCTTGGCCCGGAAGTTCTGCACGATGACTTCCTGGATCCCGCCGTATTCGCGGGCGATGCGCCGGATCGCGAACAGTGACTCCGCCCGCTCCGCGGCCGTCTCCCCGATGCCGATCAGGATGCCGGTGGTGAACGGGACCGCACTGCGGCCGGCGTCTTCCAGCACCCGCAGCCGCACTGCCGGGTCCTTGTCCGGGCTGCCGAAATGCGGGCCGCCCCGCTCGGTGAACAGCCGGCCCGCGGTGGTCTCCAGCATCATCCCCATCGACGGGGCGACCGACTTGAGCCGCTGGAAGTCCTGCCAGCTCAGCACCCCGGGGTTCAGGTGCGGCAGCAGGCCCGTCTC
>JBLMWU010000076.1:0-21647 GCA_050257395.1 Gemmatimonadota bacterium | reverse complement strand
GGGGGGGGGGGGGGGGGGGCCGGGCGGGCCCCGCCCCCGCTCACTGCTCGTGCGCCTCGCTGACACCCTCAGCCCAGCTGAACAGCACTACGTGGCGGAACACGGTTCTCCCGTCGGTTGGGTCAGGACCAGGCCAGCATGCGGACCGGGTCGGTCAGCATCGCGCCCACGTCGCGCAGCACGGCCGAGCCCAGGTCGCCGTCCACGATCCGGTGGTCGAACGACAGCGACAAGGTGGTCACCTGGCGGATCACCAGCTGCCCGTCTGCCACCCACGGCGCCGCCTTCACCTGGCCGAACGCCAGGATGGCCGCCTCACCCGGGGTGAGGATGGGGGTTCCCGCGTCCACCCCGAACACGCCCACGTTGGTGATCGTGATCGTGCCGCCCGCCAGGTCCGCCGGTGCGGTCTTCGCCTCCCGGGCGGTCACGGCCAGGTCGCCGAGGGCCCGGGCGAGCGCCGGCAGGCTCAGGTCCTGGGCGTCCTTGATGTTGGGGACCAGCAGCCCCCGGCTGGTGGCCGCCGCGATGCCCAGGTTGACGTAGTGCCTGACCACGATCTCCTGCGCGGCCTCGTCCCAGGACGAGTTGATCATCGGATGCCTGGCCACCGCCAGCAGCAGCGCCCGGGCCACCAGCAGCAGCGGCGACACCCGCACCCCGGCGAACTCCGGCAGCGCCGCGAGCCGCTCCACCGCGTCCATGGTGGCCGTCACGTCCACCGTCAGGAACTCGGTGACGTGCGGCGCCGTGAACGCGCTCGCACTGACCGCCGCCGCGGTGTGCTTGCGCACCCCCTTGACGGCAACCCGCTCTTCCCGCACCCCGGCCGCCGCAGCCACCTGGGGCGCTGGCGCCGCCGGGCCGGCGGCTGCCGCCTGCACGTCGTCCCGGGTGATCACGCCGCCGGGGCCGGAGCCGGTCAGCGACCCCAGGTCCACCCCGAGGTCCCTGGCCAGCTTCCGCACCGGCGGCTTGGCCATCGGCCGGGCCCCGTCGCCATTTCGCCCGGGAACCGGCCGGGCAGGCGCGGGCGGGGCAGCTTGGGTGCTGGCGGGTGCCGCGGGCCGGTGCCCGTCCGCGGGCCGTTTGCGCGGCCGCCGGGTGGTCGCGCCCAGCTTGACCCCGTAGCCCACCAGCACCGCCTGCCGCTCCGGCTTGGGGCTCAGCGTCCCGTGCACGCCGGGCTCCATGCCAGCCTCCGGCGGCGGCGGTGGCACCAGGTCTTCCGGCGGCGCCGCCGGCGGTGCGGGGCTGTCCGCGGCCGCGGCGGAGGGCTGACCGGCCGGCGTGCCGGCCCCAGCCCCAGGGCCCACGTTCACGGCGATGATCGGGGTCCCGACGTCGACGGTCTGGCCCTCTTCGGCGAGCAGCCGGTCGACCACCCCGTCGAACGGGCAGGGCAGCTCCACCACGGCCTTGGCGGTCTCGATCTCCACGATGACCTGGTTGACACTCACCTTGTCGCCCGGCTGGACGTGCCAGGACACGATGTCGGCCTCGGTCAGGCCCTCGCCGACGTCGGGCAGCCGGAACTCCTTGATGTCAGTCACGGCCACCTCCTCAGTACCCGAAGGTGCGGTCGACGGCGTCCAGCACCCGGTCCAGGTCCGGCAGGTAGTGCTCCTCCAGCCGGGACGGCGGGTACGGGGTGGAGAACGCGCCGACCCGCAGGACCGGCGCCTCCAGCTGGTAGAAGCACTCCTCGGTGATCCGGGCGGCGATCTCCGCGCCCAGGCCCCCGGTGACCGGCGCCTCGTGCACGACCACGCACCGGCCGGTCCGGCGGACCGACGCCAGCACCGCCTCGAAGTCGACCGGCAACAGCGACCGCAGGTCGATCACTTCCAGCGAGCGCCCGTCCTCGCGGGCCGCGACCGCCGCCTCGGCGCAGGTCTTCACCATCGGCCCGTAGGCGAGCACGGTGACATCCGCGCCCTCGGCCACCGTCCGGGCCCGGTCCAGCGGCAGCGCGGCGGCCAGCCCGCCCGCGACGTCCACCTCGGCCTTGTCCCAGTAGCGGCGCTTGGGCTCGAAGAAGATCACCGGGTCGTCGCTGCGGATCGACTGCTGGATCATGGCGAAGGCGTCCACCGGGTCGGAGCAGGCGACCACCCGCAGCCCGGCGATGTGGGCGAACAGGGCCTCCGGCGACTCGCTGTGGTGCTCGACCGCGCCGATGCCGCCGCCGAACGGGATCCTGATCACCACCGGCAGCTTCAGGTGGCCGAGCGAGCGCAGGTGCATCTTGGCGAGCTGGCTGACGATCTGGTCGAAGGCAGGGAACACGAAGCCGTCGAACTGGATCTCGCACACCGGCCGGTAGCCGCGCAGCGCGAGCCCGATCGCGGTGCCGACGATGCCGGACTCGGCCAGCGGGGTGTCGACCACCCTCGCCTCACCGAAGTCCTTCTGCAGCCCGTCGGTGACCCGGAAGACCCCGCCGAGCTTGCCCACGTCCTCGCCCATCACCAGGACCTTGGGGTCGTGCTCCATGGCCTTGCGCAGGCCCTCGTTCAGCGCCTTGGACAGCGTCAGGTTCGTCATCGGGCCGCCTCCTGGTCTTCGAACGAGTCAAGGTAGGCGGCGAACTTGGCGCGTTCGGCCTCCAGCTGGGCGTTCGGCCCGGCGTACACGTGGTCGAAGATGGCCAGCGGCTGCGGGTCGGGCATGGCCAGGCAGGACTCCCGGACGTGCCGGCCCAGGGCGGTGGCCTCCTCCTCCACGCCGGCGAAGAACGCGGAGTCGGCGAGGCCAGAGCGGACCAGATAGGCCTTGACCCGCTCGATCGGGTCCTTCAGCTTCCAGGCCTCGAGTTCGGCGGCCAGCCGGTAGCGGGTCGGGTCGTCGGTGGTGGTGTGCGCGCCCATCCGGTAGGTGAACGCCTCGATCAGGGTCGGGCCCTGTCCTTCCCGGGCGGCCTGCAGGGCCTTGCGGGTAACGGCGAGGCAGGCGAACACGTCATTGCCGTCCACCTGCACCCCGGGAAAGCCGAACCCGCGCGCCCGCTGGTAGAGCGGGATCCGGCTCTGGCGCTCCAGTGGCTCGGAGATCGCCCACTGATTGTTCTGGCAGAAGAACACCACCGGCGCGTTGAAAACCGAGGCCCAGATGAACGCCTCGTTGACGTCGCCCTGGCTGGTGGCGCCGTCGCCAAAGTAGGCAATGGTCGCCTCGCCGTTCTCGCCGACCGCACCGTCACGCTGGATGCCCATCGCATAACCGGTCGCATGCAGCGTCTGGCTGCCGATGACAATGGTGTACAGGTGCATGCCGTGCTCGGCCGGGTCCCAGCCGCCGTGACTGACGCCGCGGAACAGTTCGAGCAGCTTCACCGGGTCCAGTCCGCGGCACCACGCGACGCCGTGTTCCCGGTAGGTGGGAAATGCCATGTCGCGCTCGGACAGCGCGCGTCCCGAGCCGATCTGCGCGGCCTCCTGGCCCAGCAGGGAGGCCCAGATGCCCAGCTCGCCCTGGCGCTGCAGCGAGATGGCCTCGGTGTCGATCCGGCGGACCAGAACCAGGTCCCGGTACAGTCCTTTGATCTCGTCGGGGGTCAGGTCCAGGGGGTAGTCCGGGTGCTCGGCCCGTTCTCCTTCGGGGGTGAGCAGCTGGACGAGTTCGGGCCGGGATGCCAGCTGCCTGTCCAGGCTGCCTGATCCCGGGGCGGCGGTGACGCCGCCGTCGGCTTCGACGGCCACGTGCCACTCCTTGCGCTCGGGGCCGGTGCCCAGGATCGCTGAGCGCCGGCCGTTCGGCCCGGGACCGGTGAGGGCGGTGGTGTTGCCGTCACGCAGGTGCCGGGCAGGTCTCTACCGCCATCGTGACAGACGCCACCGAGGTGGGCGCAACCCCTGCCGTCGCGTACGCTGCGGCGCGGTAGCGGTCTGGCAGACACAGGGGAGGCAGGACAGGTGACCCGGATCATCGTCGACGTCATGCTCAAGCCGGAGATCCACGACCCGCAGGGCGAGGCCATCTCACGGGCCTGCCAGCGGCTGGGTTTCGGTCAGGTCCTCGGCGTGCGCCAGGGCAAGCGGTTCGAGGTGGAGTTCAGCGGTCCCGCGGACGAGGCGGCGCTCGGCAGCGTGCGCGAACTCGCAGGTGAATTGCTCGCCAACCCCGTTATCGAGGAATTCACCATCCGGGAGGGGTGATCCGGGATAAGGCGCCCCCTACTTCACGATTATTACGGCCCCGGCGGGGAAAGCACTTCAGTGACCGGGGTTTAAGCCGTGGAGGCAGGGACGGGGAACGGATGCACACTCGGGTCGCGTACGCCGAGGAGCCGACCGTAAGTGTCAAGTTCTGCCTGGTCTTCCCGCATGAAGCACTGAGCGTGCCGGTGATGCGCCATGTGCTGGGGGACACGCTGCGCGGGCTGGGCGCCGATGAAGATGGCGTTGCCGAGCTTCTTCTCGCCGTAACCGAAGCGTGTACGAACGTGCTCAAGCACGGGGGGCCGGGGCGCAGTTACGAAATCGTTGCAAGCGTGGGCCGGGGCGGCTGCCTGGTCCAGGTCCTGAACTCCGGCCGGGAGCTGAAGCCCGGGGACATGCCCGGGGCCCGGTGGCCGGTGTGGCTGGTGCCGTCCGGCATCCGGGTGGGGCGGCGGACGGTGCGGCCGCTCTCGCCCGCCCGGGCGCGGCGGCGGCACGAGCGCGGGGACCGCGACGAGGTGATCGCCACGCTGCCGGAGTCCGGCCGCGGGCTGGCGATCATGAAGGCGTGCGTGGACGACGTGACCCTCAGCAGCGCGCCTGAGCAGGGCACCGTGGTGTCCCTGCAGAAGCGCATCGCCTGGCGGAACGACGCCCCGATCGCCCGGCTGCGGGACCGCGTCCTGCGGGACGCCGGCTAGCCGCGCCAGCGCCGGCCAGGCGGCCAGGCGGCCGGAGGGCAGGGCCGGGCCCGGTACCCTGCGTGCGTGCGCACCTGCGAGGACGGTTCATGACAGCCCGCGTCGGGATCATCACCTTCCCGGGGTCGCTCGACGACACCGACGCCGCCCGCGCGGTGCGGCGGGCGGGCGGCGAGCCGGTGCCGCTCTGGCACGGCGACCGCAGCCTGCGCGGCGTGGACGCGGTGATCCTGCCGGGCGGCTTCTCCTACGGCGACTACCTGCGCTGCGGCGCGATCGCCCGGTTCGCCCCGGTCATGGGCGAGCTGGTGCCCGCCGCCCGGGCCGGCCTGCCCGTGCTGGGCATCTGCAACGGCTTCCAGATCCTGTGCGAGGCGCACCTGCTGCCGGGCGCCCTCACCCGCAACGCGGGCCGCCGGTTCATCAACCGGGACGTGCTGGTCCGCATCGAGGACAGCCAGACGCCCTGGACCTCGGCCTACCAGCGCGGTCAGGAGGTCACCCTGGTGCTCAAGAGCGGCGAGGGCGCGTACGCCGCCAGCCCCGCCACCCTGGCCGAGCTGGCGGAGCAGGGCCAGGTGATAGCCCGGTACGCCAGCGGCAACCCGAACGGCTCGGACGCCGGCATCGCCGGGGTCCGCAACGAGGCGGGCAACGTGGCCGGCCTCATGCCCCACCCCGAGCACGCCATCGACGCGCTGACCGGGCCGGGCACCGACGGCCTGGGCTTCTTCACCTCGATCCTGCAGGCGGTGGTGCCCGCATGAGCCACCAGGACACGGTTGAGCAGGCGGCCGCCACGCCGGACCGGCCGCAGCCGTACGCGGAGCTGGGCCTGACCGGGGAGGAGTACGCCCGGATCCGGGAGATGCTCGGCCGCCGTCCGACCGACTCCGAGCTGGCCGTCTACTCCGTCATGTGGAGCGAGCACTGCTCCTACAAGTCCTCCAAGCGGCACCTGCGCCAGTTCGCCGAGAAGGCGCCGCGGACCGGCGCGCTGCTCGCCGGGATCGGCGAGAACGCGGGCGTGGTGGACATCGGCCAGGGCTACGCGGTCACCTTCAAGATCGAGTCCCACAACCACCCCTCGTACGTGGAGCCCTTCCAGGGCGCGGCCACCGGGGTCGGCGGCATCGTCCGGGACATCCTGGCGATGGGCGCGCGGCCGGTGGCGGTGATGGACGCGCTGCGCTTCGGCCCGGCCGACGCCCCGGACACCGCCCGGGTGCTGCCGGGGGTCGTCGGGGGCATCTCGTTCTACGGGAACTGCCTGGGCCTGCCGAACATCGGCGGTGAGCTGGGCTTCGACCCCTGCTACGCCGGGAACCCGCTGGTGAACGCGCTGTGCGTGGGGGTGATGCGGCACTCCGACCTCAAGCTCGCCGCGGCCCGCGGGGCCGGCAACAAGGTGATCCTGTTCGGCGCCCGCACCGGGCCGGACGGCATCGGCGGGGCCTCCGTGCTGGCCAGCGCCTCGTTCGGCGGCGGGGAGGCGGCCAAGCGGCCGAGCGTCCAGGTCGGCGACCCGTTCATGGAGAAGCTGCTGGTCGAGTGCTGCCTGGAGCTGGGCGCCGCCGGGGTGGTGGCGGGCATCCAGGACCTGGGCGCGGCCGGCATCTCCTGCGCCACCTCCGAGCTCGCCGCGGGCGGCAAGAGCGGGATGCGGGTCTGGCTGGACGCGGTGCCGCTGCGCGACCCCACCCTCAGCCCCGCCGAGATCCTCATGAGCGAGTCGCAGGAACGCATGATGGCCGTGGTCGAGCCCGGCCACGTCGACCGGTTCCTGGAGATCTGCGCCCGCTGGGAGGTCCCGGCCACCGTCGTCGGCGAGGTCAACGACACCGGCCGCCTCACCATCAGCTGGCACGACGACCAGGTGGTGGACATCGCCCCGGAGACCGCCGCCGACCAGGGCCCGGTCTACGACCGGCCGTACGCCCGCCCGGCCGGCCAGGACGAGCTGGCCGCGGACGGCCCGGAGCGGCTGCCCCGCCCGCAGGGCGGCGAGGAGCTGCGGCTGACCCTGCTGGCGCTGCTGTCCTCGCCCGGGCTGGCCGCCAAGACCTGGGTCACCGAGCAGTACGACCGGCACGTGCGCGGCAACACCGTGCTGGCCATGCCCGACGACGCGGGCGTGATCCGGGTGGACGAGGAGACCGGCCTGGGCGTCGCCCTGGCCACCGACGGCAACGGCCGCTACTGCCGGCTGGACCCGTACGCGGGTACCCAGCTCGCGCTGGCCGAGGCCTACCGGAACGTCGCGGCCACCGGGGCCAGCCCGCTCGCCGTCACCAACTGCCTCAACTTCGGCTCCCCGGAGGACCCCGCCGTCATGTGGCAGTTCACCGAGGCCGTGCGCGGCCTCGCGGACGGCTGCGCCACCCTGGGAATCCCGGTGACCGGCGGCAACGTGAGCTTCTACAACCAGACCGGGGACGCCGCGATCCACCCCACCCCGGTGATCGGGGTGCTCGGTGTGCTCCCCGACGTCCGGCGCCGCCTTGCCAGCGGCTTCGGGGTGGCCGGGGCCAGCGTGGTGCTGCTCGGCCGGACCGCTGGCGAGTTCGGCGGGTCGGCCTGGGCGCAGGTGGCGCACGGGCACCTGGGCGGCCGCCCGCCCGCGGTGGACCTGGCCGCCGAGCAGGCGCTGGCCGGGCTGCTCGGCGCGGCCGCGGCGGACGGGCTGCTCGCCGCCGCCCACGACCTGTCCGACGGCGGCCTGGCGGCCGCCCTCGCCGAGTCGTGCCTGGCCGGCGGCCACGGCTGCCGGGTGGACCTGCCCGGGGACGCGTTCACAGCGCTGTTCAGCGAGTCGGCGGCGCGGGCCGTGGTCGCAGTGCAGCCCGGGGCGGAAGAGGCGTTCACGGCCCTGTGCGGGCGCTGGGGAGTGCCCGCCACGGTGCTGGGCCGGACCGGCGGCGGCGAGCTGGCGGTCACCGCCGCTGACGGCGGCGGCTTCGCCGTCAGCCTGGAGGAGCTGGCCGCCGCCCACCAGGGCACCCTGCCCGGCCTGTTCGGCTGACCGGGTCGCCTGGCGGGCGGCCCGGCCGCCAGCCAGGCGGGGCTGTCGGCGCCGTCCGGTAGCGTCGCAGCGTGCCGCCCCGCCGCCCCGATCCGCAGCGCCTGCTGGCTGCCCTCAACGACCAGCTCGCCGCGCTCGGGGAGCCGCCGGCGTCCGGGACCGCCGGGGCGGCGGGCGGGCCGCCCAGCGGGTACCTGCTGGGGGAGGCCTGCGTGGACGCCGTGCTGGCCGCGCTCGGCGCCGGGCAGCAGCCCGTGCGCGAGGCGCTGCGGGCGGCCGTGCGGCACCTGCTGGACCTGCTGGCGGCCGCGGCGCCGGGCCGGGCGGTGGAGGTGCGGGTGCCCCCGTTCGCCGCCGTCCAGTGCATCGAGGGGCCCCGGCACACCCGCGGCACGCCGCCCAACGTGGTCGAAACCGACCCGGTGACGTGGATCACACTCGCCACCGGCCGGACCACCTGGGCCGAGGCCGCCAGGAAGGGCGTGATCAGCGCAAGCGGGCCCCGCGCCGACCTTTCCGGCTATCTGCCGGTGCGCCGGACCGGCCCCCGCCAGGGAAACCCGGGCCGCTGACGGCAGATTCGCCAGCCAGCCGGCCCAGGCATGCCCCTAGACTGAATGACGTGGTCAAGCCCGATGGCCGACTGACGGATCACCTCGATCCCCGGGACCGGCCGCCGCAGGACGAGTGCGGCGTATTCGGCGTCTGGTCCCCCGGCGAGGATGTCGCGAAGCTCGCCTACTTCGGCCTGTACGCGCTGCAGCACCGGGGACAGGAATCCGCTGGCATCGCGGTCAGCGACGGCACCCGGATCGTGGTGTACAAGGACATGGGCCTGGTGGCCCAGGTGTTCGACGAGTCGGTGCTCACCACCTTGCGGGGGCACCTCGGCGTCGGCCACGTCCGGTACTCCACCAGCGGCTCCTCGGTCTGGGAGAACGCCCAGCCCACCTTCAGGTCCACGCATTCGGGCAGCCTCGCGCTCGGCCACAACGGCAACCTGATCAACACCCTGGAGCTGTCCGCGCTCGCCAGCCCCGGGGCGGCGAACCATCACCTGCCGCGCGGGACGTCCGACACCGACGTGCTGACCGCCCTCTTCGCCGACCCCGCGCGGGCCAGCGTGGAAGAGAGCGCGCTGGCCACCCTGCCCCTCGTTCGCGGTGCGTATTCGCTGGTCTTCATGGACGAGCACACGCTGTACGCGGCCCGGGACCCGCACGGGTTCCGCCCCCTGGTGCTCGGCCGGCTGGAGCGCGGCTGGGTGGTGGCGAGCGAGACCGCCGCGCTGGACATCGTCGGGGCCGGGTTCGTCCGGGAGGTCGAGCCCGGCGAGTTCATCACCGTGGACGAGCGGGGCGTGCGGTCGCACCGGTTCGCACCCCCGGAGCCGCGCGGCTGCCTGTTCGAGTACGTCTACCTGGCCCGGCCCGACACCACCATCGCCGGCCGCAGCGTCCAGGCCACCCGGGTCGAGGTCGGCCGCCGCCTGGCCGAGGAGCACCCGGCCGACGCGGACCTGGTCATCCCGGTGCCCGAGTCCGGCACCCCCGCGGCCATCGGGTACGCGCAGGCCAGCGGCATCCCCTACGGGCAGGGGCTGGTCAAGAACTCCTACGTCGGGCGGACCTTCATCCAGCCCAGCCAGACCATCCGGCAGCGCGGCATCCGGCTCAAGCTGAACCCGCTGCGCGGCGTCATCGCCGGCCAGCGGGTGGTGGTCGTCGACGACTCGATCGTGCGCGGCAACACCCAGCGGGCCATCGTGGCCATGCTCCGGGAGGCCGGCGCCGCCGAGGTGCATGTGCGGATCTCCAGCCCGCCGGTGGCGTGGCCGTGCTTCTACGGGATCGACTTCGCCACCCGGGCCGAGCTGATCGCCGGCAGCCTGGACACCGCGGAGATCCAGGCGTCGATCGGCGCGGACTCGCTCGGCTACATCTCGCTCGCGGGCCTGACCGAGGCCACCACGCTGCCAGCCGGGAGCCTGTGCCGGGCCTGCTTCAACGGCGAGTACCCGGTGCCGGTGGCCGAGGCCGAGCAGGGCAAGCACGTGCTCGAGTCCGCCGGGGCCACGGGCGCGGCCGGCCGGCCATGACCGGTTCGCCGGCCGGGGCCGGCCCGGACCGCGGGGCCGGTCCCTCCTACGCCGCCGCGGGCGTCAGCATCGAGGCCGGCGACACCGCGGTGGAACTGATGCGCGCCGCGGTCGCCCGCACCGCCGGGCCCGAGGTGATCGGCGGCATCGGCGGCTTCGCCGGCCTGTACGACGCCGGCAAACTGGCCGCCTACCGGCACCCGGTGCTGGCCACCTCCACCGACGGGGTGGGCACCAAGGTGGTGATCGCCCAGCGTCTCGGCATCTACGGCACCGTCGGCATCGACCTGGTCGGCATGGTCGTGGACGACCTGGTGGTGTGCGGCGCCGAGCCGCTGTTCATGACCGACTACGTGGTGTTCGGCGCGCTGCGGCCGGAGCGGGCCGCCGCGGTCGTGGCCGGCGTGGCCGAGGGCTGCGTGCGGGCGGGCTGCGCCCTGATCGGCGGGGAGACCGCCGAGCACCCAGGGCACCTGGGCCCGGACGACTTCGACCTGGCGGGCGCGGCGACCGGGGTGGTGGAGGCGGACGGGCTGCTCGGGCCGGACCGGGTGCGGCCCGGCGACGCGGTGCTCGCGCTGGCCTCCTCCGGCCTGCACTCCAACGGGTACTCGCTGGTCCGGCGGGTGATCAGCGACGCCGGGCTGGCGCTGGACGCGGAGCTGCCGGAGCTGGGCCGCCCGCTCGGCGAGGAACTGCTCACCCCGACCGCCATCTACGCGCGGGACTGCCTGGCCCTGGCCGCCGAGTGCGAGGTGCACGCGTTCGCCCACATCACCGGCGGCGGGCTGGCAGGCAACCTGGCCCGGGTGCTGCCCGCCGGCACCGGCGCGGTGCTCGACCGCGGCAGCTGGCAGCCGCAGCCGGTGTTCGGCATGCTGGCGGCCCGCGGCGGCCTGGCCCAGGACGAGGCCGAGCGCGTGTTCAACATGGGGGTCGGGATGGCCGCGCTGGTGGCGGCCGCCGACGCGGACCGGGCGCTGCGGCTGCTCGCGGGGCGCGGGGTGACCGCCTGGCGCCTGGGCGAGGTGAGCGCCGGCACCGGCGGGGTCAGCCTTGCCGGAACATACGCTGCGTGACCCGCCGCGCCCGGCCGGCATCCGTCCCCGGCCATGACGCAGCGCAGTGCCCGCTGCCCGGAGAGCAGCAGGCCTAGGAGTCCACGGGACCGGGGCTAACGAGCTTCCTCGTCGTCCTCGTCCTCATCCTCGTCATCGCTGTCCGCGAGATCGCTGTAGCGGTCCACGAGGTCGGAGTAGTCGGATTCGTCGTGCTCATCCCGCTCGTCCCTGCCGACACCCAGCTCGGTCCGCAGCCGGTCAAGGTCCGTGCCGCCGCTGTTGTATTTCAGCTGGCGGGCCACCTTTACCTGCTTGGCCTTGGCTCGGCCGCGCCCCATTGGCTCGACCCCCTCAAACATGCGGAGCCTGTCCGGCTCCTGCTCTCTGCACTGCATCCTTGCGGGCTTCTTGCACAGCATGCTCACCCGTCGTCCTCCGCCGTCCGGAGCACAACGCGTTTCCAGCCTGCGTACGGTAACAACCGTACCTGCTTTGCGCCGTGCGTGCTTCGATGCCCGTTCAGCCTCCTAGCCAGATCCCGCGCAGGCGGCCCACTTCCGACATCCTCCGCTCGGCCATCCGGTCGGCGGCCGCGGCCGGGGGGACGCCCTCCTCGTCGGCCAGCGCGAAGATCCGCCTGGTCGTCGTGAAGATCTCCGCTGCCCTGGCCTTTGCCCGCTCGAAACTGAAGCCGTGCAGCTCATCGGCGACCTGGATGACCCCGCCGGCGTTCACCAGGTAGTCCGGGGCGTACAGGATGCCGCGGTCCGCCAGCACCTTCTCGATCCCGGGGTGGGCGAGCTGGTTGTTGGCGCCGCCGCAGACGATCCGGGCCGACAGCGCGCCGACCGTGTCGTCGCTGAGCGAGCCGCCGAGCGCGCACGGTGCGTAGATGTCGAGATCCTGGGCCACCAGCTCGTCCCGGCCGGCCACCACCTCCGTCCCCGGGTGCTCGGCGAGGACCCGGTCGATGGCCGCGGGGCTGACGTCGCAGACCACCAGCCGGGCGCCGGCCTCGGCCAGCAGGGTGGCGAGCCGGTGGCCGACCTTGCCGACCCCCTCGATGCCGACCCGGCGGCCTTCCAGGCTGGTGCTGCCCCAGGCGTGCTCGGCAGCGGCCCGCATGCCCTGGAAGACGCCGAACGCGGTGAGCACGGAGGAGTCGCCGGCGCCGCCGTCCGGCACGGTGCGGCCGGTCACGTACCGGCACTCCCGGGCGACGAGGTCCATGTCCTCGCTGTAGGTGCCGATGTCGCAGGCGGTGATGTAGCGGCCGCCGAGCGACTGGACGAAGCGGCCGTAGGCGCGCAGCAGCGCCTCTGACTTGTCCCGGCCCGGGTCGCCGATGATGACGGCTTTCCCGCCGCCCAGGTCCAGCCCGGCGAGGGCGTTCTTGTAGGCCATCGCGCGGGACAGGTTGAGCACGTCGGCGAGCGCGGCCTCTTCGGTCGGGTAGGGGTAGAACCGGGTGCCGCCGAGGCCCGGTCCCAGGGCTGTGGAGTAGATGGCGATGATCGCCCGCAGGCCGCTGCGGACGTCCTGGCAGAACACGACCTGCTCATGCCCGGTGAGGGCGTCGTCGTCGCGGCCAGGCGCGCTGGTTCCCCGGTTGTGCCCGGGAACGCTGGCGGCCTGGAGGGGACTGCTGAACACGTTGGTCACGGTGGTGAGTCTCCCGGTGTTCGGCCCGCATCCCCGTCGACGCGGGTCCGCGACAAGCGTATGCCGAAGCGCGCTCCGGGCTCCTGGCCGCCTCGCCGCGCGCCGCCGCGGCCGGCGGCTGTTCCAGACAGTGACGATCTCGTTATGTGCCGGTCATGTTCTCCGGCGGGGGAGGCGTGCCACGATGCGTTCGTGCTTCCCTACGCGGCATATCTGCGCGTCTACGAGCCGCTGCCGGCTTTCGGTGACGCTGACAGGCGGCGATGGGCGGCCTACGCCGAATCCCCGGAGCGGCCACGCCGCGCGGGGGCACTGGAGGCTGAGCAGGCGTCGGCGCTGCGGCGGATCATCGCCCTGCCCCCGATCATCGCTCCCGACCAGGAGAGTGAGCACGCCTACGTCCGCTGGGCGGAGGGCGTCACCTACATCTGCCCGTGGCAGACCCGGCTCCGGTCCTGGCTGGCGGTGGCCCGGCTGCGGGCCACGGACGCCCCGCTGCTCGCGGCCGCGTTCCCGGGCGGCCAGGGGGACCGGGCGGTGGGCGCCTTCGCGCGGTGGCAGGGCCAGGCCTCGTCCCTCCGGGTGTACATCCAGGTCAGCACCTGGTCAGTACCGCTGTCCTGGTTCGCCCCGTTCACCGCGGATGAGCGCTGGCTGGTCCTTGGCCCGGCCGCTGACTCGGGTGAACGGGCAGCCACCGCGTCGGTCACCCGCACCCTCGTGTACTCGACCGCGATGTCGGAGGCCCGCCGCCGGGTGGCCCGGGCGCTGGGCGCGATCAGGCGGGCGCAGGGGAAGCCTGCCTCGGGCCTGGTCGGCGCCGCCGCTGACGCGGAGCGCAAGCCGCGGGTGGCCGCCGAGCTGGAGGCCATCGGCTCCTGGCTGGAGGAGTTCCATCCGCATTCCCTGGTGGAGCTGGACTACGGCGGCCTGGTCTACCTGCTCACCGACGAGGCGCTGCGGGCGGATGAGTCGGTCGCCGAGGTGAACGCCGCGATCACGGCCCTGGCGAGCGGCGAGGAGGAACTGGCGGTCGCCATGTACCAGCGGCTGCAGGCCCGCTGGCGGTCGCTGAAAGACCGGGAGCTGGCAAGCTGAAGCCGGCCCGGCGGGACCCCGGAAACCGGCGTTGCACGGGGTCCGGTGGGGCTCTGATAACGCTGTGTTGCCGGTGTTCCGTCGCTCTGCGTGAGCAATAGTTTCCGTTCAGAAACCCGCGGACGGCCGCCTGGCCAGCTGGACCATCGCGCATGAGCCCTGTTCGTAGGCGCTATTGAGTCACGGGGGACGCGCTAGGCGGCACGGGACGACTTTTCCGAATCTGCGCCGTAGCAACGATACGTATAGCTAGAATCACGCAGCGTGACTTGGATCAGCGGAGCAACTGGGCGCCGTGCTACAGAATCTTTGCTCTTGGTGGTCGACTTGTCACGGCTGGTGATGGCAATATGGTCTCAGTAGGCCATATAGGACATCCACGGCAGGCTCCCACGGGGGCCAGGCATTAGCACAACAGCAAGGCAAAGGAAGAACTCAGGGCCGCGCCTGCGGTCCAGGAGGAGAGGCCTTACACATGTCTGCACGTACACCCGAGGCTGAACCGCTGCTGACGCCAGCGGAGGTCGCCACGATGTTCCGCGTTGACCCCAAGACCGTCACGCGGTGGGCCAAGGCTGGGAAGCTCACGTCCATCCGGACCCTCGGCGGTCACCGCCGGTACCGGGAGACCGAGGTCCGGGCTCTGCTCGCGGGCATCCCGCAGCCACGTTCCGAGTGATGCGCGGCCGCGCGCGGGGTATCCGCCCGCGGCCGTCGCCGCGCCGGGCAGGTGTGCTTGCAGGCACTCCCGGCTGTCAGAACGTGGACAAGAGGGGGTCGGCCCCGGCGGCCAGAGGGCCGGGCGGGGGGGCGGCGAAGGGCCGCTCGTGGGGCGCGTCGCGTCAGCAGACGCTGCCGGGGTCGATCCAGCCGTCCGGGACCGGTCCCGGTCCCCGGCGGCGAAGGCCCGCCCGGCAACGCTCATCAGAGGGCGTTCCCCGGGCCAGTTAGTTCAGCGCGGGACGCTGATCCGCCCCGGCAGGTACGCCGGGCCGGTGCCGCAGAGATCGTCCCGCTGCCAGCTCCGCAGGGACGCCCACGGCGTGTCCGCCGCATCGCGGTGCACCCAGGCAAATGCCGGGCGGGTGAGGGCTGCCCTCACCCAGTGACGATAAGTAATCGCAAACCAACTTCTCGTAATCATCCCTGCCCACGACGGGGATCAGACATACTAGTCCGGCACGCTAGCCCTGCCGGGCGGTGACACGCCGGCGCTGCCGGTTCCGCCCAGCACAAACCCGGCAAGCTACGGGGCCTTGCCGCGAGGTCTGGCACGCCACCACCACTGCCCTTGCGATGGCGGCGTTGCTCTTTCAGGGGGAGGATCGCACGATGCCCGATCCGGAGATGGTCGCCCGCGCGCACCGGGCAGCGGCAATGCTGGAAGAGGCATGGGATCGCTGGCGTACGGCCCACGGCATGGCGACCGAGCCGATGCCCCCGATCTCCAGCTACGTCGGCTACTCGATCGAGGAGCCATGGGGAAGGCCGCGGGTGGTCTTCGGCGTGGATGCCAGAGAGGCGGAACAGCTCGCCGCCCTGCTGAACGGCAGCGATACCGGGAGCCAGGGTGGCCCGCAGGGAATGGGTGTCCAGCCCGGCCTGGGCCTGCTCTCCGCGGGCCCCGCGGACCCGGCGCTGGAGGAGGCGCGGGCGCGGATCCCGGCGCAGGCCACCGCAACCGAGGGCATGACCGCCAGTGACCAGGCAAAGTCCCGCCAGGCCCGCCGCCGCCAGCAGGCCGCCGGTGCGGAGCCGGCAGGAAGTGCTGGCAGGCCGCCGTCGGCCGCCGATCCCCATGCGTTCGATCCCCGTGCGTTCGATTCCCCTGCGTCCGATCCCTCTGCGTCCGATCCCCGGGCCGCCGGCTCCGGGCTGACCGGCGCCGGGCCCGCGGACACGCCCGGTGCCCGGCGCCCGGGAGCCGGGACTGCTGGTGCTGACGCGCCGCGCCAGGCGGCGCCGGGCCGCGGGACGGGGGAAACCGAGCCGCCGCGGAACGCCGGGCTAGGGGGGCAGGACTCCGGTCGGATTCTTGGCGCTGGCGCGGAACGCGATGCTGGGCCGGAGGGATCCGCGTCAGCGGAATCCACGCCGGCCGCACGTGAGCGGCCCGCGCGGGGCCGGGATCAGCTGACGGGTGAGGACGCTGCTGCGCTGGCGCCGCTGCCGGACATGGCGGCCAGCCCGCCCGCTGCCGAGCCATCGGCCCTTGACTGGCCGCTGGACCCTGACGAATCCGCCGCCAGGCCGGGGCACGCCGGGCCGGACCGGGCCGCCGGTGACCGGGCTGCCGGTGACCGGACTGCCCGTGATGAGGCGTGGCCTGCTGGCGCGCGCGGTTCCGCCGCCGGTGGCGCTGCAGCCGGGCCAGCCGGGCCTGGCCCTCTGACCGGGTCACGAGAGCCAGATTCCGCTGCGGGACGGGCCGGGTCCAGCGTGGCCGACCCCGTTGGGGGAGAGCCCGGCGGGGGAGAGCCCGGCGTGGAAGAGCACAGCGGTCTGCGTGACACCGAGCCGATGTCGGCGCCCGGGCGGACCCGCGCCGGCAGTGATCGCGAGTCCGGCCAGCCGGCCGGCGATGACCCGGAGGGCGGCCCGGTGCGGAGGGACTCCGCGGCCGCTCGCGCCGAAGCGGCCCGCCACGAGGACGCCAGCTCCGGTGGTGCCCGGCACCGCGGCTACCGCCAGGACGACGACCGCGACCGCGCCGTTCGCGGCGGCGAGCCCGGCCCTGCTGACGCTGCCGGTGGCAGCTACCGGGCCCGGGAAGACCGCGGCCACGACGGCGAGAGCCGGGGCAGCCATAAGGGCCGGGGCGATGACGAGCGGCGGAGCGAGCGCGGGAGCCGGAGCGACCACGAAGGCCGGAGCGAGCGCCGGAGCCGGGGCAACCGCCACGGCCGGGGCAACCGCCATGGTGACGTCAGCGGCGGTGGCGTCAGCGGCGGTGACATGAGCGGCGGTGACGCCGCGGATCGGGAGATCCCCGACAGCGGGGCCCGCCACGACAGCGGGCGGAACCGCGGCGACCACGCCAGGGGTGACGCGGGGAACCGCGAGAGCCGCGGCACTGGCGCCCGCGACGGCGCGGCGGCTGGCGGCACCGCCGCCGGGCCGGACGGGTCGATGCGGGCCGCGAGTTCCGGCACCATCGCCGCCGAGCTCGCTGGCTGGGCCGCGGGCGAACTGCCCGGCCAGGCGTCGGCGCGGCTGGCCGCGTGGGCGACCGTCGGCGGAGTGCCCGCCCATCGCCGGCCGGGGCCCGGCCGGATGATGGGCGGGGGAGGCGAGGCAGGCCTGGGCCGCTGAGCCTGCCGGGCGGATCCGTGCTGGAGGTCGCAGAAGGTTAAGGGATTCGCCAGCTGGCTCCGTGCGCCCATGGGCCCGGGTATGGTCGGCCTGTCACCTGTCCCGCGCAGGAAGCCTGATCGTTGCCACCCCGTGCCGTTCGCCTGCTCGCCCGTTCGCCGATCGCGGCCGCCCTGCTTGCGCTGGCCGGCTGTGGCGGTGTCTCGATGACCGCGGCGACGCCGCCCACCAGTTCCGCGCCGCGCACCCAGGCTGCGGCCTTGCCGCCGGCCAGCCCTACCCCGAGCGCTCAGCCGAGCCCGTCCCCGGACCCGCTGCCGCTCGCGGGCAAGGTCATCGTCATCGACCCGGGCCACAACGGCGGCAACGCGGCCGATCCGCAGGCCATCAACCAGCTCGTGAACGTCATCACGGAGACCAAGCCGTGTGACACCGTGGGCGCGGAGACCGACGCCGGCTACCCCGAGCACGCCTTCACCTTCAGCGTGGCGATCCGGGTCGCCCGGCTGCTGCGGGCCGAAGGCGCCAAGGTCGTGCTGACCAGGACCAATGATCACGGGGTCGGCCCGTGCATCACGCAGCGGGCGGCGATCGGCAACCATGTCCACGCGGACGCGGCGATCTCCATCCACGCCGACGGCGGCCCGCCCAGCGGCTTCGGGTTCGACGTGATCGAGCCCGGCCTGGTCCCCGGCTACACCAACGCCATCGTCGGCCCGTCCGCCCGGCTGGGCCGGGACATCCGCAACGCCTTCCACCGGGTCTCCGGCGAGCCCTACGCGAACTACGTGGGCCAGAACGCCATCGACGTGCGGACCGACCTCGGCGGGCTCAACCTGTCCAAGGTGCCCAAGGTCTTCATCGAGTGCGCCAACATGCGCAACGCCACCGACGCCGCCAGGCTCACCAGCCCGGCATGGCGCCAGCGCGCCGCGGCCGGGATCGCCGCCGGGTTCACCAAGTTCCTCACCACGGGGCCGGCGGCCGGCAGCGGGTGACCCGGGAATGTCGGTAGGCCCGGGCACAATCTGAGCTGTGCGGGTCGCAGTCGTCACCGGCTCTCCTGATGCTGCGCTGCTGCAGGAGCTGGGGGAGGACGGCTCCGCCCACGGTCCCCTCGTTCAGGAAAAAGATCTGGCCGCGGCCGTGGCGGAACGCGAGCAGGCCGGTGACGTGCGGTGGGTGTGGGCTGACACCGCTGGCGTGTACCCCGCGCTGCTGCGTGCCGGGGTGCGGGTGGAGCGCTGCCATGATGTGGCGCTCACGGAAGGGCTGCTGCTCGGCAGGGAAGGCCGCGTGGGCGAGCCGGCCAGCCTGGCTGCCGCCTGGGCGCGGCTGCGCGGCCAGCCCGTGCCGGCCGCGCGGGGTCCGGACAGCGCGGGCCTGGCCGGGCGCGGCGGGGCAGGGCAGACGGCCCTGTTCGAGCCGGCCGACCCGGTGTTCCCGGATGCCCGGGCGGTCCTGGCAGCGCTGATCGCCGTGCACGCCGCCCAGCTCGGGCGGATCGCGGCCGACGAGCACCCGGGGCGGTTCGGCCTGCTGGCGGCCGCGGAGTCGGCGGGCGGGCTGGCCGCGGCGGAGATGGGGTTCCACGGGCTGCCGTGGCGGCCTGACGTGCACGCCGAGTTGCTGGCAGGGCTGCTCGGCCCGCGCCCGGCGCCGGGGCTGCGGCCACAGCGGCTCGCCGACCTCGCCGCGCGGATCTCGGAGGCGTTCGGCGGCCGGCCCGTGAACCCGGATTCGCCAGCGCAGCTGCTCCGGGTGTTCGCGGCGGACGGCGTCCGGCTCTCCTCGACCCGGTCGGCGGTGCTGAAGCAGGTGGAGCACCCGGCGGTGCCGCTGCTGCTGGAGTACAAGGAACTTGCCCGGCTCTACGCCGCCTTCGGCTGGGGATGGCTGGGCGAATGGGTGTCCGGCGGGCGGTTCCGCCCCGAGTACGTGGTGGGCGGCGTGGTGTCAGGCCGGTGGGCGAGCCGCGGCGGCGGGGCGCTGCAGATCCCCCGGGTGCTGCGGCGGGCAGTCATGGCCGATCCCGGCTGGGTGCTGGTGGTGGCCGACGCGGCCCAGCTGGAGCCCCGGGTGCTGGCGGCGCTGGCCGGTGACCGCGCGTTCGCCGCAGCCGCCGGCACCGGCGATCTGTACGAGGCACTGGCCGGCGCGTTCGGCGGGGACCGGGCGAAAGCCAAGGTCGCCCTGCTGTCCGCGATGTACGGCGGGGCGGGCGGTGAGGCAGGGCAGCTGCTGGCGGTGCTGCGGCACCGTTTCCCGCTCGCGTCGCAGTACGTGGAGGCTGCCGCGCGGGCGGGCGAGGAAGGCCGGGTGGTCCGGTCCCGGCTGGGCCGCACCTGCCCGCCGCCGTCAGCGGCCTGGCGCGGGCTGACCGCGGTGGCCGATGACCCTGCGGCCGGCGAGCAGAGCGCGGGGCGGACCCTGCGTGCCCGGGGCCGGTTCACCCGCAACTTCGTGGTCCAGGCCAGCGCGGCGGACTGGGCGATGGTGCTGCTGGCTGGCCTGCGCCAGCGACTGGCGGGCCTGTCGGCGGCGGATCAGGCGGCCGCGGCGGATCAGGCGGCGCGGCTGGTGTTCTTCCAGCACGACGAGGTGATCGTGCACTGCCCGCGCGACCAGGCCGACGCGGTGGTCGCGGCGGTGCAGGAGGCGGCCCACGAGGCGGGGCGGCTGCTGTTCGGCGAAACCCCGGTGCGCTTCCCCGTCACCACCGCGGTGGTCGAGTCCTACGCGGACGCCAAGTAGCCACTGGCTCAGCGGCGGGCCGTGCCGCGCCAGACATGCTTGTACGGCTCACCAGACTCGCGATGCGGAATCAGCACCGGGACCAGTTGCACCTGCTGCCACCCTGCCAGGAGCTCGCGCAGGTAGGCCTCGGAGAAGAAGTGCATGGTCTGGCCCGACTCCTCGGCCACGTAATCCGGCCCAAGCTCGCGCGCGGGCAGCCTGCGGGCGCGCAGCGGCCGGTCGTCCAGCGAGTTGACGTGGAACACGAACAGCCCGCCCGCCCGGACAAGCCGCCCGACCTGCGCGAACACGGCACGGGTCACATTGTCAGGAAACATGTGCATGGCGACGTTGGACATGGCCGCGTCGAAGCTCCCATCAGCAAAGGGAAGACGCTGGGTCATGTCGGCCACCAGGAACCTGGCCAGCGACCCGAACTTGGCCTGCGCCTGCGCGATGGCCTCGCCCGACACATCGATCGCCGTGACCGAGTAACCCTCGCCGGCCAGCCGGGCCGCGTCATTGCCGGTTCCGCATCCCAGCTCCAGCACGGTGCGCACGCCTGCCTGCCGCAGCGGGCCCAGGAACGGCCTGGTCCACAAGCCTGCCCAGTCCAGATCGTCGCCTGACGCCAGCCGCTGCCGGAAGAACTGGTCCCAGAACTCAGCACCCGCGTGAACCACGTGGCAACGCTATGCCAAACGCGCGTCCGCGAACGTTCCCTGTTCCCCTCGCCAGGCCCTCAACCGCCGTCACGCGACTTAGGTGCGGACGAGCGTGGCCCGAAGCCAGGTCAGATCGTGACGGCCGTCACCGGGGCGGTGCAGAACTTGCAGCGCCGGGCCGCGACCGGGATCGGGCTGAGGCACTCGGGGCACTCCCGTTCGGTCGCCACCTTGTTCCGCTGGGTCAGGGCTGTGACCCGTTCGCTCGGCGTGACGATCAGGTAGTACACGACCACCGCGATGACCACGAACGAGACCAGGGCGTTGATGAAGTCGCCGTAGAGGAACGTGCTCCCGTGGACGGTGAACGTGAGTCTGCTGAAGTCGTGCTTGCCCGCGATAGCGGCGATCAGCGGTGTGATCAGGTCCTTCACCACCGCCTGGACCACGGCGTTGAACGCGACGCCGATGACCACGGCCACGGCCAGGTCAATGAGGTTCCCGCGGAACAGGAACTTCCTGAAGCCACCCACCTGTGCACCTCACTACGGCCCGCGCGGCCCCGCTGAGACCGCCCGCATGTCCAGGACAGGTGTCACCGTAGCGGGGCGGACGTCCAGATGCGCCCGCATTGCCCTGGATGGTGGCTGGCCTGCTGGGTCACCTACTCCTGGGCTCCCCACCTGGCCCGGAAGCGCTCCATGATCCGATCCGCCTCCTCCTCACTGATCTCCACGTATGTGGTTGTGAGGTCGCCTCGTTCCCAACCCGCCAGTCCTGGGTTGTGGATCCACGTGAGATCGCGACTCAGCGCTTCGTCACGAACGCCGCCATCTTCAAGGATTCTCCGCCGTGTGACCCCAGATGGGTTGTCTGGTGCGCGATCCCCGATCAGCATCGCATAGTAGATAATCTTCTCCGCCATTTAGCTTCCTGTCACGGGTAATCGGGTATGTCAAGCGCGCCGGTTGGTCTAGGAATCATCGTGCATACTGTGCGTTGAAAGTCATGGAGTTCACGAGCCTCTTGTCGACGTGTAGCATCGCTGGGATCCATGGTCCGCAGTCGCTCATAAGCACCGTGAGTCAGTTGCTTTGCCTCGAAGCTTACCGGGGTATGAAACTGTACCTCG
>JBLMWU010000075.1:0-2866 GCA_050257395.1 Gemmatimonadota bacterium | reverse complement strand
CCGCTGCCGCTGCCGGGGGGCCAGGGGCCGGGACGGCGGTCCCAGCGATCCAAGGTGCTCAACCGCAACACGGTGGGGATCGCCGCGGCCATCGCACTCGTGGCCGGCTATCTAGGGGTCGCGGCGGTGGCGCACCTGAGCCCGTTCCCGGCCAAGGCGGCGCCCCCGGCTCAACCCCAGTCCCAGACCTCGAGCCCGGCGGCCACCACGAGCTCGAGCGCGGCTTCCTCGCCCGCTTCTTCTCCCGCCCAGACTCCCACGTCGCAGCGCAGCATCCTGCTGGCCAAGATCCCGGCCACGGTGAGAAGCAGCGGCAACTGCCTGGACAACGGCACCGCGTTCGGCGCGACTGCGGTCATCCAGTGCCAGCAACTGCAGGGCCTGGCTGCGAACACGATCATCTACTACCTGTTCCCCAGCCGGGCCTCGCTCGCCAGCGGGTTCAGCCAGGCCCTCACGTCATTTCACTTCCACCGGGCCGGGGAGTGCATGACCAACGGGGACTTCACCGACTTCATCGTCAACTGCCAGTCGGACTTCACCAGCAAGAAGGGGGGCGTGACGGGCAGCGTCGCGGAGTACCCCGTCAAGGGCAGCAACGCCCCGGTCATCGTCAGCACCGACAACCAGAAGAACGTCATGGCTGTCATGGTCGGGACCAACGACGGCGACCTGCTGACGTTCTGGAAGCAACTGGCCTGGGTGGTGCTGTCGCAGTGAGGCTCAGGGACCTCGGCCGGAAGGCGGCTGCGTGCCGTTCCCTGACGAGACGACCAGCCGCCAGATGCCCCAGGCCCCGGCGACCAGGCCGCCGATCACGACGACGGACAGGCCGGCCGACGCGCCGATGACCAGGAGCACGATCCCCAGGCCGAGGGCGATCCCGCCGAGCAATGGGCTCGCCTGCTGCCGCTTGGCGGGCGGCCCTGCCTGCGGCTGTGCCGGGAAGGACGGACCCGGCCCGGGCGCGGGCTGGCCCGGGTAGGGCGCGTACCCCCGGGGCGCGGGCGCGGGCGGCACGGACCCCTGCGGCCCCGAGCCGTACGGCGCTGAGCCATACGGGGCCGAGCCGTACGGGGCCGAGCCGTACGGGGCCGCACCGGGTGACCCCGAGCTCAGCGGTGCCGAGCCCGGGCGCATAGCACCCGGCGGCACAGCACCCGGCGGCACAGCACCTGGTGACACAGAGCCCTGCGGGCCCGGCCGGGGCGCGCCTGGCGCTCCTGGCCGGGTCCACCAGATGGTGTCCCCTGGGGGCACCATCTTCTGGCTCAGGTGCGGCATCGGACCGGTGCCCGCCGTGCTGAGCGGCGCCGACAGCGGGGGCGGGGTCGGGAGGTTGACGCCGCCCGACGGCGATCCGCCCGAGCGGCCGCCGGAGGGGCCGCCCGAGCGGCCGCCGGAAGCCGCGGCGTAGCCGGCCGCGGCGGCCGGGGACGCCGGGACCGCCGGACCGGCCGGGGCCCCGGTCCGCCCGGGAGCCGCCCCGGAGGACGTGCCTGGCGAGCCCGGAACTCCGGCGGGCGCCTGGGCACCGGCGGATGCCTGGGCACCGGCGGGCGCCTGCGGCCAGGGCCGGGAGGGCGCCGCGGCAGCGCCCGTGGCCGACTGCTCCCACCAGCGCTGCCCGGCCGGGGCGGACGGACTGGCCGGGGTCCAGGCCGGCTGGTCGAGCAGCATCTCCAGGCTGCCGGCGGCCACCCAGTCCGGGGCGCAGCACTCCCGCAGCCGCCGGGCGAGCGCGTCGATCTGCGGGTCACGCAGCGCGGCTAGCTGCTTCCACACCTCGGTCTCGAACGGGGGGAAGAAGTCGTTCTTGGCGAACAGCAGGTTCTTGGAGTTGTACAGGGCCAGCCAGAGCGCGGGATCCCGGCCCAGCGCGGTCAGCGACAGGTAGATGACCAGGGCGGAGAACGTATCGACCCAGCGGTTCCAGATGCGCAGCCCAGGGTGCTGGTAGTTCGGGTGGCCGAACTCGGTGGGCGGCGGCTGGCCGGCCAGTTGCGGGATCCACACCCCGTCGAAGTCGACCAGGCGGAACTGCCCGTCCTGGTCGACCATGACGTTGCCGTGCTGCAGGTCGCCGTGACCGAACTCGCTGCGCTGCAGCAGCGCGATCAGCTCACGCCAGTTGGCGGCCAGCGTGGTCAGGGCGGCGGCGTTGGACGCCGAGACAAGGAAGTCCACGTACTCGTTCAGCGTCCGTCCGTCGATCCATTCCATGGTCAGCACCGGCCAGCTCGCCCGGTTGACCGTGATGGCCTCGTCCAGCCAGGTGGCGCCGGACACGAACGGGCTGAGGTCGTGGTCGGCCAGGTAGACGTTCAGCGCGCTGTACCGGTCCCGGCTGGAGGCGTCGTTCCTGATGTAGCAGCGCAGCGCCTGGGTCTTTCCCCCCACCGCGGCCTGGAACACCACCGCGCTGCTACCCCGGGCCAGGGTCGGCCCGAGGCTGTCCCAGACGAACTCGGCCGCCTGCAGCCTCGGCACGGTGAACGAACGGGACGGGAACTGCACCGCCTTGTAGTAGTCACCCGCGGCCGGATAGGCGGTCATCGGCACGCCAGCAGGTAATCGGGCTGGCTGTCCAGCATCCGCAGCCGCATGAGGGTCACGTCGTCGTTCTTCATCCTCTTCGAGCTGTCCTGCTCTCTGCGTTGATCCGCGACCAGCTGGCCGAACACGTCGGGGTGCGCCAGCGTGGTGAGGGTGTCCCAGACCTTGGCCTCGCCGCGCTGGATGGTACGCAGGATCCACTGCGCCATCGCGTCGGTGGCCGCGAACAGGAAATCGCCGGCTTCCAGCACGCCGCCGCCGATGAGCAGTCGCTCGGTCATCTTGTCCAGGCTGGCGGGCGAGGTGTGCA
>JBLMWU010000074.1:0-33393 GCA_050257395.1 Gemmatimonadota bacterium | reverse complement strand
CGATCAGGCCGGTGCTGCTCAGGCCGGTGCTGTTCAGGCCAGTGCTGGCGGCGCCTGGGCCGCCGTCCGGGTGCCGGCCGCTGTCGGGGCCCGGCGGCTGCCCCGGTGCGCCTGCCGCGGCCAGGTAGGCGGCGGGCTGGGCCGCTGGCGGCAGCGTCCCGGGCGGCAGGGTCCCGGGCGGCAGTGTCCCGGGCGGCAGCGGGTGCGGCCCGTTGATGTGCCCGGCCGCGGAGCCGTTGATGGGCGGGACCGGTTCCGGCCCGGGCGGGTCCCAGCGGCCGTCTGCTGGCGGCGAGCCGGCCGGAGCCGTACCGGCCGCGGGCTGCGCCGGCCACGGCGCCGTGCCGTAAGGGTAGGCGGGCAGGGGCCCGGTGTGCTGGCCGGTGGCGTTCCAGCGCAGCGGGCGCTCGACGCGTTCCTCGGCGAGCCCGGTCACCTCGTCGCGCGGCGTCAGCAGCTCGAACACGCCCCGGTCCACCTGCCAGTAGCCGAGATGCGCGGCCCGCAGCGCGTCAGTGCCCAGGTAAGCGATGTGCAGGCGCTCGCCGAGATCGTCGAGCACCATGCAGGGCTCGCCGCGGAACACGCCGACCGGCCGCGACTCCCAGAGCGCGTCCACCTCGGCCCGCACGACGCGCTTGCGCCAGTGGCCGGTGGCGGGCTCGAAGCCCAGCTCCTCGGGCGGCGGGCAGGCGGCGAACAGCACCACGTCCGTGCCCGCCGGGCCGACCCCTGCCTCGTAGGGGACCCCGCGGTAGGTGGCCATCAGCCGGTACCGCATCGCCTCAGTGCTTTCTGGCCGGGCGCAGCCACGACTGGCCGTCGTACCGCGCCATCAGTTCCCCGCCGTCCCTGGTCACCCGGTGCAGCTCGGCGCCGACCGGGACCGGCACGGGCAGCGTGAAGAATTCGGGCACCGTGGCCGAGGACCCGCCGGGGAACGGCGGGACCAGGGAGCCGGCCATGTCCATGGCCAGCCACCGCAGCAGGGTCAGCTCGAGCATGTCCTCGCTGAAGTCCGAGCCGGGGTAGCCGAGGGCCAGCCCGTGGTAGATGTCCGCCGGGTGCTCGAACGCGCAGTCCTGGGCCCGGTAGATGTAACCGGCGATGATGGAGCGCTGGCCACTCAGGTAAGGCTCGAGGAGCCGGGGCGGGATCACCTTGAGCATGGGTGTCCCCGGCGGGATGGTGGGCGGCGGTTCAGCCTGCGTCACTCGGACCCCTGTGTTCGGCCGGCGATGCGATGCGCTGAAAGACTCTCATATGGTGATTTACCCCTCAACTGCTTCGCGTGAGACACGCGGCAGCCGCTTCCAAACCGGGGCATACGCGGGAAGCAGGCGCAGCTCACGATCGGTGAGCGAACGTCCCGGAGGGGTGATGTGACAGAAACCCGCAGTGGCGGGTGCCCAGCCAGCCGCTGGCGGCGCAGCGGCGGGCGGCATCGCGCGGCCTGCGCCTTGCCCTGGCTGCTCCCCACGCCGCCGTGGCCACGCTGCTGCGGATAACCGCCCTTGACCGGCACTTCGCCGTCTTTCCCACCGTGGCGGGTGCAGCTGCCCCGAGGGCCATCGACCCAGATCCGATTCCGCGGTTAGAACCCGGCTACGGCCACAGTATGGCCGCAGGTGGTGGCCAGGGCTGCCGGGCCAGCCCACTAGGGTGAATGCGTGTCTGGGCGAAGGATTGCCGGGCCGGGTTACCCCGATGACGACGGGTCCGCTGACCCGGGGGCCGCGGCCGCACTGGCCGACTACGCGGCAGGCCAGGGCAGCGAGCACGCCGCACTGACCGCGCTCGCCCGCACCCGCCTGCTCGTCCCCGTCGTCGCCGTCCTGACCGAGGCGGAAGAGGCGAGCCACGGGGGCGCGGAGCGGCAGGAGAAGGCCAGCGAGATGGCGCTGCCGAAGCTGGTGGGGGCGGACGGCCGGGAGGCGGTGATCGCGTTCACCGGCATGGAGGCGCTGACCCGGTGGCGGGCGGACGCCCGGCCGGTGCCCGTGCCAGCGGGCCAGGTCTGGCAGGCCGGGATCGAGGAAGCAAGCGCCGTGGTGGTGGACGTGGCCGGCCCGGTCCCGCTCGCGGTGGAAGGCGCCCGGCTGGCGGCCCTGGCCAAGGGCAAGCCGGTGCCGCAGCCGCACGAGGACCCCGACCTGCTTGCCGCCGCCCGCACCGCGGCCGAGGACGAGCCGCTGATCGGCGGCATCACGCTCGGGCCCGGGCAGGCCGGGACCGACCTGTCGGTCGCGGTGACGCTGAGCGAGGACTGCGCTCCCGCCGGCCCGGGAGTGCAGGAGGCGATCCAGCGGGTGGTGGAGACGCTGGCCTCCGCCGCGGGCGGGCGCCTGCGGCGCGGGCTGGAAGTGGCCATCACCATGGCAGGCCCGCAATGAGCGGCCGGCCTGCCGCCCGGCGGGCCGGCGCGGCCGCGCCGCACGGTCCTGCGCGGCGGCGGGCCCGCTGCGCCGGTGTGATCAGTGAGCGGGCCCGCGTGGGAGGATCGGCTGCATGGTGCGCTGGCTGACCGCGGGTGAGTCGCACGGCCGTGCGCTCGTCGCGATCTGCGAAGGGCTGCCCGCCGGAGTGGAGGTCACCACCGCCGACATCGCTGCCGCGCTCACCCGCCGCCGGGCCGGCTACGGCCGGGGCGCACGGATGAAATTCGAGCAGGACGAGGCGGAGATCACCGGCGGCGTCCGGCACGGCCGCACCCTCGGCGGCCCGGTGGCGATCCGGGTCGGCAACACCGAGTGGCCGAAGTGGGAGACCGTCATGTCGCCCGACCCGGTCGGCCAGGCGGTGCTGGACGCGCAGGCGCGCAACGCGCCGCTCACCCGGCCCCGGCCCGGCCACGCCGACCTGGCCGGCATGCAGAAGTACGGGCACGGCGACGCCCGGCCGATCCTGGAACGGGCCAGCGCCCGCGAGACCGCCGCCCGGGTCGCCATCGGCGAGATCGCCCGCTGCTTCCTGCGGCAGGCGCTGGGCGTCGAGATCATCAGCCACGTGGTCGCGCTGGGGCCGGTGCAGGCGCCCGAAGGGATGCTGCCCGGGCCGGGCGACGGGCCGCGGGTGGACGAGGACCCGGTCCGCTGCCTGGACGCGGACACCAGCAAGGCCATGCAGGCGGAGATCGACGCGGCCCGCAAGGACGGCGACACCCTCGGGGGCGTGGTCGAGGTCGTCGCCTACGGCCTGCCGCCGGGACTGGGCAGCCACGTCCACTGGGACCGGCGGCTGGACGCGCGGCTGGCGGCCGCGCTCATGAGCATCCAGGCGATGAAGGGCGTGGAGATCGGCGACGGCTTCACCACCGCCGCCCGCCGCGGCTCCGCGGCCCACGACGAGATCGAGCCCGCGGCCGGCGGCGTGCGGCGGCGGACCAACCGGGCAGGGGGGATCGAGGGCGGCATGAGTACCGGCGAGGTGCTGCGGGTGCGCGTGGCCATGAAACCGATCTCCACCGTGCCGCGGGCGCTGGACACCGTGGACGTGAGCACGGGCGAGCCCGCCAAGGCCATCAACCAGCGCAGCGACGTGACCGCGGTCCCGGCCGCCGGGGTGGTCGCCGAGGCGATGGTCGCGCTGGTGCTGGCGGACGCCGCCACCGAGAAGTTCGGCGGCGACTCGGTCGCCGAAGTCCGCCGCAACCTGCGCGGCTACCTCGGCGCGATGACGGTGTCATCATGACCGGCCCCAGCCCGGGCGAGCCGAAGGGCCGCTCCGCCGTCTGGACTGACGAGCGGCAAGCCGAAGGTCCGGTGGTGATCCTGATCGGGCCGCCGGGGGCCGGGAAGTCCACGGTCGGGGCGCTGCTCGCCGGGCTGCTGGGCGTCACCTACACGGACACCGACACGGTGATCGAGCAGGAGGCAGGCAAGCCCGTCGGCGACATCTTCATCGAGGACGGCGAGCCCGCGTTCCGCGCCCTGGAGCGCGCCGCGGTCGCCCGCTGCGTCGCCTCGCACCGGGGGATCCTCGGCCTCGGCGGCGGCGCGGTCCTGGACCCCGGCAGCCAGGAACTGCTGGCCAGCCAGCGGGTCGTGTACCTGCGGACCGGGTTCGCCGCCGCCGCGCACCGGGTCGGGCTGGACACGCCCCGCCCGCTGCTGGCCATCAACCCGCGGGCCCGGCTGAAGGAACTGCTGGAGCAGCGGCTGCCGGTGTACGAGGGCCTGGCCTGGCTGACCGTGGCGACCGACGACCGGGAGCCGCGGGACATCGCGGACGAGATCGCCGCCGCCCCCGCCGTCCGTGCCGCCGCCGCCCGGGAGCAGCCATGACCGTCACCCGGATCCCGGTGCGCGGCGAGCGCCCGTACGAGGTGGTCGTCGGCACCGGCGTGCTCGGCGAGCTGCCGTCGCTGATCGGCGAGCGGGCCCGCACCCTGGTCGTCATCCACCCCGAAGGGCTCGAGGACATCGCCCGCCCGGCCTGCGGCGCGCTCACCCAGGGTGGCTACACCGTGCACGCCGAGGCGGTCCCGGCCGGGGAAGCCGCCAAGGACATCAGCGTCGCGGCCCGCCTGTGGTCCCGGCTCGCGGAGCACCGGGTGACCCGCAGCGACGCGATCGTCGGCATCGGCGGCGGCGCCACCACCGACCTGGCCGGGTTCGTGGCCGCGACCTGGCTGCGCGGGGTGCAGGTGGTGCTGATCCCCACCACGCTGCTGGGCATGACCGACGCCGCGATCGGCGGCAAGACCGCGGTCAACATCGACGAGGGCAAGAACCTGGTCGGGGTGTTCCACCCGCCCGCCGGGGTGCTCGCCGACCTGGCGGTGCTGGAGACCCTGCCCGGCCCCGAATACGTCAGCGGCCTCGCCGAAGTGGTCAAGGCCGGGTTCATCGCCGACCCCGCCATCCTCGACCTGATCGAGGATGATCCGGACGGCGCGGTCGTCCCGCACGGCCGCCACGCCCGCGAGCTCGTCGAGCGCGCGATCCGGATGAAGGCCGACGTGGTCTCCGAGGACCTGCGCGAGGCGGGCCGCCGGGAGATCCTCAACTACGGGCACACCCTCGGCCACGCCATCGAGCGGGTGGAGCGGTACCGGGTCCGGCACGGCGAGGCGGTGGCGATCGGCATGGTGTACGCGGCCGAACTGGCCCGGCTGACCGGCCGCCTGGACGCCGTCACCCTGCACCGGCACCGGCGGGTGCTCACCGCGGTCGGCCTGCCCACCACGTTCCTCCCCGGCACCTGGCCGGACCTGCGGGACGCGATGACCGTGGACAAGAAGTCCCGCGGCGCCACGCTGCGGTTCGTGGTGCTGGACGGCCCCGGCAAGCCCGGGATCCTCGCCGACCCGCCGGAGGACCTGCTCGCCCGCGCCTACCGGGAGGTCGCCGCGCGGTGAGGCGCGTGCTCGTGCTCAACGGGCCCAACCTGGGCCGGCTCGGCTCCCGGGAACCCGAGGTGTACGGGACGGCTGACCACGCCGCGCTGCTGGAGACCTGCCGCGCCGCCGGCCGCAGCCTCGGCCTGGACGTGGACGTCCGGCAGACCGACAGTGAAGCCGAGCTCATCGGCTGGATCCACGAGGCCGCCAGCGGGAAATGGCCGGTCGTGCTGAACCCGGCCGCGTTCAGCCACTACTCGTACGCGCTGCGGGACGCGCTGGCCATGCGGACGGCGCCGCTGGTCGAGGTGCATCTCACCAACCCGGCACGGCGTGAGCCGTTCCGGCACACCTCGGTGGTGGCCGCGGTGGCCGACGGCACGGTGGCCGGGTTCGGCCTGCTGTCCTACCAGCTCGCGCTGCAGGCGGTCGCGGCGCTGGCCGGGGCGGCGGGCCCGGCCGCCGCGAGCGGGGCGGCCGCGGGCGGCGCTGACCCGCCGGACAGCGGGCCAGCCGCTGGCTGACCGGGGCGCGGGTCAGGACGGCAGCGGGGTGGGCGCGCTCACCTTCGCCGGGATCAGCACGGTCTGGCCGCCGCACCGCAGGGTCACGCCCGCGCCGGTCACCCCGGTCAGGCGGCACGACCGGGTGACCAGCGGGCCGGTGCTGCCGCCGAAGTTGGCCGAGTAGTCCTGGCTCGTCTCGGTGACCCGGCACGGCGACCCGCCGGGATCGATGGTGAACACGAAGTTGGTCCCGGTGTCCACGCCCATCTCCGTCACCCCGAGGCTGGCGGCCCGGCAGTGGCGGGCAGCGGTGGCGAAGCAGGTCAGCGCGCCGTGGCGGGCGCTGAGCAGCTGCGTGCCAGCGGTGAGGAAGTGGGTGACGGCCGAGCCGCACTTCGCTTCCGGCAGGGCGGCCGGCTGCTGGCTGCACGCGGCCGCCAGCCCGCCGCTGGCGGCGGCCACGGCCACGCAGATGATCATGACTGCCCGGGGGAGCCGGGTCCGCTGACCGGGGATAGGGGCCACGTGGCCACCGCCTTCGCGCCGACGATGGCCCTTGGACGGGGCCGCCCGGAGCCGGGTTCCGGGTATGCCCGGATTGTTACCTCAGCGGCCCGGGGTGGCCGTCAGCGGCGGAGCGTCACCGACGGCGGCTCACCGAACCGGGCCCGGTAGGCGGCCGCGAACCGGCCGGTGTGCGCGAACCCGTGCCGCAGCGCCACGTCGGTGACCTTCACCCCGTCCGCGGGCGCGGCCTGCAGCAGCTCCTCCCGGGCCTGCTCCAGCCGCCGCCGGCGCACGTACGACATGGGGGAGGTGCCGAGCTGGCGGCGGAACGCCGCGTGCAGCGACCGCTCGCTCACGCCCGCGCACACCGCCAGGTCCGCCACGGTGAACGCGGTCTCCGGCGCCGAGTCGATCAGCTCCACCACCTGCCGCACCACCCGCGGCGCGGGCAGCGCGCGGGCGGAGAAGATCGCGTCGGTGTAGGTGTGCCGCTGGCCGAGCAGCAGCGACGTGAGGACGCTGTGCTCGATCTCCGCGGCCAGCACCGGCGGCGGGCCCGCCTTGCCGCAGCGGGCCAGCGCCCGGCGGAACGTTGCCGCCGCCGCGGCGATCCCCTGCCCGGCCCCGCGCAGGTCCACCCCCGGCTCGAAGCACACCGGCCCCGGGATCGTTTCGTTCAGCAGATTCTGCAGATAACGCTTCAGGCGCGGCTTCTCGATCGTGAGCATCAGGCTGCGCAGGCCCGCGGTGCCGCGCATGGTGACGTCCTCGTGGAAGCAGAACGCCGCCGCGTGGCTGGCGTCGGCCACGGTGACCCGGCCGCCGCTGTCGATGACCAGCTCGCCGTCGGCGATGAAGTTCACGGTCACCAGGCCGATCGGCGGGGAGCAGCCGATCTCCACCGGCGCGCCGTACTCGGATGTCATCAGGCCGAGCCCGGCCAGCGAGCGGTACTGGACCCGGGCCCGGAACGGGGTCTGGCGGTCCAGCACCGTCATCCGGTGCGAGCAGCTGAGGTACTCCTGGGTGCGGGCCCGCGCCTCGAACGGGTCGTCCGTGCAGATCGACAGCGGGTGCGGCAGATCCAGGCCCGGCCCGTCCTCGTCCATCAGCACGGCTTGAGAATCCGCGCTGCGCCGGCCGAAGTCAAGCTCAGCTGTCGCGCTCGCCTCCGGGCCGCCGGGACCCGCCGTCTTCCCTCTTCCCTCCTCGCTTCGCTCGCCGCTCGTCAGTCCAGACGGCGGCGCGGCCCTTCGGCTCGCGCGGGTGCGCTGCGGGAACCGGCCCGGCCGTGCGGAAAGTGGCTCGTACCGCCGCCGGCCGGTCTTTTAGCGTCGTGCCGGAGGCACGCCGGGAAGCACAGTCCCGGAGGCAGCGGCCCGGACCCGGGAGGTGGCGCGGTGGCCAGTGCGAGCGACGGCGGGGGACCGGAGGCGGCTGGCGGCCCGGCCGCGGAATACCTCGACTTCCCCGGCGGCCGGGTGCACCTGCTGCGCGGCGGTGACGGGCCGCCGCTGCTGTTCCTGCACGCCGCGGGCGGGGCTGGGCAGTGGCTCGAGTTCCACAGCCTGCTCGCCCGCCACTTCGAGGTGATCGCCCCCGACCACCCGGGTTTCGGCAAGTCCGATGAGCTGCCCGAGGTCGAGGACATGAGCGACCTCGTGTACCACTACCTCGACGTGCTGGACCGGCTCGGGCTGGAACGGCCGTATCTGGTGGGCGGCTCGTTCGGCGGCTGGATCGCCGCGGAGCTCGCGGTCGCCGCCCCGCACCGGGTCGGCGGGCTGGTGCTGCTCGGCGCGGCCGGGCTGCGGCTGCCGGGCCACCCGGTCGCGGACCTGTTCCTGATGGCGCCGCCGCAGCTCGCGCAGACCCTGTTCCACGACCCGGACAAGGCCGCGGGCCCCGGGCCGGCCGAGCCGACGGTGGACGACATCATCGCCGGGTACCGGGACGCGACCGCGCTGGCCCGGTTCTGCTGGGTGCCGTTCCTGGCCAACCCGAAGCTGGAACGCCGGCTGCGCCGCATCACCGCGCCCACCCTGGTCGCCTGGGCCGACAGCGACCGGCTCATCCCCATCGAGCACGGGCACCGGTACGCGGAGCTGATCCCGCGCTCCCGGTTCACCGTGGTCACCGACTGCGGCCACGCCATGTACTTCGAGCGGCCCGCGGAGTTCGCCGCGCTCACCGCCGACTTCCTCACCGACGGCGCCGGACTGAACGGAGCAGGCCGATGAAGTTCGCGTTCTTCCACCTGATGCCGTACCCGTACCTGCCGGACGACTTCGACACGGCGTACGACAGCCCGTCGCTGACCTTCCCCCGCAAGCACTTCGACCGCAAGCTCGGCAACCAGCTCTACCACCGGTACCTGGACGAGCTGGAGCACGCCGAGACGGTCGGCTTCGACGGGCTGGCGGTCAACGAGCACCACCAGAGCGCCTACGGCCTCATGCCCTCGCCGAACATCATGGCCGCGGCGCTGGCCCGGCGGACCGGGCGGGCGCAGATCATGGTGCTGGGCAACGCGATCGGCATCCGCGGCAACCCGCTGCGGGTCGCCGAGGAGATCGCCATGCTCGACCATCTCACCAACGGGCGGCTGGTCTCCGGATTCGTCCGCGGCATCGGCTGGGAGTACTTCGCGCACAGCATCAACCCGACCCGGTCACGCGCGAGGTTCAACGAGGCGCACGACCTGATCATCAAGGCCTGGACCACCGACGAGCTGTTCCAGTGGGTCAGCCCCAACTACGAGTACCGCTACGTCAACATCTGGCCCCGGCCGCTGCAGGAGCCGCACCCGCCCATCTACATCCCGGGCGCGGGCAGCACCGAGACCATGAAGTGGGTGGCGGAGCGCCGGTACACGTTCATGTCGGTGTACGCGCCCGCCCGGGTGGTGAAGCGCTGGTTCGACGGGTACCGGCAGGCCGCCGCCGAGCAGGGCTACGTCCCGGACCCGGTCAAGATCGCGCTGTCCATCCCGATCTACGTGGCGCCGACCGAGGAGCAGGCGCACCGCGAGGCCCGCGACCACGTGTACTGGCTGTTCCGCAAGGGCCTCAAGCAGAGCGCGCAGGTCGTCAACCCGCCCGGGTACATGAGCCCGTCGTCCATGCGGGGCGTGCTGATGGCCGGGATGAAGCCGTTCGCGCAGCTGTCGTACGAAGAGCTGCTGGAACACGGGTACATCGTGGCGGGCAGCCCGGACAGCGTGGCCAACCGGCTCGGCGAGCTGCAGGCCAGCCTGGGCTTCGGGCAGATCATCGGGCTGTACGCGCTGGGCGACATGCCGCACGACCGGGTCGTCGCCAGCATGGAGCTGTTCGCGTCGGAGGTCATGCCGGTGCTGCGGCCGCTGGGGGCCGCGGCGGGCGCGGGCAGCCCGGCGGGAGCTTCCGGGGCCGCCGGGGCTTCCGGCGCCGCCGGTGCCTAGCGGCGGCGGGGCCGGCGGGCTGACCGGGCTGCTGGAGCGGTTGCGGGCCCGGCGGGGCGACTTCGAGGCGGCAGGGGAGCGGGCCGAGCAGCTGCGCACCCTGCCGCCCGACATCGTGGAGATCCTGCGCGACCTGGGCCTGTTCTGGCTGAAGACACCGGCCGAGCTGGGCGGCACGCCGCTGCACCCGCTGGAGTTCTGCGACGTCATCGAGGAGCTCGCGTACGCGGAGGTGTCCGCCGCCTGGGCGGCCATGATCGGCGCTGGCTGCACCGGGATGGCCGCGGGCTGGCTGCCGGAGGCGGGGCTGCGCACGGTGTTCCCGCCGGGCGGGCCGCCGCCGGTGCTGGCGGGCCAGCCGCAGCCGCGCGGCACCGGGCGCCGGGCCGATGGCGGCTACCTGGTCAGCGGGCGGTGGTCGTTCAACAGCGGCATCGTGCACGCCGACTGGGTGATCGGCGCGTTCCGGCCGGACGGCGACGAGAACCGGATGCTGGTGTTCGCCATGCCCAAGTCCGAGGCCACGGTCATCGACACCTGGCGGGTCGCGGGCCTGCAGGGCACCGGCAGCCTGGACTTCCGCACCGACGCGGTGTTCGTCCCGGACGAGCTGACCTACGACCCGGCGGCCGGCGCGGCCCGCGGCGGCGACCTGTTCCGCCAGGAGATCCACCTCTTCGTATCGAACGAGGTGCCCCCGCTGTGCATCGGCCTGGCCCGCCGGGCCATCGACGACATGACCGAGCTGGCCGGGCACACGGCCCGTTTCCCCGGCGGGCCGGCGCTGAGCGAGCGGGCCGTGTTCCACAAGGAGCTGGGCCGGGCCGATGCGCGGGTCCGGGCGGCCCGGCTGCTGCACCGGGAGGCGATCGCCGCCGGGTTCGAGGCGGCCGGGCGCGGCGACGGGGCAGATCCGGCCGTGCTCACCGCGGCCGCTGTGGCCTCGGTGTACGCGGTGGAGACCTGCGCCGAGGTGGTGTCCGACCTGTTCCGCTACGGGGGCGGGCGGGTGCTGGCGCTGTCCAGCCCGATGCAGCGGCACCTGCGCAACGCCCTGGCCGCCCGCCAGCACCTGGCGGTCAGCGACGAGTTCTACGAAGCCGCCGGGCGGGACCTGATCCAGTCCGCCAAGGCCCGGGGCGCCTGACCGGGCCGCGCGGCCTACCCGCTCCCGGCCGCGCAGCCCGCGTCAGGGGCGGTTACCCTCGACGCACCAGCAGACGCACTGCCGCGGCGAGCTGCCTTAGCTAAGGACTGGACCTCATGCGCATCGGGATGGGCCTGAACTACGCGGGCGGCTTCGCCGAGACGGTGACCGAGCTCGCCGACTACGAGAAGGCCGGGCTCGACATCGTGTTCGTGCCCGAGGCCTACAGCTACGACGCGGTCAGCCAGCTCGGCTACATCGCCGCCAAGACCGAGCGGCTGCAGATCGCCTCGGGCATCCTGCAGCTGTACTCCCGCACGCCCGCGCTGACGGCGATGACCGCGGCCGGCCTGGACTACGTGTCCGGGGGCCGGTTCACCCTCGGCATCGGCGCGTCGGGCCCGCAGGTCATCGAGGGCTGGCACGGGGTGCCCTACGACGCGCCGCTGGCCCGCACCCGGGAGATCATCGAGATCTGCCGGATGGTCTGGCGCCGGGAGCGGGTGCAGTACGCGGGCCGGAAGTACACCATCCCGCTGCCCGCCGATCAGGGCACCGGGCTGGGCAAGCCGCTCAAGCTGATCAACCACCCGGTGCGCGAGCGGATCCCGATCATCGTGGCCGCCATCGGCCCGAAGAACGTGGAGCTCGCGGCCGAGCTGGCCGAGGGCTGGGAGCCGATCTTCTACTACCCGGAGCGGGCGGATGCGGCGTGGGGCGACTCGCTGGCGGCCGGCCGCGCCAAGCGGGACCCGTCGCTGCCGCCGCTGGACGTGGTGGCGCAGGCGACGCTGGCGATCGGCGACGACGTGGCCGGGTACCTGGAGTTCGGCCGCCCGATGGCCGCGCTGTACATCGGCGGGATGGGCCCGCACCGCTCCAAGGGCAAGAACTTCTACTTCGAGCTGGCCTGCCGGTACGGGTTCGCGGATGTGGCCTGCCAGATCCAGGACGCCTACCTGGACGGCCGCAAGGACGAGGCGGCCGCGATGGTCCCGGCCGAGCTGCTGGAAGGCATCTCGCTGATCGGGCCGGAGTCGAAGGTGGCCGAGCGGATCGCGGCGCTGCGGGAGTCCGGGGTGACGACGCTCAACGTGGCCCCGCTCGCCCAGACCCACGCCGACCGCGTCCGCCTCATCGAGCGCGTCCGCGCCCTGGCCGCCTGACCCGCAGCCGGCCCGCCCGGGCGGGCCGGCTGCGTCCGGGACAGCCGGGGCGCAATATCCGGCCACAGCGGCGTGACAAGAGGTTACCCGGCGAGCAGGAGCACGCTGATCGCCAGCATCACCATGGCAGTGGCCCCGTGGATGCCGTAAACGGCCGCCTTGGGCCCGTTGCTGCGCCACGCGTTGCACGGCATGGCCGTCCTGTCCGGCAGCGGCCGGATCCCCCCGGACGGACAGGAGGAACGGCTCGGCTTCCTCGTCACCCAGCTCGCCGGTACCCAGTGAGGCCAGACCACGCCATAAGCCGTAAACGGCCCCCGTCAGCCCGCGGGCCTGGGGCCTGCGCGGGCTGCGGACGCTCACCGCGGCTGCCAGCAGGTGTCAGCGGCCGAGGATGCCGCGCAGGTGCTGCACGGGCCAGCGCCGGTCGAACAGGGTCGGGTCGCCGGCGTCCTCGGCGCGGAGCTGGCCGATCAGGGTCACGTAGTCGCCGAGGCTGAGCGTCCTGACCAGGGCGAGCAGGTCGGCGGCCTCGCCGGTGACCGGGGCGACCGGGGCGACGAACCGGTCGTAGAGGTCCACGACCTGGCGGACCATCGCCAGGTGGCGCGGGCCGGGGTCGACCGAGGGGAAGTTCGTCGCCGCGAAGTCCTCGGTGAACACGATCGGCTCGACAGCCAGGGACTGTGGCCCGTGACGCTGGGCGAGATGGATGAGCAGCTCGACGTCGAAGGTCTCGTTGAAGGAGGTCATCTCCGGGATGGCCGGGCCGAGTGAGGCCGCGTCGAAGGCCTTGAAACCGGCCTGGGTGTCGAGCACCTGGGCCAGGGCCGGGATGAGCGTGGCCCGGACGAAGTGGCGGAACAGGACGATGATCTTGTCTGGCTTGTCGCCGGTGCTGTGCGGTTCGGTGACCGGCCCGTCGGCCCGCACCAGCACCGCCCCCTCGATCCCGTAACGCTGGCCGAGCGCGCCGGCCACGTCGCCGCCGGCCACCATCCGCGCCGCCAGCGAGCCCAGCTGGGCCAGGTTCGCGGACAGATCCGCGTCGGTGTAGCAGGCAATGTGCCGGCCGTTCGCCCGCACCGGGCCGGTCCTGACCGCGGCGGCCAGCCCGGCCAGTATCGAACCGCCCTTGCGGGACTGGTCAGTCGAGGTCAGCCGGGCGAATGCGGGGCTGATCGGGATGTCACCGCCGATCATCTCCGCCAGCCGGAGCACGGTGACGCTGCGGTGGCCTTCCGCCGGGTAGCCCTCGGCCGCCGCGATGTCCGTCATGAGGTCGGCGCTGGAGGGGCGGTCCGGGCATCCGTCGTCGCAGGCGATGATGCTCCACGTGACGCCGGGCAGGCCGCCGGTCAGCCAGTCGAGCTGGCGGACCTTGGCCCGGACGAAGTCCTCCCCGTGCGGGTGCACCGCGCGGGGGACCATGCGGCCCGTCTCGCCGTACATGGCCCACACCACGGTCAGGTGGATCGGCCCGGTGAGCTCGCCCAGCCGCCGCCGCGAGCGGGCCGCCGCCATCGCCTCGGCGGCCACCGCCGGGCCGTGGCAGGCCGCGGCATCCTCCGCCGTCTCGCGGCCCTCGGCCAGAGCGGAGGCCACGTCGAGCACCGCCTGGTTCTGATCAGAGTCTGTGAGATCGCGCACGGGCGCCAGCGCCTTGTCCATAGCCCGAGAATGCCAGTGCGCGCCGCCCCAAGCCCCCTGACCCGGCCGCCCGGGTCGGGTTCTGATCGGCCCGGGTTAAGCGAGTACGACCGAGGGAGGGTTCATCGGGCGCCGGCGCTTACGGCCTTCACCAGCCGGGGATGGCCTTCAGCCAGACCCCGGCTGCCTGACGGGCGTGGCCGCGGGCGGCAGTGAGAGGAGACAGCCGTGAAGGATGAATCGGCAGACCCGGGCGGTCCGGCGGACGGCGCCATCAGCGCACCGGGCCAGCCCGCCATCGCCGACCGGGCTACCTTCCAGGCCGAACTGGACAAGCTGCGGGTCCGGGAGAAGGCGCATACCCGGGAAGGCGACGCGATCGCCGCGGCCCGGCGCCGGCTGCCCATGGTCGAGATCGACGCCAGCCTCGAGCTGGCCGGGCCGCGCGGGCCGCTCACCCTGCTGGAGGCGTTCGAGGGGCGCCGGCAGCTCATCGCCTACTACTTCATGTGGTGGCCCGGCCACCCCGCCGCCGAGCAGTGCGAAGGCTGCACCTGGGTCACCACCCAGGTCACGGAGCTGTCCTACCTGCATTCGCGCGACATCACCTTCGCGGTCCTCTGCCAGGGCCCCTACGATGAGAGCGCCCGCTACCGCGACTTCATGGGCTGGGACATGCCGTGGTACTCGGCCCAGGGCTCCGTTGACACGCTGCTGGCCGGGCGCCAGGTCGGCTTGTTCCACCTGGTGTGCTACCTGCGGGACGGCGACCGCGTGTTCGAGACCTACTGGACGACCCGCCGCGGCGCCGAGGCCATGGACTACAGCTACGCGCTCATGGACCTCACCGTGTACGGGCGGCAGGAGGCGTGGGAGGACTCGCCGCCCGGCTGGCCGCAGCAGTGCTCCATCACCCGGACCGCCGCGGGCGCGCCCGGGTGGCCACCGGTGTCAGCGTGGCCGGGCGGGCGGCCGATCGCCCAGTGGTCGCGGCTCGAAGCGGGACGCTCCGACGACCTCGGCGCCGGGCACTGACCGGCAGACAGCCGGGACGCGCGTGCCCGCAGGCGCGGGGCCAGGCCGGTCAGCCCCAGCTGGGCGGGTAGCGGGCCGGGAGGAGCCCGTAAGCGGCGTCGGCGAGGTTGGGCGCCGCGGGCACGCCCAGCGTCGTGAGGAGTCTGTCGAAGTTCACCCCGACCCTGGTGGGGAACGGGCCGAGGCCGCCGATGCCGCCGGCTTCCGGGAGCTCCGATTCAGCGGACAGGCTGCTCTGCTGCGCCCACCCGGTTTCGATGCCGTCGGGGCCGTTGTACATGGTGCCGATCACGGTGGTGGGCGTCACGCGCTGGCCGGTCACCACGGCCGGGGTGACGTCTTCGGCCACATAGACCACCAGCCCCCGGGCAGGGCCGCTGGTGAGCTGGTAGGTGATCCACCCGCCGCCGGGCCAGCCAGCGTTGCTCCCGGTGGCAGCGGTGACGACCCCGTCGCCGAGGGCATAGACCGGGCCCGCGCCAGCGAAGTCGGCGCCGTCGTCGATGCGCTGGGCAACCAGGCCGCTGACCAGGCGCAGCGGGTTGCGGTAGCTGTCCCCGGGGCCGCTGGCGACGGCGGCACTGACGATCTTCGGCTTGCTCGCCCAGCCGCCCGACCAGACCGCTATCTGGTTGGCGGCCTGTGACAGCCACCCCCCGGTGAGGGCGGAGCCGTGTGCCCTGCCGTGCAGTGCGGCAGCCCAGCCGCAGAACAGCACGCCCACCCCCGCGACCGCCACCGCCGCGGTCCGGCCGAGCCTGCCCCGCCATGACGGCCCAGCCGGTGCCTGCTTCCGGTGCCGGGCCGGCCCGCCAGGGTGGTCCGGGGGAGGCCGCGACGGCCCCGGACGCCGGGCGGGTGCGGTGGACACGATCGGCCCCCGTTCTGGCACTGCGGCCGCGCTCAGTTCCACCCGGTGGCCGGCCCCGGCACCTCCCGCCGCCACGGCCCCGCCCTGGCAGGACGCGGGCCCCCGCGGCGGCCAGATGTCCCGCAGGCGGCCCCGCCGGGTGCTGTTGATGAATAAGGCTGCACCACACCTGGCCGCCACCAGCCCAGGATTACGTAACTGGCAGGCCCGGTTACGCTACGTCGAACTTCTGCGGCCTGGCCGGCCAGCGCGGGCAGCACCCCCGGGCCTGCGGGTCACCGGGTCTGGCCAGCCGGTCCCGGGTCCGCCGGCCGGGAGGAGGGCCCCGGCAGCGGCCGGGCAGGAAGCGCGGGCGGGTACGGCCGGCCGCACACCGAGCAGGCCACTCTGTCACCGTCTGAGGTCCGCTCGGTGACCTCGTGACAGTGACAGCACAGCTGGGTCCGGCCGCTCATGTTCCTCACCATGGTGCCGCCGCGGCGGCCAGGACGCACGTGAGATACCGGCCGGCCGGTGGCCGCCCCGGCCGCCGCCGGGCGGCCCGCCCTCAGACGAGCTGGCTGAGCGGCGAGTCCGGGATGGCGATCCAGCCCTCGGTCCTGGCTGCGGCCAGGTCGTCGCCGGCGGGCGCCCAGGTCCGGCCCTGGCTCGCGGCGCGGGCGGTGAGCGCCGCGATGACGGCGTCGAAAGCGTCGTGCGAGCGCCTGATCGTCTCCTGGTACGGGCCGCAATCCAGCCATGGGGCTGCCCGCAGGAGATCACCGGCGACGGCGGCGAGCGCCTCCGGCGTCCGTGGCTGCTTGTAGCCGCGGTGCCGCAGGCCCCAGCCCAGCAGCGAGGCAGCCGGGTAGACCTCGACGACGGCGCCAGCCCCGGTGCGATCCACGGTCCGGCCCGCGGCGTTCAGCTTCGCCAGCAGGACCGCGCAGCGCAGCGCGACGTGCGCGATCCTGTCCGCCGAGACACTCAGCGGCAGCAGGCGCAGCTTGCCGTGCACGAAGAGATCGGTGCGGCGCATGGTCAGCGGCCGCCGCCACCCCGCGCCGTTGCTGTCCGGGGGAGGCGTGACATGCCCGGAGCGGTGCGCGGCGACGAAGTCGACGAAGGCGTCCGGCCAGCCGAGCGGGCAGTCGATCCCGGTCTTGCCGGCCTGCCCGATCACCTCGAGGATGACACGGTCGTCGGCGGGGCAGACAAGCTCGCGGATGGCGGCGCGGCTCCCGGTCCATTCGATGCTGGCCAGCGCCGTCCGCTCCGGCATCGCGGCCAGGTCCAGCCCGGCGGTTATCACCGGCAAAGGCTACGCCCGGGCGGCTGCTCCCGCGCTCAGCCGTGAGCCGCCGCGGGCGGCTGCGGGAGTGAGCCCGGTGCCGGTCAGAGGAGCAGCCCCATCACGATCGTGTCCCACAGCTCGCCGCTGGCCCGCCGGTACTGCCGCGGGCGGCGGCCTTCCTCGCGGAAGCCGCACTTGCGGTACAGCGCGATGGCGGCCGTGTTGTGCGCGAAGACCTCCAGGCAGAGCTTGTGCAGCCCGCGGCTGCGCGCCCAGCCGGCCGCGGCGGCCAGCAGCGCCGACCCGACCCCGCGCCCGCGCCAGCCGCGGTCCACGAGCATTCCCAGCTCACCGAACCCGTGCCGGCTGGGCTGGACGTGGATCATCCCGATGAGCTGGCCATCGGCCACCGCCACGGCCGATTCGCCGGCGCTGCGCGCGAAGAGCGCGGCGCGCTCAGCGACGTCTACCGGCGGCTCAGTAGCGATCCCGGTGCGTTCCCCGGCCACCGCGGCGAACAGTTCCGCCATCGCCTCCGCGTCCCCGGGCTGCGCCGGCCTGATCACGAACTGCGCCATCGCCCTATGCTCGCATTCCCGCCACGCGCCGCGAACCAGGCCGGCGCCATCCGCGGATGCAGCATGATGGGTCAGCGGCGGCGGCGCCGGGGACGGAGGCAAGGCGGCATGCAACCGGGTGCGGCGGGACATTCACCTGAGCCGGGGCAGGTCATACCCGCGTCACTGACCGACCTGCTGGAGCGGCCGCTGTACGCGCATCTGGCCACGGTCCGGCCCGACGGCACGCCGCAGGTGAACCCCACCTGGTTCCGGTTCGACGGCGTGTACCTGTGGCTGACCGCCACCACCCGCCGCCAGAAGCACCGCAACTGGCAGGCCCAGCCCGCCGTCGCACTGTCGATCACCGATCCCGACCGCCCATCCCGCTACCTGGAGGTCCGCGGCCGGGTCGAGCAGATCAATCCCGACCCCGGGGGAGCGGAGTTCGTCCGGCTCGCCGAGCGTTACGGCATGCCCCAGGGCCCTCCGCCGGACGCCGCCGACCGCATCGCCGTGGCGATCCGGCCGGAGCACATCACCACGCAGTGACTGCCCCGGCCTGCGGGATCCGGGCAGTGCCGCCGTTCCCCCGGGCCAGCTACCGCGGCCCGGCCCCGGGATCGCCGGCCGCCATGGTGGTGTCACCGCCCGCCTCGGTGGTGCGGGCGCGGGCCTGGCCTTCGGTGAGCACCCTGGCAATGCCGACCGTGGTCCAGCCGGCGCTGTCCTCGATGTCGTCCCGCAGCATCGCGGCCTGGTACTCGATGTCCAGCGGGCCGATCGCCACCAGCTCGGACTCCCCGGTCTTCATGACCAGCACGAAGTTCATCTCGGATCCTTTCCGCCCGGTGACCGCTGGTGCCGTTCCCCGATGTGTATCACGCCCGCGGCGAGGGCTCGCCGGGCGCGCCCCGGCGCTGGAGCTCCCCGCAGGGGTGCGGCCGCCGCCCGGCCGGTAATGCCGTTGCCGGCGGCGGCGGGCCCGCCTATGGTCCGGTGCCATGGCCGACCTGTTCGACGCCTCCTCGATGTACGACGAGGACTACCTGTACTTCTTTGCCGCGCCCGATGACGCCAGCGAGTTTGCGGCGCACGGGCCTGTCCTGCCCGGGGCCGGCGTCCCGGGGGAAGCCGCCGCGGAGCTGGCGTGGCAGCTGCTGGAGCTGCGGCCGGGCATGCGCGTGCTGGACCTGGCCTGCGGGCACGGGGAGCTGGCGAATCGCCTGGCCGCCCGCGGCTGCCTGGTCACCGGCCTTGACTCCTCGGCGGTCTTCCTGGACCGGGCCCGCGCCGACGCGGCCGCCGCCGGGGTCAGCGTCGACTACGTGGCCGGGGACATGCGCCAGCTGCCGTGGGCTGCCGCCTTCGACCGGGTCGTCAACTGGTCCACGGCATTCGGCTACTTCGACGACAGCGCCAACCGCGCCGTCCTGGACGGGATCGCCCGTGCCCTGCGGCCGGGCGGGCGGCTCGCCATGGACCTGGACAACCTCACCAGGTTCCTCGCCTCCTACACCCCGTCCCGCGTGGTGGCCGCCCGGGACAACGGCGACATGCTCGTCGACCGCTACCACCTGGACGCGCTGACCGGCCGTTTCGAGGCCGAGCGGACTGTCATCCGTGGCGGGCGGGCCCGCCGGCTGCGGTTCGTCAAGCGGCTGTTCGGGTTCCCCGAGCTGCGGGACTGGCTGCTCGCCGCGGGGTTCACAGCGGTGGCCGGCCACGGCGAGGACGCGCAGCCGCTGACCGCCGGTCACCAGCGGATGGTCATCGTCGCCAGCCTGCCCTGAGAGGCGGCCGGGCGCGGCGGCGGCGGCCGCGGGCGGGGCGCCTGGCATGATGGGAGGCAATGAGCAAGTCAACTTCCCGCAGCTTTCCGGTGACCGTGACCCAGCTTCCGCTCACCCGCTGCCAGATCTGCCAGCAGACCGTCGCCTACCAGCCCGGAGAGGTCAGCGAGGCGCTGACCGAGCACTACCGCCGGGCCCACCCGGAAACGCTCGGCAGGCCGCTCGGATAGCACCCCGCCGGGCACCCGGGGTGATTGGCTCGCCGGTCCCGCGGGCCAGCGGGGGCGGAACACCGGCCCGGGCACGCACGTTTCAGAGGGAGACGGGGAAGGCAGGCAGGACTGCCAGCCGGGGGGACATGCGACCTGCAGCCAGGCTACGAGAGCGCGGCCTCCGCGCCACCCCGGCCGTGGCCGGGGTGGCGCTGCTCCTGCTGGCGGCGTGCGGCGGCGGGCAGCGGGGCGGGCAGAGCGCGAACAGCAGCGGCAGCGCGACCCGCAGCCCCGCCAGCGCCGCGCCGGGTTCCGCCAGCCCGGCCGTTCCCGGCCACCGGTACGTCTCGTTCACCTCGTACCCGGGATGGATCCAGGGCAGCATCCCGCCCGCCCAGTTCGACTACACGCCGTGGACCATCATCAGCGACTTCGGCCTCTGGCCTGCGCCCGGCGGCGGGATCGCCGTCGGTGACATGCAGTCGCTGGCCAACATCCCGCCAGCCGTGGCCGCCGCGCACCAGGCCCGGCGGCTGATCATCATGGCTGTCGGCGAGCAGGGCCAGGGGGCCCGCTTCGCCAGCGCGGCCAGCCCCGCCCACCGGGCCGCCTTCATCCGCGCCATCGTCTCCTACGTCGCGAAGTACCACTTCGACGGCGTGGACATCGACTGGGAGGAGGAGGTACCGGCCCACCAGGCTGATTACGCCGCCCTGGTCAGCGGGGTGCGCAGCGCCCTGGACCAGGCTTTCCCCGGCCGGCACCTGTACCTGTCGGCCGACGTCAACCCGGGGCAGGTCCCGCCGCCCATCGCCGCCAGGATCGCCCCGTACGTGGATTCGCTGAATGACGAGTCGTTCCAGGACAACGGCGCCGGCAGCATCGCCGCCTACCTGCGGGCCGGCATTCCGGCCAGCAAGCTGCTCATCGGCATCGGGGTGGCGCCGGGCTACTACGACACCACCGTGGCCCGGGTCGCCGCCAAGGTGAAGTACGTGCAGCAGCATGGCCTCGCCGGAACGCTGTTCTGGCAGCCCGGCAACCTGCACACCTACCGGACCGACCCGCGCCTCGTGCCGCTGCGGCAGATGGTGAACATACCCGGCTGACAGGATGGTGGCGGCACAAGCGCCGCGGCGATGGGGAGGGGAGGTCGGCTGCATGGCCGGCGTGCTGAGGCCTGGTGAAGGCCATGCGCGGTTCACCGCCCGGGGCAGCGTCATGTACTTCAAGGCGCTGGCCGGGCAGGACGACGGTGACCTGTCGCTGATGGAGCGCACGCTGCCGCCCGGCGGCCGCCGTCCGCCGCCGCACCGGCACACCAACTGCTCGGAGGCCTACTTCGTCCTCGACGGCCTGGTGTCGATCAGCGTGGCGGGTGAGGATCTGGAGGCCGGCCCGGAGGGGTTCGTGCTGGTTCCCCGCGGCACCGCGCACACCTTCGGCAATGCCGCCGACCGCCCCGCCCGGCTGCTGGTGATCCACGCTCCGGCCATGGACGCCTATTTCGCCGCCCTGCACGACCTGTGGCACCGGGACGAGCCGCCGTCACGTGAAGAGGAGCAAGCCCTCATGGCCCGGTTCGGGATGGAGACGGCCTGACCGGCAGCAGGAGAGGCTCCGGTGGCCGCCCGGTGGCTGGCAGCCCGTGATCACGGGCTGCGCTGGCTCTCCTCCGGCAGCAGGCCGGTGCCCCGGAGCCGGCTGATCACGGCGTCGCCGAGCTCGCGGGGGACGGCGAAGCCGAGCCGCTGCTCCTGCCGGCCACGCAGCTGCAGGTAGCTGGTCACCGCCTGGTGCTGGCTGACGGGCGGCCGGGCCGAGCCCAGCGGCCGCAGCAGGTAGTGCCACATCTTCGCCAGTTCCGCGCCCGTGAGGGCGTCCAGCCCGCGCAGGCGCTTCGCGCCCAGCCACAGGTTCCAGTCCCAGAAGTGGGCGTCGATCGCGGGCAGGGTGGCCCCGCTGGCCTCCAGAGGAGGGTCCGGGGCAGGGCGGGCCGGCAGCCCGGGGAACAGGTCGGCCTTGACCGCCCCGGGCAGGACGATCATGTAGACGGGCTCGCAGGCCAGCGGGTCCCAGAGGCCGCCGAGCGGATCCAGCCCGGCCAGCAGGTCGGGCAGCCGGCGGGCGGTCCCGGCCGGATCGTCGGAGGTGATCCGGTAGTCCCAGTCCGACAGGTCGGTCGCGGTGCCGAGGGCACGCGACCCCGTGAGCTCGACCGACCGGACGCACGGGTCAGCCAGCACCGCCGCCTGGATGGCGCTGGTCGGGTCGCTGGTGCTCATATCAGCCCCGTTCCCCCTGCTGACCGCGTAAACAGGGCACGCCCGGCCGGAAGGCCGGCGAGGTCCGGTAGCCGGGAGGCGTCAAACCCGTACCCACCGGACTGCACCGGCATCTAACGGTCATCGCGGGGTAGCCGCTGAAAGGCTGCCGGGCCCCGCGGGTCAGCCGGGCCAGGGCAGTTCCGGCTCCTGGCTGACGCCGCTGCCCATCGCCGCGGTTCCCACGGGCCGCGAAGGCGCAGCGATCTGGCCCGGGTGGAGAACACAGGCTCCGATGACGGACATCCAGGAACGTGTCACGGCGGAGGCGGAGAGTGCGGAGGGGGAGGGGGCGGAGCGCAGGGGCAGGCTCACGCAGCGGCTGATCGTGCTGGCCCTGCTGGCGGCGGTCATCGTGGTGGATCAGGCGGCCAAGTGGTGGGCCTGGCGGCACGTCCCGGGCGCGAAGATCAACCCGGGCGGCGATTTCCTCACCGGGCCCACGGTCGGGAAGTGGTATGTCCATCCCGGCACCGGCGCCCTGCTCGACCTGCTGGACTCGGGGCTGGTGAGCATCGCCGCCGCTGTCCTGGCCCGCCGGCGGCGCCGGGCCGCCGTCACGGCCTGCGGTGCCCTGCTGCTCGGCGGGTGGGCGAGCAACCTGGCCGACCGGCTGGGGATGCACTACTGGACCGCTCCGGGCAGCGTCCGCGGGGTCGTTGACTTCATCAGCATCGGCGGTCACCGCTACAACGTCGCGGACCTCGTCATCATCGGCGCCACCCTGCCGTTCCTGCTGGCCGCCGCCTGGCTGGCCAGGCGCCCGGCCAGCCGGCCCGGCGGCGGCGCGGCGCTGCCCGTCCCGCGCGGCCACCTGCGGGCACCGGCACCGGTGATCGCGCTCGCGGGCGCGGGCCTGGTCATGACCGTCGCCCTCGGCGCGGCACATCAGGGCAAGCTGATCCGGCCATCGCACGCCTGCGCGGCACGCTGCGAGCAGGCGCACCCGGACCGCCGCTAGCGCCGGTCCGGGTGCTGGCCCTGCTACACGGACTTCTGGTAGGAGCGGAAGGTCAGCACGGACAGCGCGGTGACCACGATGGCCAGCGCGGCCAGCCCGCCGCCCTGCGCCGCCACCCGGGCCCAGTCCGGGCTCGTGCTCATCGCCGCCCGGCCGGCTTCCAGCGCCCAGTTGACCGGGTTGCAGTCCGCCACGATCTGCATCCAGTGCGGCATCAGCGCCTTGGCCATGAACGCGCTGGACAGGAACGTCAGCGGCAGCAGCCAGAAGGTGGTGATGCCGATGATCGTCTCCCGCTGCCGGGCCAGCATGCCCACGCTGTTCGACAGCGCGCTGAACACGACCGCCACCAGGATGGAGGCCGCGACCAGCACCAGCACGCCCACGATCCCGCCGGGGTAGTGCGCGCCCGCAGCCCAGCCGAGGCCCACGATGATGAGGGACTGCAGGGTGGTGGTGAGGGCCTGCATCACCACGGACGCGTTGATGATGGCCGAGCGGTGCAGCGGCAGCACCAGCAGCCGGTCCATGATCCCGCGGTCGATCTCCTCCAGCACGGTCATGCCGCTCCACATGCTGGTCGACAGCGCGCTCATGATGACCACGCCCGGCACCAGGTAGTCCAGGTAGGACGGGGCGCCGAACCCGGGCAGCTGGACAACCTTGCGGAACAGCGAGCCGAACAGGAACAGCCAGATCACCGGCTGAATGAGGCTGATGATCATGTACGCGGGCTGGCGGGCGAGCGTGCGCAGCTGCCGCCCGGTCATCCAGGTGGTGTGTGCGGCGATGGCGGTCATCGGGCTCCTCCCAGGGCGGTGCCGGCGGGGGCGGGCTGGTCGGCGTCGTCGAACCGGCGCCCGGCGTGGCGCAGGTACACGTCGTCGAGGGACGGGCGGGCCACGGTGGCGGCCCGGACGGCGACACCCGCGCCTTCCAGCGCGGCGAGCACCAGCGGCAGCGCGCTGGCGCCGTCGCCCGCGCGGGCGCTGACCCGGGCGCCGTCCACCCGGGCCTCGCCCAGGCCGGGCACCCGGCCGAGCGCCGCGAGCAGCACCCCGCTGTCGGTGCCCGCGGTGACCTCCAGCTGGACGGAGTCGCCGTGCAGCTGCCCCTTGAGCTCGTCCGGCGTGCCCGTGGCCACCACCCGGCCCTGGTCGACGATGGCGACCTGGCCGGCCAGCCGGTCGGCTTCTTCCAGGTAGTGGGTGGTCAGCAGGATGGTGAGACCATCCGCCGCGGACAGCCGGGCGATCTCCGCCCACATGGCGGACCGGGCCTCGGGGTCCAGCCCCGCCGTGGGCTCGTCGAGGAACAGCACCTGCGGCTGGTTGACCAGGCCCATGGCCACGTCGAGCCGCCGCTGCATGCCGCCGGAGTAGGTGCGCACCAGCCGCCCGGCCGCCCCGGCCAGGTCGAACCGGGCGAGCAGGTCGTCGGCGCGGCGGCCGAGCTCCCGGCCGCGCAGGCCCTTGATCCGGCCGGACAGCACGATGTTCTCCCGGCCGGTGGCCATCGGGTCGGCGCCGGAGCGCTGCCCGACCACGCCGATGGCGCGGCGCACCACGGCGGGCCTGGCACGGACGTCCAGCCCGGCCACGGACGCGGTCCCGGAGTCGGCCTGCGCCAGGGTGGTGAGGATCTTGACGGTGGTGGACTTGCCGGCCCCGTTCGGCCCGAGCAGGGCGAAGACGGTGCCGGCGGGCACCGCGAACGAGAGCCCGTTCAGCGCCCGGACGTTCTTCGGGTAGGTCTTGACGAGGTCATGCGCCTCGATCGCGGCGGCTGTGCCGCCGCCGGCGGGCGCGGACGCCCGTGCCTGCATGGTCATGCGTGTTCTCCCTGGTGGGTGTCGGGGAGAACCGGTCCGTCCGGGAGCAGGCACGTATCCTTGGAGTGCTCACTCGATCAGGCTCGCTCCGGCGGGCCGGTTCGGGGGTCCCGGCCTCCGGCCTGGTGTTGCCGCACCAGCCGGGGGCCGTTTTGCTGTGCTCGTCAGTTCTGCTGGCTGCCCTCCTCCCTGCCAGGCTGCGGTGCCGCGCCGGGCTGCTGGCTGTCCTCCCAGCTCGCGGCCCCGCCCCACAGCGCGGCGAACTCGGCGGTGTCGGGCGGCAGCTGGCCGGCCGCCCGCAGCTCGTGCAGCCGCTGCCAGTCCGCCTGGTTCGGGAACGAGCCCTCCGCCAGCTCCGCGGCCAGCCCGCGGACCCAGGCCAGCTCGGCTTCGGTCATGGCCAGGTGGTACTCGGCTTCCAGCAGGAACAGCCTGGGGAGGTGCCGGACGGCCGCCAGATCGGCGCGTTCGGCCTCGATGGACTTCTCCAGCGCCGCGGTCCGCTCACGCAGCAGGTCCAGCACCCGCCCGGGCGGCACCACCGCCAGTTCCGCCAGCGCCGCCTCGAACTGCGGGTACTCCTTCACCGGCCGCCCGATCAGCTCGGCCATCCAGTCGTCCAGCTCCCGCTGGCCGGCCCCGGTGAGCCGGTACACGGTCCGCTCGGGCCTGCGGCCTTCCCGCTGCGCCTCGACGGCCTCGATGAAGCCGTGCCTGGCCAGGTTGTTCACGACCGTGTAGAGGGAGCCGTAGTTGAGCCGGATGTTGCGTTCCTTGCCGTACCGGCGCATGGTGGCGGCCATCTCATACGGGTGCATGGGACGCTCGGTCAGCGTGACCATGACCGCCAGCGCGAGCGGGTTGGCCACCGCACGTCGCTGCGCCATCTGCCGCCTCCGTTAGCCGCTCCCGTATATCCGTCTGCGAGTATACGGCGCCGTGCATACGGCGACAAGCATTTTCGCGTGAACGAGAAACCTATGAGCCGGGCTGGCGGGCCAGGCCGGGCTCGCGGAGAAGATGGCGGGGCCCGTGTGGCTGGCTCCGCCGAGGCGCCAGGGGCGGCCCTGGTCAGTCGGCGGCGCTGGCCAGCTGCGGTGCTGGCCTGGCGGCGGTGCTGATCAGGCGGCGGTGCTGGCGCGGCGGCCGAGGCGGCGCTTGAGCCCGAACCGCTCCGACTCGCTGAGCCCGCCCCAGACCCCGGCGTTCTGGTCGGTGTCCAGCGCCCACTGGAGGCACTCCTGCCGGACCGGGCAGCGGCCGCAGATCTCCTTCGCCTCGGCGATCTGCCGCACGGCCGGGCCGGTCTCGCCGATGGGGAAGAACAGTTCCGGGTCCGCCCCGAGACAGGCGGCGTAGCTGGGCCAGGTCATAGCTGCCCCTCTCTGGTCCGGCTCTCTCCAGCGCGAACACGTACTGTCCGTTATGTTCTGCTGCGGCGGCCAGGCGGCACAGGGGCCAATGACCCGCCCGGCCGGACCATGGTCCTGTCCCAGACACCACAGTCCTAACGGAACACTTTCGCCTTTTCCCCTGAACAGGGGCGGACGCCTCATCGCGGCCCGGATCCCGCCGGGTCCCGGGGCAGCGCCAGCAGGCGGCAAAACCGGCACGGCCGGGGCCGGGCCGCATGTGGCATAGTCCAGCCATGACGATCATCGATGATCTGGTGGCCGAGCAGGACCGGCTGGAGGAGATCCTGGCCGCCCTGCCCGGGCCGGCCTGGCTGGCGCCGTCGGCCGCGGCCGGGTGGTCCGTAACCGACGTGGTGCTGCACCTCGCCCAGTCCGAGGAGGCGGTGGCCGCGACCGTCGCCGGGATGGGCCTGAGCCGCCCGGCCGGCAGCGCGGACAGCGTGGACCAGATCATGGACCAGCTCGTCCGGGCCGAACGGGCCGAACCCGCCGTGGTCTTCGAGCGCTGGCGGCAGGCCCGCCGCGCCGCGGTGGACGCGCTGCTCGAAGCCGACCCGCAGCAGCTGCTGACGTGGGTGGAAGCACCGCTCAAGCCGGCCACGCTGGCCACCACCCGGCTGGCCGAGCACTGGGCGCACGGCCTGGACATCACCGGCCCGCTGGGCATCGACTACCCCGACACCGACCGGCTGCGGCACGTCGCCTGGCTGGCCCACCGCACGCTGCCGTACGCGCTGTCGCTGACCGGCGCGCCCCCGGGCGACGTGCACGCGGACCTGACCGCGCCGGACGGGGTCACCCGCTGGCAGTTCGGCCCGGCGGACGCGGAATCGGCGATCACCGGCCCGGCCGGGGATTTCGCCCGGGTGGCCGCGCAGCGGCTGGCGCCGGCCGACTCCGCGCTGACCGCCACCGGCCCGCTGGGCCAGCCCGCCCTGGCCGTCCTGCGCACCTACGCGGCCTGACCGCGGGCCCGCCCCGCGCGGCTCACGGGCCGGCTGACGGGGCCGGGTGGCGGGCCCGGCGGGCCGGAGCGCTGGGGATCCGCGCCGCGCGGCCGTACGCTCGTCGCATGCCCGAGATCCATGCCCGGCGGCGGGACCTGCTGCACGCGACCGTGACCGGCCGCGGCGCCGACGCCGCGCTCATCACCAGCCTCGTCAACGTCCGCTACCTCACCGGCCTGGCGAGCTCCAACGCCGCCCTGCTGCTGCCCGCCGATGGAGATCCGGTGCTGGCCACCGACTCCCGTTACGGGCTGACCGCCGAGCGGCTCTGCCCGGATCTGGAACTGCTGGTGGAGCGGGAGACCGAGCCGGCGCTGGCGGACCTGGCTGCCCGCCGGGGCCTGCGGCGGGTGGCGTTCGAGGCGCACGAGATGACCGTGGAACGGCACGAGGCGCTCGCCACCGCCGGGCAGCTGGAACTGGTGCCGCTCGGCCGGGCGGTCGAGGAACTGCGGATGATCAAGGACGCGCACGAGCTCGGGCTGCTGGCCCGTGCCTGCGCCATCACCGGGGCGGCGTTCGACAGCGTGGTGCCGCGCATCCGGGCCGGGATGACCGAGCACGAGCTGGCGGTGCTGCTGGAGCGGGCCATGATGGAGGCGGGCGCCGAGAAGCTGGCGTTCGACACGATCGTCGCCAGCGGGCCCAACGGCGCCATCCCGCACCACGTGCCCGGCGACCGGCCGCTCCGGCCCGGCGACCTGATCACGGTGGACTGCGGTGCCCGGTACCAGGGCTACCACGCGGACATGACCCGGACGGTGGTGCTCGGCCGCCCGGCTGACTGGCAGCGCGAGATCTACCAGCTGGTGGCGGTGGCCCAGCGGGCCGGCATCGGCGCGGCCGCTCCGGGGGCCGCGGTCGCCGACGTGGACGCGGCCGCCCGCGACCTCATCACCGGGGCGGGGCACGGCGAGCATTTCTCCCACGGCCTGGGCCACGGCGTGGGGCTGGAGATCCACGAAGCGCCGATTATGGGGCGAGCCCGTCCGGGTAGACTTGAGCCCGGAGTCCCCATCACCGTCGAGCCCGGCGTTTACCTGCCCGGCATGGGCGGCGTGAGGATCGAGGACACCCTGGTGGTGCGCTCCGGAGCCGGGACCGAGGCGCCTCGCGAGCTGCTCACCGCCACTACGACCAGCCCCCCCGGGGAGTTGCTCGCCCTCTGACCGGGGCGGGCCGCGCACGCAGGAGAGACGACCAACGTGGCCACCACGAACGACCTCAAGAACGGCATCACGCTGAACCTCGACGGCCAGCTCTGGACCGTCGTGGAGTTCCAGCATGTCAAGCCCGGCAAGGGCGGCGCCTTCGTCCGGACCAAGCTCAAGAACGTGATGTCCGGCAAGGTGGTGGACCGCACCTTCAACGCCGGCGTCAAGGTCGATGTGGCCAGCGTGGACAAGCGCGAGATGCAGTACCTCTACCGCGAGGGCGAGGACTTCGTCTTCATGGACACCGAGACCTACGACCAGCCGCACGTCCCGGCCGCCACCGTCGGCGGCGCCGCGGACTACCTGCTGGAAGAGCAGATGGTGACGGTGGCCTTCAACGAGGGTGCCCCGCTGTACGTGGACCTGCCCGCGGCGGTGGAGCTCACCATCAGGCAGACCGACCCCGGCGTGCAGGGGGACCGGTCCACCGGCGGCACCAAGCCCGCCACGCTGGAGACCGGCGCCCAGATCCAGGTGCCGCTGTTCATCTCCACCGGCGAGAAGGTCAAGGTCGATACGCGGACCGGCGACTACCTCGGGCGCGCCTGAGCGCCCGCCGTGCCCGCCCGTAGCAAAGCCCGCAAGCGGGCGCTGGATGTCCTGTTCGAGGCGGAGCTCCGCAGCGAGCCCCCGCTGGAGGTGCTGGGGGAGCGGTCACGCGACATCGACCGCCCTTTCCCCCCGTACGCCAGTGAGCTGGTCCGCGGGGTGCAGTCGCACCGGGAGCGGATCGACGGGCTGCTGGCCGAGCACGCCCACGGCTGGTCGCTGGAGCGGATGCCGGCCGTGGACCGCAACATCCTGCGGATCGGCGCCTACGAGCTGCTGTGGGCCGGTGACGTCCCGGACGGCGTCGCCATCAGCGAGGCCGTCCAGCTCGCCCGAGACCTGTCCACGGAGGGGTCGCCCGCGTTCGTGAACGGCCTGCTCGCCAGGCTGCTGGAGCTCAAGCCGACCCTGGCCCTGTAGCCGCCGCCCCGGCCGCACGCAGAAAGCCGCCGCTCAGCTCAAGCTGGGCGGCGGCTTCCGGGTCTGGCGGGCGGGAGGGCCCGGGTCAGCTGGTGCCGGTGGGCGCGGCGGCGGGGGCCGGGACGGGCTCCCGGGCCGCGAAGCGCAGGCTCAGCCCGTGGTCGCGCAGCACCGAGCGGAACCAGAACGCGGACACTCCGGTGCCCGCGACCACCAGCGCGGCGGTCGCGACGGTCGACAGCATGATGAACATGCTGACCGGCTCGGTCACCATCATCACCGCCATGCCCCCCGTGAGCAGGAAGAAGATCCCCGCCCACAGCCAGGTCGCGCCCTGGAAGAACCGGTGCAGGCCGGGGTGGCGCTCGCTGGGCGCCCGCAGCGCCACGACCTCGGCGGCGAGCCGGGCCACCAGCGGGCTGTCGCCCCGGGCGGTCCGGGCGAACAGCACCCCCATCACGAACTGGGCCAGCGGGAACTGGAGCAGGTACAGCCACAGCTGGCCGGTGGCGAGCACGACCACGGTCTGCAGGGTCAGCACGAGCGCGGTGATCGCGAGCAGGCTCGGCACATGCCGGGTGGCGACCTTGCGGATGACCACGGTCAGCCAGGTGGCGGCCAGCCCCGCGATCAGGCCGGCGTTCCGGCCGTCCATCCAGCCGGCCAGCGCCACCGCGCCGACCGGGAGCCCGGCGGACTCCATGAGGTTCCACAGCACGGTCCGCAGCAGCGGCAGCGGCCGCGGGAGTTCGAGGTGCTCGCGCATGCGGAGAGCCTAAGGGTTCCGGGTCACCCCCGGAGCCGGAACCGGACAAAGCACCGCCTGCTCAGAGCAGGTGCGCAGGGGCCGGGACGCCGGGTGTGAGGGTGAAGTTTTGGACGGTCTGAAACCGGAGGGACGGAAAGACTATTTCCCTTATCAGGGCCATCTCATGCACGCTGACCTGGAGGTTCACGGCGGCCCCCGCAACCCGCTGCAGGAAGGCCTCTGGAGCGGCCAGCGGAGCCCGGTAGCGGAACAGGGTGGTGTGAACAAGCTCACCCCTGCTCAGCGGCAGGTTCCGGGGCCGGGGCAGGGCGCCGGTCAGCTCCGCCCGCAGCGCGGTGACCGGGTTCGGGGCGTCGGCGATCGCGATCACGGCGGTGTCGGTGGCAGCCAGTTCCCGCAGCCGGAGGCTGAACGGCGGCAGCGCGGCCAGGGCCGTGCGCAGCATGGCCAGCCAGCCCGGGCCGTACTCCGCCCACAGCTCGTCCTTGGGCCGGGCGAAGGTCTCATGGACCCCGAGCAGCCAGGCCACGCTGAGGTGCAGGGCCTGCGGCGGGATCCGCAGCAGGGCCGGCTCGGGCCCGGCCACCGCGTCCTGGACGGCCGCCAGCCCGGCCCGCGCGTCCGCGTCCGGCCGGATGCACAGCAGGTAGGACAGGCAGGGCCGGCCCCAGCCGGCCGCGAGGGAGAGCTGGTTGCCGAGCACCCGGCCGCGGTGCTGGGCCCGCAGCGCAGCGGCGGCCGCGGGCCGGCCCGCCGCTGGCGGTGGTGCCGGGGAGCGCGGCGCGGCCAGCGCGCCGTCGTCAGGCAGGGCCACCGGCGGCCGTCCCGCCGGGAGGCCGCTCGCGCAGGTCGAGGCAGCAGAGCACGGTGTCGTAGCGGCGCTCGCCGACGGCGACGAAGCCGGGCAGCCGGCCGTACTCCGTGAAGCCCAGGCTCCGGTACAGGTGCAGGGCGCCGGTGTTGTCGCCCCGGGCGTCCAGGGTGAGCACCTCGATGCGGGCCGCCCGGGCGGCGTCGATCAGGGCGCTGGTCAGGGCGCGGCCCGCGCCGCGGCCCTGGGCATGCCTGGCCACCGCGATCCGGCGCAGGTCCGCGTGCATCCGGTGGGTCGGGCGCTCGTACCTGGTCCAGTACCCCAGGCCGATGAGCCGGTCCGGCGGCGGCGGCCCGCCCGGGGGCCCGCCGGCCGGGCGTGCGCCGCCCTCGGCCTCACCCCCGGCGGGCGAGCCGGGGACGGCGGCGGGGGAGCCGGCGGCGATGAGGGAGCCGGGCAGCAGGTAGGCGGCGCGGAGCGCGCCGTCGCCGGTGGCGCTGGCCTCGCCGACCGACCGCAGCAGCGCCGCGACCTCGGCCAGCGGCGGCGGGTCCAGCCAGCCGAGTGCCGCACCGCCGCGCACCAGCGCCGACAGGATGCCGTGCGCGGCCGCGGCGAAGGCCGGGTCGGCCGCCTGGCCCGCGGCGTCGGTGACGAGCACCCCCGGCTTTCCCTCGTCCATCGCGCAGCGACAGTACCAGGCGGGCCGGTATCGCGGCATTGTCCGAGGCGGGCACTAGGGTGACTCCCAGGGGGCCGCTGAATAGCGGCGCCCGATCAGTGAGCGGGTTCCCGCGCCCGGCGCCGGGATCAGGTGAGGCCAGGGAGGACTGCGTGGCAGGCGACCGTAACGGCGCGCAGCCCGGGACCGGGGCGGGCGGCGCCGGGACCCCACCCGGCGGCACGGGCACCCGGGTCCGCCAGGGCAGCAGGCCCGACGACGCCCGCACCGCCGTGGTGCGCGACGTGCTGCAGTCCGTCCTGTCCGGCCTGGCCGCCGAGACCGGGCGGCCCCGGCTCGACATCGTGGACGCCGGCGGCGGCACGGGCGGGTTCGCGGTCCCGCTGGCCGGGCTCGGCCACCACGTGACCGTCATCGACCCGAGCCCGGACTCGCTCGCGGCCGCGCAGCGGCGGGCCGCGGAGATGGACGTCCCGCTGCGCGCGGTGCAGGGCGACGCCGCCGACCTGGTCAGCGTGGCCGGCCCGGAGAGCGCCGACCTGGTGCTGTGCCACAGCGTGCTGGAGTACGTGGACTCCCCGGCCGCGGCGATGGCGGCGATCGCCGCCGTGCTGCGGCCCGGCGGCGTGGTCAGCGTGCTCGCGGCGAGCGCGGTCGCGGCGGTGATCCACCGGGCCCTGGCGGGCCGGTTCGACGAGGCCAGGCGCCTGCTCGCGGGCATCAGCACCGAGCCGCCCGGCCCGGCGGCCGGCCCCGGGGCGGACGGGCCGTCCCGGCGGTTCACCCTGGCCGGGGTGGTCGGGCTGATCGAGGACGCGGGCCTGCGCCCGGGCACCGCGCACGGGGTGCGGGTGTTCGCCGACCTGGTGCCGGCGGTGCTCGCGGACGCCGACCCCGGCGCAGCCGAGGCGCTGCTCGCGCTGGAGCAGGCCGCCTCCGCGCATCCCGCGTTCCACGACTTCGCCACCCAGTTCCACGTCCTCGGGTACCGGTGAGCACGGTGGCCGCCGACGACCTTGGCTGCCACATCCTCCATATCGACATGGACGCGTTCTACGCGAGCGTCGAGATCCGCGACCGGCCTGAGCTGCGTGACCAGCCGGTGATCGTGGGCGCCGCCAGCTCCCGCGGGGTGGTCCTGTCCGCCACCTACCCGGCCCGGGCGTTCGGGGTCCGCTCGGCCATGCCGGTGACCCGGGCCCGGCGGCTCTGCCCGCAGGCGGTCTTCATCCCGCCCCGGCACGACCTGTACGGGGCGGTCTCCCGCGAGGTCATGGCGATCTTCCGGTCGGTGACCCCGGAGGTGGAGCCGCTGTCGCTGGACGAGGCGTTCCTGGACGTGTCCGGGGCCATCCGGCGGCTCGGCCCGCCCGCCGCCATCGGCGAGCAGATCCGGGCCGCCATCCGCGACCAGCAGGACATCACCTGCTCGGTCGGCGTGGCCAGCTGCAAGTTCGTGGCCAAGCTGGCCTCGGCCCTGTGCAAACCGGACGGCCTGTGCGTGGTCCCCGCGGGCCAGGTGCTGGATTTCCTGCACCCGCTGCCGGTGGCCGCCCTGTGGGGGGTGGGCGAGCAGACCGGCCAGGTGCTCGCCCGGCTCGGCCTGCGGACGGTGGGCGACATCGCCCACACCCCCGTGGCCACCCTGCAGCGCGAGCTCGGCGCCGCCGGCAGCCACCTGCACGCGCTGGCCTGGGGACGGGACGAGCGCCGGGTGGTGCCCACCGTCCCGGACAAGAGCGTCGGCGCGGAAGAGACCTTCCCCAGCGACGTGGACGACCCGGACGTGATCCGCCGGGAGCTGCTGCGGCTGTCCGAGCGGACCGCGCGCCGCCGGCGCGCGGGCGGCTCGGTGGCCCGGTCGGTGGGGGGGAAGCTGCGGCTGGGCAACGTCAAGACCAACACCC